>DATJOR010000001.1:0-4649 GCA_035506875.1 Mycobacterium sp.
CCGGAGGAATATGGCGGCGCCGGCGGCAATCTCGGTGATGCTGCCGTCGTCCTCGAAGAACTCGCCAAGGGGCTGGTGCCCAGCCCGCTGCTTGGGACCACGCTCGCCGAACTCGCGCTACTGGCCGCGGACGAGCCCGACGCCGAGGCGCTCGGCGCGCTGGCCGAAGGCGCATCGATCGGCGCGCTGGTGCTAGACCCCGACTACGTGGTCAACGGCGATACCGCTGACGTCGTCGTCGCGGCCAACGACGGGAAACTCGACCGGTGGGCGGCGTTTGACGCCGAGCCGGTCGCGGCCATGGACCCCACCCGCCGGCTGGCCCACGTTGCACCGCAGCGCACCACGCCGGTCGGCGGCGATCCCGGTATCGCCGACGTCGCCGCGATCCTGCTGGCCGCCGAACAGATCGGCGCCGCCACCCGCTGCCTGGACCTCACGGTCGAATACACCAAGGAGCGTCAGCAGTTCGGCCGGGCAATCGGCAGCTTCCAGGCACTCAAGCACCGGATGGCCGATCTGTATGTCGCGGTGCAGGCCGCCCGGGCCGTGGTGAACGACGCCCTGGAGGAGCCGTCTGCCACCAATGCGGCACTGGCTCGTGTCGCGGCCACCGAGGCGTTCAACAGGGTCGCCGCCGAGGGGATTCAACTGCACGGCGGTATCGCGATCACCTGGGAACACGACATGCAACTGTATTTCAAACGGGCGCATGGCAGTTCGCAACTGCTGGGCCCGGCGCGGGAATACTTGCGCCGGCTGGAATCCGAAGTGCTCCCGCCTGGCGACGATGCAGAGCGCGCAGCGCGATGAGGTGGGGGTACCTCCCGCTTGCGGGGGAGAGCCGGGCAATTTGCCGTAGCTTGGCCACATGAGCTTTTCCGTCGCACTGCGCGCGGGGGTCCCACCGTTCTACGTGATGGACGTGTGGCTGGCGGCTGCGGAGCGCCAGCGCAGCCACGGCGATCTGGTGAACCTGTCGGCGGGGCAGCCGAGCGCCGGCGCCCCAGAGCCGGTGCGCGCCGCTGCCGCTGCCGCGCTGCATCTCAACCAGCTGGGCTACACGGTCGCGCTGGGAATTCCCGAGCTGCGTGCCGCGATCGCCGCGTCGTATTTGGATCGGCACGGCTTGCACGTCGATGCCGACGACGTCGTGGTGACGACCGGCTCATCGGGCGGCTTTCTGCTGACTTTCCTGGCGTGCTTCGACGTCGGCGACCGGGTTGCGGTCAGCAGTCCCGGCTATCCGTGCTACCGAAACATCCTGGCAGCGCTCGGATGTGAGGTCGTGGTGATGGAATGCGGGCCGGAAACCCGATTCCAGCCCACCGAGCAGATGCTGGCTGAGCTCGACCCGCCGGTACACGGTGTCGTGGTTGCCAGCCCGGCCAACCCGACCGGCACGGTCATCCCGCCCGCGGAGCTAGCGGCGATCGCGTCCTGGTGTGACGACTCGGGGGTACGGCTGATCAGCGACGAGGTCTACCACGGACTGGTGTACCCGGGCGCACCGCAGACCAGCTGCGCCTGGATGACTTCGCGAAATGCCATGGTAGTCAACAGCTTTTCTAAGTACTTCGCGATGACGGGATGGCGGCTGGGCTGGCTACTGGTGCCGGCGGAGCTGCGCCGGGCGGTGGACCGGCTGACCGGAAACTTCACCATCTGCCCGCCGGTGCTGTCGCAGCGCGCGGCCGTCGCGGCATTCACCCCCGAAGCCGTCGAAGAAGCCGAGGGCCATCTGCACCAGTACGCAGCCAATCGCGAGACACTGCTCGGCGGCTTGCGCAACATCGGCCTCGATCGGTTGGCGCCGACCGATGGCGCGTTTTACGTCTACGCCGATGTCTCCGACTTCACCGCGGATTCGATGACTTTCTGCTCAAAGCTGTTGGCCGACACCGGGGTAGCGATTGCACCCGGAATCGACTTTGATCCCGAGCACGGTGGCTCGTTCGTCCGGCTGTCCTTCGCCGGGCCCACGAGCGACATTGAGGAAGCTTTGCGCCGGATGGGCGCGTGGCTGCCGGGTCAAACGCGTGGTGGATCGTAGCTCGCGTCACGTTCAGAGGCGATGCGGTAGCTGCTGTGGAGCGTTGGGTCTGCGGCGCCGCGATAGCCGATTCGTTCGAAGTAGCCGGCCAGATCCACTGTCATGTCGGCCATTCTGGCCCAACGGCGACCGGCTCAGGCCACTCGGGCCTCTACAACGCTCAGCGGTGAAGCGGTCTGAACTACCCGCGTCATTCGGAAACCGGCTTGGCTGAGCAGTTTTCGGTACTCAGACGCGGTGCGCTCGCGGGCTGACAGATTCAGCAGCATCTCCAGATCGGCCCATTTTCCCGGGAAGTCGCGGTCGTGGTCGGGGATGACCAATTCGACCAGCAGCACGGTGGCGTGCGGCCCGGCGGCGGCGTGAACATTGCGCAGGATCTGCACGGCCTTGTCGTCGGGCCAGTCGTGCATGATGTTCTTCAAGACGTAGGCGTCGCCGCCGCCCGGCACATGAGAGAAAAACGACCCGGTCTCGATACGCACGCGGTCGGCGACATCGTGCTTGCACATCAGCTCGGTCGCGGCCGACACCACCACCGGCAGGTCGTACAGCACGCCCTGCGAGGCCGGCGCCGCCGCCAGGATGGTGGCCAGCAGCGGGCCGTGCCCGCCGCCGACATCGACGATCGTGGGGTAGGCGCTGAAGTCGTAGCCGGCCACCACGGTGGCATCGGTCAACTCCGAGATGCTTGCCATGGTCCGGTGGAAGAGTTCAGCGTGCTGGGGATATTCGGTGAAATAGTCGAAGCTCTCCCTGCCGTGCAACACCGGGACGACGGATCGTCCGCTTCGGATGGAGTCGGCCAGCAGAGTCCATCGTTCACGCTGCTCACCCGACCCGTAAAACCTGGCTGCCCAGGCCATCGACACCGGTGCATCCGAGCGCAGTGTGTCGGCAAGGGAATTGACCTCGTATCGACCATCGTGCCGACGGCGAAAGACGCCCCGCCCGATCAGCGCCCGCAATAGCCGGCGCAGTGCATCCGGGTCTGCCTCCACTCGATGCGCCAATTCGTCGATCGTCAACGGCCCGGCGGCGAGTGCGTCGGCGACGCCTAGTTCGGCGGCCACCGTGATCGCCTGCGATACCCAGGTGGCGATGATCATCTCCATCATCGCCGCGGGTGCGGGTGTGAGCCGCTGATTGAACCGGTACAGGTGATGGCGAACCCACTCGACGATGCGGGCCGCTCTCGCAGGCGGCACTTTTGCGGTCGTCGACATCACCGCACCTCGGCAAGACAGCGGCGGCTGATCTCCGCCGAGATATCACGGTGGCTGACCCAACCGAGGAACGTCGTCAGCGCCCACGTCATGAACCGGTCCGAGATGAGGGCCGCCGGTCGCAGCACGGACTCCGGGCGAGAGACCTGCTGCGTGGTCAACCAGGACACCGGCTTGACCTTGCGCCACCGGGTGTTCTCATACCAGCGCAGCGCGCCGGAGATCTCACCGTTGCCGTTTCGCAAGTCCGACAACGCTTTGCGCAACACCATCGTGTCCAGCAGCGCCTGATTGGTTCCCTGCGCAAGGGTGGGCGGCATGGTGTGTGCGGCGTCGCCCAGCAACGTCAGCGCGCCTGCGCCGGCGCGGGGAATGGGATGCCGAAAATGTGGGAACGGCGAAGGGCTCAGATCGTCGTCGGTCAATGTCGCCAGGACTTGATCAGCCATGTCGGACCATCCGGTGAAATGGGAGCGGATCATCTCGATGGGACGTTGCGGTCTGACGAAGTCGGGCGACCAGGGCAGGTCGAACCACCACTGCAGGTCAGAACCGCCGGCCGGCCACAGGCCGAGGTTCCCGCGCTCGCCGATCATCATTGTTGCGACGTGCGGCTCGGCGATGCCCGGCAGGGTGACCAGACCCTGCCAGCTACACCAGCCGGTGGACTTCGCCGGTCGCCCGCCGACGATCCCGCGCACCACCGAGTGCAGGCCGTCCGCACCTATCAGCAGATCGCCGTCGGCTGAGCTGCCGTCTTCGAAGTCGACCCGCACGCCGTCGGGGGTGCTGACCACCGCTTGCGCACGGGCGCCGCAACGGATGCGTTCGGTCGGAAAGCCGGTGAGCAATCGCTCCAGCAGGGTTCGACGCGGGACCATCCGAACCGATGCGCCTAGCCGGTTCACCATCGCGTCGAGGTCCATGGTGGCCAGCGGGCGACCGGTGGATGTCATCACCCGCACAGCGGACAACAACTGCCCGGCGCCGTCCATGTCGACACCGAGCTGCCGGAGAACCGTGGCGCCGTTCGGCCAGATGGTCACCGCACCTCCGCCCGCAGTCACATTCGGGCGCTGGTCGAAGACCGTGACGTCGTGTCCGTCGCGCAGTAACCCGCGCGCGACCGAAATGCCGCTCACACCGGCGCCGACAACCAGGATTCGAAGTCTCAGAGATTTCAATGGACGCGCCGCCCCTAGTCCTCTACGTGACGTTCGTAGTCCCAGCGTTCGAGTCGCGCTTGCAACTTCACCAGGCCAAACCCGGCGAACGGCGTGACCGCCGAGAAGTAGACCATCAGCAACGGACTCATTTGAGAACCTCCTGCTGCTACCACGCGGTACTTCGACAAATAGTTCACCGCGGCG
>DATJOR010000002.1:0-4081 GCA_035506875.1 Mycobacterium sp.
GCGCGCATCGTCAGCCAGGCGCTCGTCGGCGCCGAGCCCTATTACCACCTGGACGGTCCGGTGCAGTCCACCGCGAAGGTGCTCGAGAAGGCCGGCATGAAGATGGGCGACATCGACATCGTCGAGATCAACGAGGCCTTCGCCTCGGTGGTGCTGTCCTGGGCGCGGGTACACGAGGCCGACATGTCTCGGGTCAACGTCAACGGCGGCGCGATCGCGCTGGGTCACCCGGTGGGGTGCACCGGCAGCCGGCTGTTCACCACCGCGCTGCACGAGCTGGAGCGGTCGGATCAGAACACGGCGCTGATCACCATGTGCGCCGGCGGTGCGCTGTCGACCGGCACCATCATCGAGCGCATCTAGTGGGAGTTACCGACGAGGATCGCATCGCCGCGGCGCAGTCGTACATCGACGCACTTGTCAGCCACCAAGCCGACGCAGTCCCGTTCGCGCCGGACTGCGTTCGGATCGAGCAGGGCATCAAGACCGGATTCTCCGGAAACCACTTGCGGCGCAGCCTGAATCGCGGACCCCAGTTCCGCATCATCACGTCGACGTCGACGCCGAAATTCACAGTCGACGGCGAACGAGTGCGGGCGCAGTTCGATGTGATCACCAAACCGTTGCTCGCCGGGCGGCGAGTGTGCGCACACGTCGACGAGACATTTCTGATCCCGGACGGCACGATCCGCCATATCCGAGCTCAGATGCGTCCGTTCATCCAGCGATCCTAGAATCGGTGGAATGCCCTCGAAATCACCACCCCCGTTTCTGAATTCACCGTTCACCGATTTTTTCCTCAAGTGGATGGGACGCGTCAACACGTTCTTCTATCGTCGCGGCGGAGGCGAGGGACTGGGCGGCACCTTTCAGAAAATCCCGGTCGCGCTGCTGACCACCACCGGCCGCAAGTCCGGGCAGCCGCGCGTCAGCCCGCTCTATTTCCTCCGCGATGGCGACCGCGTCGTCGTCGCCGCCTCCCGGGGTGGTTCGGACAAGAACCCGTCGTGGTACCTCAATCTCAAGGCTAATCCGAAAGTGTCGGTCCAGATCAAAAAAGAAGTACTCGACTTGACGGCCCGCGACGCCACCGATGAGGAACGCGCTAAGTACTGGCCGCAATTGGTCAAGATGTACTCGGGCTACGAGGACTACCAGTCCTACACCGACCGGACGATTCCGATCATCGTTTGCGACCCCGCGCGATGACGCAGCGGCGAGGAATCCGCAATTCGCGGTTCCTCGCCGTACTGCTCAAATACTTTGCCCGCGCCCATATCTGGGTCTACCAGCGTACCAAAGGGAGGCTCGGCGCCAGGCTGCTGTGGTTTCCGGCGGCTCTGCTCACCACGACCGGACGCAAGTCGGGGGAGCCGCGTACCACTCCCACGTTGTATTTGCGCGACGGCGACCGGGTGATCCTGCCAGCATCGTTCGGCGGTCGCGCCGTGAACCCGACGTGGTACCTCAACCTGAAGGCGCACCCGGCGGTTCAAGTCCAGATTCGTGCTGAGCGCCTTGCACTTTCGGCCCGCGACGCCACCGACGAGGAGCGGGCGCGCTACTGGCCGCAGCTGATGCGGATGTACCCGCCCTACCGCGGGTACCGCGAGGCCACCGACCGAATCATCCCGCTGGTGGTGTGCGAACCGGCTCGAGCCAACCTGTGAATTTCTTAAAATTTGCGGTGACGCTGCGGTAGATTGCGCAGCACATGCTGGACAGCGAATGGAGCAGTGATGAGGAATCGCTATCGCTACATCACCATCGGACTGCTCTTGACGGCCATGATGTCCATCGGGTCGACGCTGGCCTGGGCCGACGATGAGGGGTCGATCGTCCTGGACCTGGTCCGGCACGGAGAGTCGGTAGACAACGCCAAGGGCATCATCGACACCGTGCCGCCGGGAACGCCGCTCGACGCCACCGGCGAAGGCCAAGCGACCGCTATCGCGACCGCGCTCCAGAACGAGTTCACCACGTTCGGCGGGGTCTTTACGTCGGACGAGCTCCGGAGCCAGGAGACCGCGGTTCCGTTGGAACAGGAACTCGGCATCTACCCGTTGGCGCCCGACCACATGCTGGCCGGGCTGGACGAAATCCCGGCCGGCAGTTTCGAGGGCGACTCGACGACCAGCCTCGAGGGCATCCTGTACCTACTCGGCCCGCTTTCCTGGGTGTTCGGTGACGTCTTGATGCCGGATATCGGCGATCCCAGCGTGAACGGCGTGACGTTCGACGAAAGCTTCGGCGGCGCGGTCCAATCGATCTACGACGACACCGTTGGCGGCGCCGGCACCAGTGTCAACGATGTTGCGTTCTCCAGCGAAGGCGCGATCGCCGTCTGGACGATGATGAACGTCAACAACCCCGATTTCTCCGTCCTGGCGCAAGAGATCGAAAACACGGGCGGTTTCCTGCCGAACACCGGCCAAGTCGTCGTCGAAGGCAGCCCCGGGGATTGGACGCTGGTCAGCTACGACGGCACACCCGTGCCGGCTGATCCCGGACTGCCGACCGAGCTGTTCGTCGACTTCCGCAATCTGATCGAGGCGCCGCAGTTCGCCGGCTACGACATCTACGAGGCTCTGCTCGGTGGCAATGCGGCGACGATTGATGCTGCGCTTCAGACCGGTCTCACCCAAGTCGACACGGCGCTCACGCAGTTCCCGGTCGAGGTGGTCGACCAAATCGCCGCCGCTTTAGGTGGCAGCATCTAGCCCCGGTAACCGCGAAGCCAATCCTGTTGACGGCGGATGAAATCCGCGTCGACGATACTGCCGTGACCCGGCACGTAAATGGCGTCGGGTCCGCCGACCGCAAGCAGCCGGTCGAGGGTGTCCGGCCACGCCGCCGCGTCGGAATCGGCATCGATCGCCGGGTCGCCGGATTCCTCGACGAGATCACCGGTGAAGATCACCACCCGCTCGCCGTCGGTAGCCGGCACCGTCACAACGAGATCCGCATCGGTGTGACCGCGTCCAAGGTGAGTGATCGTCAACCTGCGGTTGCCCAGGTCGACGACAGCATTGTCGATTGCGTGTTGCGGCGGCCGGAGGACTGCGATCGCGCGGTCTGTCTCGTCGGGGTCGGCACCGTAGCGTAACGCGTCGTCGCGAAGCTGCCCGGTGGCCGTCGTCAGGTAGTCGAAAACCTGCGGCGCACAGTAAATGTCGGCATCTATGAAAAATCCGGAGCCCAGCACATGATCGAAGTGCTTGTGGGTCAACACCACATGTGTCACAGGCCGTCCGGCGATCTGCTGCACGTCGGCGTCGATCGCTGTTGCCTCAGTGAGCGTGCTACCGGTGTCGATGAGCAGCGTCCCCGTCCGACCCTGCACCAAACCGACAGTGACGTCGAGAAACGGTAGCCGACAACGATGCACGCTGTCGGTCAGCTGCTCCCAGTCGAAATGCACACTTAGGCGCCGTACACCGGCACCGGAGGTCGGGACTTGGCGAGCAGGTCACCCACGACCGGACCCAACTCCGCCGGATCCCACTTGGCGCCCTTGTCGATTTGCGGGCCGTGTGCCCAGCCTTCCGCGATACGGATCTTGCCGCCCTCGACCTCGAACACCTTCCCGGTGACGTCACGGGATTCGGCGCTGCCCAGCCAGACCACCAGCGGTGAAATGTTCTCCGGCGCCATCGCGTCGAAATCGTCGTCCTGCGTGGCCATCATCTCGGCAAACACCGTCTCGGTCATCCGGGTGCGGGCCGACGGCGCGATCGCGTTGACCGTGACGCCGTACCTGCCCATTTCAGCGGCACCCACCAGGGTCATCGCCGCGATGCCGGCTTTGGCGGCGCTGTAGTTACCCTGCCCGACGCTGCCCTGCAGGCCCGCACCGGAGCTGGTGTTGATGATCCGTGCGTCAATTTCTTCCGGGGCTTTGCCCTCTTTGCTCAAACCCCGCCAATACGACGCGGCATGCCGCATCGCGGCAAAGTGACCCTTGAGGTGCACGGCGATGACGGCGTCGAACTCCTCTTCGCTGGTGTTGGCCATCATCCGGTCGCGCACGATGCCGGCATTGTTCACCAGGACGTCCAGGCCGCCGAACGTGTCGACGGCC
>DATJOR010000003.1:0-6463 GCA_035506875.1 Mycobacterium sp.
TTCCGAGAGCACACCGCGCTGACGTCGATCTCGGTTCCGGGGCCACCCCCTAGACTCCCGACCTGTGAGCAAAAACCCGATTCAACGACTGGCCGAGCAGTTCGTGCTGGCCACCATGCGCCCGCCCGTCGCGGCGCGACTCACGGCGTACCGGCCGGCCGCTAAATCTGTCGACCTGAACGGCAAGCGCATCCTGCTCACCGGAGCGTCGTCGGGGATCGGCGAGAGCGCCGCCGAGGAATTCGCCCGCCGCGGCGCCACTGTGGTGGTCGCCGCCCGCCGCGAGGACCTGCTGGACGCGCTGGTGGGCCGCATCGAACGCGAGGGCGGCACCGCGATCGCGATGCCTTGCGATCTGTCTGACCTAGACGCCGTCGACGCGCTGGCCGCCGACGCCGAGAAGCAGCTGGGCGGAGTGGACATTTTAATCAACAACGCCGGCCGCTCGATCCGCCGGCCGCTGGCCGAATCGCTCGAACGCTGGCACGACGTCGAGCGGACCATGGTGCTCAACTACTACTCGCCGCTGCGGCTGATCCGCGGGCTGGCGCCCGGGATGCTGCAGCGCGGCGACGGGCACATCATCAACGTCGCGACCTGGGGAGTGTTCAGCGAGGCGTCGCCGCTGTTCTCGGTGTACAACGCATCGAAGGCGGCGCTGTCCTCAGTCAGCCGGGTCATCGAAACCGAATGGGCGACAAAAGGTGTGCACTCGACCACGCTGTACTACCCGCTGGTGGCGACCCCGATGATCGCGCCGACGAAGCAGTACGAAGGCCTGCCGGCGTTGACGTCGCAGGAGGCCGCGGGCTGGATGATCACCGCCGCGCGCACCCGGCCGGTCCGGATCGCGCCGCGGATGGCCGTCTTCGCACGCACTCTGGACACGGTGGGTCCCGGTATGGCGACAAACATGATTCGGCGGCAGCGGCTTCAGCCCAATGGCTGAATCCACTGCGAGATCGCACTGAGGGCTGTGATTTGCGGGGCGGAAATTCACAACCCTGCGTGCAATCTCGCGAATCGCGCAGTGTCTGAACCGACCGTGATAGACACGACGGCATGGAAATCCTCGCCAGCCGCATACTGTTCCGGCCGGCGGACTACCAGCGATCGCTGAGTTTTTACCGCGACCAGATCGGCTTGGCGATCTTCCGCGATTACGGCGCGGGCACCGTGTTCTACGCCGGCCAATCGCTGATAGAGCTGGCCGGCCACGGCGCGCCAGAGCACCCCGCCGGGCCGTTCCCGGGTGCGCTGTGGCTGCAGGTGCGCGATGTGGTCGCGACGCAGGCCGAGTTGGAGAGCAGAGGTGTGGCGATCGCCCGTGAGGCCCGCCGGGAACCGTGGGGGCTGCACGAAATGCATGTGCTCGATCCCGACGGCGTCCTGCTGATCTTCGTCCAGATCCCCCCCGAGCACCCGCTGCGGCGCGACACCCGGGGCGACCGCCCTCAGGCCGAAAGTTAACCGCAGGCAAACATCTGTTGACGAGTGTCGAATACATGCGATTGACATCGTCGTTCTTTCGACAACTGTGCCCCAATACCACCAGAATTAGCGCCGTGAACCTCCAGTTGTTCCTTCTGATCATCGTCGTGATCACCGCCCTCGCATTCGATTTCACGAACGGCTTCCACGACACCGGAAATGCCATGGCCACCTCCATCGCCAGCGGCGCACTCAAGCCGAAGGCTGCGGTAATCCTCTCGGCAGTGCTGAACCTCGCCGGCGCATTCCTGTCCACGGCCGTGGCGGCGACGATCGCCAAAGATCTGGTCAACGGTCACCTGGTGACACTGCAACTGGTGTTCGCCGGCCTGGTCGGCGGGATCGTCTGGAACCTGCTGACCTGGCTGCTGGGTATTCCGTCGAGCTCGTCGCATGCCCTGGTCGGCGGGATCGTCGGCGCGATGATCGCCGCGGCCGGCGGGCATGGGGTGATCTGGACCGGCGTGGTGTCCCGGGTGCTGATCCCCGCCCTGGTGTCGGTATTAGTGGCCGGGGTGGTCGGCGCCGTCGGCACCTGGCTGGTCTACCGGCTCGATCGCGGCGTCCCCGAGCAGCGCAGCGAAGCCGCTTTTCGCCGCGGCCAGATTTTCTCGGCGTCGCTGGTTTCGCTGGCACACGGCACCAACGACGCGCAGAAGACGATGGGCGTGATCTTCCTTGCGCTGATCTCCTACGGCGCGGTCAGCCGGACAGAAACCCTGCCACCGTTCTGGGTGATCCTGGCCTGCGCGTGCGCGATGGCGCTGGGCACCTACACCGGCGGCTGGCGCATCATCCGCACGATGGGCAAGGGGCTCGTCGAGATCAAGTCGCCGCAAGGCATGGCGGCCGAATCGTCGTCGGCGGTCATCATTCTGCTGTCCGCTCAGTTCGGCTACGCGCTATCCACCACTCAGGTGGTAACCGGATCGGTGCTCGGTAGCGGCGTCGGCAAACCCGGTGCGGAGGTCCGCTGGGGCGTCGCCGGCCGGATGGCGACGGCCTGGCTGATCACGCTGCCCGCGGCCGGCCTCGTCGGCGCGATCACCTACTGGATCACGCACGGGATCGGCGGCTTCGCCGGCGCGATCATCGGCTTTGCCCTGCTGCTCGCCACCGCCTCGGCCATCTACCTTCGGTCGCGCAGGACGAAGGTCGACCACACAAACGTCAACGCCGAGTGGAAGGGCGACCTCACCACCGGGCTCGACGAGCTCGAGAGCAATCCCACGGCCGCCGTCGACGCCGGCGTTCCCGGCGGCAACGGAGCGGTTACCGGCACCGCCGAGGCAAAGAAAGCAGGCATGCCATGAGCCACCACCTGAGCCATTGGTTCAACTACGAGGCCTCGTTGAAGATCCTGGTCTTCGGTTTGCTCCTCGGTAGCGGACTGCCGGCGCTGTTCGCACTCGCGGTGCGAATGGGCGCCTTGGGCGCCGGCGTCGTGGGCTCCGACGGTGCCGCCGTCGGGCACAAGAATCCGGCGCTGACCGCCATTAGCTGGGCGTTATACGCGTTGGCGCTGGTCGCGGTCGTGATCGGCGTGTTGTACATCGCCCGAGAGTTCATCGGCGCGCACACCGGCGTGTACATCCTTGGCGCCAAGCCCGCGTAAAATCTTAAATTCATACGCTGTTCAGGCTTAACCGCGCCCATGCGGGGGAAGGCGAAGCTGCGTGAACCGATTTTTGACCTCGATCGTTAACTGGTTACGGGCGGGGTATCCGGAGGGCATTCCACCGACCGACTATTTTCCGGTGCTCGCCCTGTTGTCCCGTCGATTGTCCAGCGACGAGGTTAAAGCCGTGGCCAGCGAATTCATGCAACGCGGCGATTTCGATGACGTCGACATCGGCGTGCTAATCACCCGGCTCACCGACCAGCTGCCGTCCCCAGAGGACATCGAGCGGGTCCGGACCCGGCTGGCCGCCAAGGGTTGGCCGCTCGATGACGCCCGCGACGGCGAGGAGGCCGGATAGCCGTCCTGCGCGCGTTCGCCGTGGCGCAGCACTCCTCGGCGCGCCCGCTGCTCGCCGCCCTAGAGCAGGTTCTGAACGGCCGTGCATCCGCGTTGCTGCCGGTGCCTGCCGGTGCCGGTGGGCAGGCGACATTGGCGGCGCTGCGGGTGGGTCAAGCTATCGACGACGACATCGCCCTGGTGGCGACGACATCGGGGACCACCGGCGCGCCCAAGGGCGCGCTGCTCACCGCCGCAGCGTTGCGTGCCAGCGCGACAGCCACCCATGACCGTCTCGGCGGGCCGGGCCGATGGCTGCTGGCGTTGCCGGCCTATCACATCGCCGGCGTGCAGGTGCTGGTGCGCAGCCTGCTGGCTGGCACGGTGCCGGTCGAGCTTGACGTGTCGGACGGCTTCGATGTCAACGAATTGCCCTCTGCCGTCAAGGAACTCGGTCCTGGTCGGCGCTACACCGCATTGGTGGCCACACAGTTGGCCAAAGCCCTGACCGATCCCGCGGCCGCCGCGGCGCTGGCCGAGTTGGATGCCGTGCTGATCGGCGGCGGGCCCGCGCCACGACCGCTCCTTGAGGCTGCCAAGACCGCGGGTGTCACCGTGGTCCGCACCTACGGGATGAGCGAAACCGCCGGCGGCTGTGTGTACGACGGCGTGCCACTCGACGGGGTGCGGCTGCGGGTGGATGACGACGGGCGGATCGTCATCGGCGGCCCGACCCTGGCCAACGGCTATCGCAACCCGCCCGATCCCGACCCGTTCGCCGAGCCCGGTTGGTTTCGCACCGATGATATTGGCGCTGTTGATGATTCGGGCATCCTGCGGGTATTGGGCCGAGCCGACGAGGCGATCAGCACAGGCGGGTTGACCGTGCTGCCACAGCCGGTGGAGGCAGCGTTGCGGACGCACCCCGCAGTTGTCGACTGCGCGGTGTTCGGGCTCGCCGACGATCGGCTGGGGCAGCGGGTGGCCGCCGCGATCGTGGTGGCCGATGGTCATGCCCCGCCCTCATTGGAAACGCTGCGGGCACACGTCGTGCAGACCCTGGACCGCACCGCCGCGCCCCGCGAGGTGCACATCGTCGACGCGCTGCCAATGCGGGGCATCGGCAAAGTGGACCGCCAGGCACTGGCGCGACACGCTGGAAAACGGTTGCGGTAAACCCGAATGACATAATGCTTCAATGCACCGCCACATCATCGTCAGCGGTGATGATGCGCTGGCCACGACGATCATCGAGGAGCTGAAAAACGCCGGCGTGACCGTCGCCAGGCTGGCCAACATCGAACTCTCCGAGGCCGGAGTGGCTCGCGAGCTCGTCCTCGCTGATGTCGCGCATGCACTCGCCGTGGTGTGCGCTGGAAACGACGATGCGACAAATCTCGAAATCGCGCTGCTGGCAAGGCGAGCCAACCCGACCGCGCGCGTGGTGGCACGGCTCGCCAACGATGTGCTGCGCGAAGCGATAGCCGACGACAACGGGCCCGGCGCGATCTTGAACGTCGCCGAACTTTCCGCACCGTCAGTGGTCGAGGCATGTCTGGAACACAACACACACCAGTTCGAAGCTGCCGGCATCGAATTCGTCGTCTCGGGTCGCGAGGCGTCCCGCGATGCGACGCTGCGCGAGCTCTACGGGGACCTCGCCCCGGTCGCCATCATCCACAGCGACAACTCCGACACCCCGGGCGAGATGGAGGTCTGCCCGAGCCGAGATCAGCGGGTCCGCGCGGGTGACTGGACGATTATGGTCGGCACCGCCGACGAGGTGGCTGCCCAGAACATCAGGGTTCCGCGCAGGACCCGCACGCGGTCCCGCCAACCACGGCTGCGGAAAGCGTTCGACGCCGTCCGCGCTCTGATCAACGACTTCAACCCGGCGTTCTATCCGGTTATGGCCGCCACGCTGGCGATGTTCGTTCTCTCCACAGTGTTGTTGCGGTTCGGCTACCAGGCACCGCCGCGGATGGGCTGGGTCGACGCGATCTACTTCACCATCGAGACGATGACCACGACCGGTTACGGCGACTTCAGCTTCGTGCACCAGCCCACTTGGCTGCGAGTGTTCGCCGCCCTACTGATGTTCAGCGGGGTGACCACCACCGCGTTGCTGGTCTCATTCGTCGCCGACGTGCTGCTGTCGCGCCGCTTCGTCATGGGCGTCGCACGCCCGCGGGTGCGTCATCTGCACAACCACATCGTCGTCGTCGGGTTGAGTGCGCTCGGCATGCGTGTGGTCAGCGACCTGACCGCCGCCGGCTACGACGTGGCGGTGATCGAGCGGGACGAGGAGAACAGCTTCCTGTCGATCGCACGCGAGCTGGACGTGCCGGTGATCTTCGGGGACGCCACCTTGGGCCAGACGCTGCGATCGGCGCGGGTGGATCGCGCCCGCGCGGTGGCGGTGCTGACTCGCGACGACATGACCAACATCGAAACCGGGATCGTGCTGACCGAGATGCTGGGAACCGAAGTGCGGCGCGGGCTCAATTGGACTGACGTTCCGCTGGTACTGCGCGTCTATGACCGCTTGCTGGGCTTCGCGGTAGCGCAGCGGTTCGGTTTTGAGAATGTGCGCTCCACCGTCGAGCTGGCCGCGCCGTGGTTCATTGGCGCCGCGGTCGGTCTGCAGATTCTGGGCACGTTCTCGGTGGGGCAGCGCTCGTTTGTGGTCGGCGGAATGAGCGTGGCGCGCGGCAGCGAGCTCGACGGCCTGCGCATGTTCGAACTGTCCACCCACACCCGGGTCATCGCCATCACCCGGCCCAACGCACTGGTCAAGCTGCACCCGCGCCGCGACGCGCGACTGCACGCCGACGACACCGTCTACCTCATCGGGCCCTACCGCGAGGTACTGCAAACGCTGCGCAGAGGACGTCCGCTCCAACAACCCGCTGCCGACGCGCCTGCTCAGCAATAGTGAAAGTCGCTCGCCGGGACGCAATCGCGGCTGCGGTCGGGCTGGTCCTGGTGGCCGCCGCTTTCGTCTTGCCCCGCCTG
>DATJOR010000004.1:0-4680 GCA_035506875.1 Mycobacterium sp.
CAAGATGAACAAACTCGGCTCCGGCGGCTCCCCCGGCTCGGGCAGCTTCCTGTACGCCGACCCCGCCTCCGAAAACACCGCGCTCGCCGAAGCACACCACGCCGCCGAACAACGCGCGCTCACCGCACTGCGGGAGCACCAGGACGGCAACGGGGACTCCAAAGGCTCATCGAACGGCCAGAACGGCTCCAACGGCCACCACTAGCGGGACTGCTTCGGCGCCTATCCGGCGAGCGTGCGGCGTAGCTGGCGCACCTGTCGCCACGGGACCAGTGGCATGGCCAGCGTGACAAGTCCGGCGAGCCCGTAGCTGGTCCACGAGAAGGCGTCGTGGCCGATGGCCATCAGGTAAGTTGCCAACGCCACCGCGAGCAGCGCCGCCCCCATGGCGCTCATCAGCGCTGCGGTGCCGCGCAGCCACACGCGATCGACCGCCGCGTCCGGCAGTGCCGGCCGTAACGCGGTCAGCCGCTCGGTACGGCCAAGCTGACCCGCGGCCGACTCGGACGTGGGCCCGGGCCTGATCGGCTGCCCACCCGCTGTGCCTGCCGGGGCTCTGGCCGACCGCGCGACTGGCCCGTCCCGAATGGTGTGTCGGGCGCGCAACAACATCGGAATGGCCCCGAGGATTACCAGCGCGGAGATGACGATGATCGCGTAGAGCACCGACGAGGTATGCGGGTTGCCGCGTGAGTTGTGGAAGCCCCGGCCGAGGTCCATCAGCGCAACGATCGAGGCGACGCTCATCCCCACCAACGCCAGCCAGACGGCGGCGCAGGACCCGACCAGGATGCGATCGGCGGTCGCAGGCGCGACCCTCGCGCGGGTGCCCCAGACCTGAGACTCGCGGTCGACCATTAACAGTTCGCCTGCGGTTGGTTGTTTTGGTTGGACGACAACACGGTGCCGTCACTGCTGGTGATCGAACAGTTGAGCCGGCTCAGCCGCAGCAGGCTGGTGGCCTCGATCGAACCGACCTCAGACTGCGAGATCGGTGTGAGCGTGATCGTCCACGGGATGTACTGGTTGGGTAGAACCCTGCGCGTTCCAGAAGCGTCGGTGTAGGTGATGGTGATCTGGTCGAAGGGTGCCTTGGTGCCGGTCACCGAATAGGTGACCTGTTTGGGTGCGGCCGGAGTGCTGGGCGGCGGAGGTGCTGGGGGTGGCGCGGGTGCCGGCGCTGGCGCGGGCGCCGGCGCCGGGGCGGGTGGCGGCGGTGCCTCGCTGCTCGGCGGCGGGGGCGGCGGAGGCGGTGCCTCGCTGCTCGGCGGAGGCGGTGGAGGCGCCGCACTGGTGGGCGGCGGAGCCGGCGCGGGCGGCGGTGTGGTGACGATGATCTCGTCCTGTGGCGGCGGCGTCGACGTGGTCGAGGTGCCGGGCGTCGCCAGCTTGTTGGTGTCGGTGCGGGCGAACAGCAACGACACCGACACCACCAGGGCAACCGCCGCGACGATCGCGGCAATGCCGACGATCCACGGCCAGCGCGCAGTTGGCGCCGGCTCGTCGTGAGCTGCCTCGCCGAAGCTGTCGTAGTCGTAGAGGTCCAGGTCGGCAGGCACGTACGGGCCGCTGCTGAAGTGTTCGGACTCCGGAGCCGAGTAGGCGCGCGAATAGACGTCGGTCTGGCCCGTCTGGCCCTCCGCGTCGGCCTCCCCCGCTTCGCCCTCGCTGAATTCGCTGCCACCGCGCTCGAATTCGCCGTCGCCTTCGCTGCGCTCGACGCCGGGTTCTAGTTTTTCGGACTCCGGTCCTGGTGGATTGGGCCCGCTCATGTCTGCCTGTCCTGTCCGACTACTTCACCGGCGCGCGCAGCACCGGGGCTGTGTTGTTGACCGCGCGCTCGGATGTTGCTCATGGTGCCTGGCGAAACCCTACCCAACGGGCACCTGCGCGGCATTCTCGGTCAACGGCTCACGGACCAACTGATGCCCGTATTGTGACCTTTGCCGCGGCCGACTAGTGCTTCTCCGGCCCGACGTAGTACTCGAAGACCAACCCCGCCGCCGAGCTCAGCACGAACACCACGCCGGCGATAATCAACCACGGTAGCCACAACGCGATCCCGACCGCCGTGACCGAGCCCGACAGCGCGACCAGAATCGGCCACCAGCTGTGCGGGCTGAAAAAACCCAGTTCGCCTGCGCCGTCGCTGATCTCGGCGCCCTCGTAATCCTCGGGCCGGGTGTCGAGCCGACGGGCCACGAAGCGGAAGAACGTCGCCACGATCAACGCCATCCCACTGGTCAGCGCCAATGCGGTGGTACCGGCCCACTCGATGCCGCCGGTGGCGAACAGGCTGGTCAGTATGCCGTAGAGCACCGTGCAGAAGACGAAGAACGCTGCCACGAATTCGTACAGCCTGGCTTCGATGTGCATGGGGGCTTCCTACTTGCTCGCTTGCGGCGCGTGCTCACCGCGGCGGGTGTCGAACGGATGAGTGGTGACCGCGACCGGGGACTGGGCGATCGCCTGCAAGGCTTGGGCATTGGTTTTTCCGGCAATCCGCTGTTGCAGGTAGGCCTTGAAGTCGTTGGGCTGCACCACCCGGACCTCGAAGTTCATCATCGAGTGATAGGTGCCACACATCTCCGCGCAGCGGCCCACGAACGCCCCGGTCTGGTTGATCTCGGAGACCTGGAACTTGTTGACGGAGTGGTTTGCCTCCGGGTTCGGCATCACGTCGCGCTTGAAGAGGAACTCGGGCACCCAGAACGCGTGGACGACGTCGGCCGAGGCCATCTGGAACTCGATCCGCTTGCCGGCAGGCAGCACCAGCACCGGAATCTCGGTGCTGGTTCCTACCGTCTCGACCTTGTCGAAGTTGAGGTAGGTGCGGTCCTCTCGGTTGAGTCCGCGCACCGCACCGACAAGTTCCTCACCGTGGGCGTCTCTGCCCTCGGGCTTGGAGACCATCGCCGCTTTGCGGGCCGGGTCGGCTCCGTCGTAGTGCAGCGTGCCGTCCTTGAAATCGACCTTCTGGTAGCCGAACTTCCAGTTCCACTGGAACGCCGTGATGTCGATGACTACTTCGGGGTCGGATGCCAGGTGCAGCATCTTCTCCTGCACCACCACGGTGAAGTAGAACAGCACCGAGATGATCAGGAACGGTGTCACGGTCAGCACCAGCTCCAGCGGCATGTTGTAACCGAACTGGCGGGGCAATTCGGTGTCGGATTCCTTGCGGCGGTGAAACGCGCTGGACCAGAAGATCAGGCCCCAGACGATGGCGCCGACCACCAACGATGCGATCACCGCGCCGATCCACAGCTGCCGGTTGTAGTCGGCCTCCGGGGTGATGCCCCTCGGCCAACCCAGTCCGAAGACCTCCGACCAACTGCATCCGCTCAGCATCACCGCCAGCAGGCCCAGCAGGCCCGCCAGCACCGACAGCCGAAGCCGACGGGAGCCCGCCGAGCGGCTTCCCAACAAGCCCGGCGAACGGCCTGGTCCGCGAGGTGTCACCGTGGCGCCTCCTGAATCACAAGCTGAACCGACAGCAAGCAGTTCGAATACTACGCAGCGTAGACCACGCCACGTAGCGAAGCCGTGCCGGAGTCCCCGTGCCGGTCGTCGGCCAGCTGGCTGACCCGTGACCTGCGGCAGCGTCGATGCAGGCGCGTTGCGGCATACTTGGCGCGGTGTGTGGACTGCTGGCCTTCGTGAGCGCTGCGGCCGGCGATCATGCTTCGGGTTCTGCGGGCTCGGCCGACGCCGTGGGACGCGCGTCGCACCTGATGCGCCACCGCGGGCCCGACGAGCCGGGCACCTGGGCCAATCCCGCCGGGACCGTCGTCTTCGGGTTCAACCGGCTGTCCATCATCGATATCGAGCACTCGCATCAGCCGCTGCGCTGGGGGCCGCCGGAGCACCCCGGGCGCTATGAGTTGGTGTTCAACGGTGAGATCTACAACTACCTGGAGCTGCGGGCCGAGCTCGCCGAGCGCCATGGCGCGGTATTCGCCACCGACGGCGACGGCGAGGCAATCGTCGCCGCCTATCACTACTGGGGCGCCGACGCGCTGACACGGCTGCGGGGCATGTTCGCGTTCGCGTTGTGGGATAACGTCACCGACGAATTGTTCTGCGCCCGGGACCCTTTCGGCATCAAACCGCTGTTCATGGCGACCGGGACCGGTGGCACCGCGGTGGCCAGCGAAAAAAAGTGCCTACTGGACCTGGCCGACCTGATCGGGTTCGACACCGCGATTGACGTGCGCGCTGTCCAGCACTACACGGTTTTGCAGTACGTGCCCGAACCGGAGACCCTGCATCGCGGCGTGCGCCGGCTCGAGTCCGGCTGTTATGCGCGGATTGGTCCGGGTGCGGCCGCACCGGAGACCACGCGCTACTTCGTGCCGCGATTCACCGCGACACCGATCACCCGGGACACCGAGCAGGCCCGCTACGACGAGATCACCGCGGTCCTGGAGGACTCGGTGGCCAAGCACATGCGTGCCGATGTCACCGTCGGCGCCTTTCTGTCGGGCGGTATCGACTCGACGGCGATCGCGGCTCTGGCCATCCGGCACAACCCCCGGCTGATCACATTCACCACCGGGTTCGAGCGCGAGGGCTTCTCGGAGATCGACGTCGCGGTGGCGTCGGCGGAGGCGATCGGCGCGCGGCACATCGCCAAGGTGGTCGCTCCCGACGAGTTCGTCGCCGCCTTACCCGAAATCG
>DATJOR010000005.1:0-18151 GCA_035506875.1 Mycobacterium sp.
CACCCGAGCCGGCACCCGCTGCCGATACAGCCGATACACCGGCACCACAACCCGAGGCACCCGGCGCCGAACCGGCGAGCGCGCAACACGAATCGTCAAAGGACGACGTGGTTGTCGCCGACGACGACCTGGCGGAGTTGCGTGCGCGGTGGGCCGGCGTGCAGGCGGCCTTCGTCGATGATCCCAAGGACTGTGTCCATCAGGCGGACCTGCTGGTCTCCGATCTGTTTGAGCAGCTCACGACTGGATTCGCAGGGGTGCGGTCGCGTCTGGAAGAGCAGTGGTCTCGCGGCGAGGAGGCGTCTACCGAGGACCTGCGCCTGATTCTGATGCGCTACCGCGAATTCTTCGAGCGTTTGCTTGCCGCTTAAATCAGTTGTAGTGCAGATGTTTTCGGGCGCTAGCGCCAGGTCAGCTCCATGCCCTCGGCGGCGAGCCAACGCTGCAGGTCGTAGCCGTGCCGGGCAAGACCGTCGACGGCGGTGATCGCGCGCCGCATCGCCTGCTCGCCGACCTCTGGGGTCAGCAGGCCATGCCGGACCGCTTCCAGTAGTTCGTCGACGTCGGCCAGCTCCACCCCGTCGTTGGTGCGAACCTCGAGGTCGAGGTAGTGGTCTTCGGAGCGCCACATCGTTGGACCGGGCGTGTACTCGCCCACGTCGAGGTAATAGTCGTGGTCGCGTTCGTGCCCGGGGTTGAAGTGAAAGATCGTCGCCCGCAACCCGAGTGACGGCAGCAACCACGACTCGAGGTAGTGGAACTGCGCCCGGCCGGGGGTCGGCCGGGCCAGATAGAGGCCCCACGGACGCACGCTGTACTGCTCGACGGCCCGCACGATGCCTTTGGGATCGGTGTTGGTGCGGGCGTCCAGGTCGAACGTCTCGTGCTTCGGTGCGTGCATGGCGTCAGCGGCGGAGCCGGATCTTCCAGCGCACAAAGCCGCTATAGAACACGGCCAGCGCCGCCAGCATGCCCATGTCGAACAGCCAGACTGTTCGGGTGTGCTGCCAGAACCGGTCTTGGGGGAGCATCGAGGGGGGTACCAGGTGGCGCACGTCGACCGTCGATGACGCCGCGGCGTAGCCCCACCGCGCCGGCATCAGCCAGGACAGCTGGTCGAGGCCGAGCCGGCCGGTCACCGGGACCATGCCGCCGCACAGCACGAGCTGGGCCATCACCGCCACCACGAACAGCGGCATGATCTGCTCGCTGGATCGCACCAGCGACGAGATGGCCAAGCCGAGGATCGCGGAGGCGACACACGTTGCGGCGACCGTGGCGAACAGCTCGACGGTCGCGGCGAGGTTGGAGTGTCCGAGCAGGACCGCCCCTCGGGTCGGCATGCCTTTGCCGATCATCACGATCGCGGTGATGATCGCCGACTGCAGGATCGCGAACCCGCAGAACACTGCGGTCTTGGCGAGCAGGTAGGCCGTCGTTGACAGGCCGACCGCCTGTTCGCGCTGAAAGACGGCACGCTCGCCGACCAGGTCGCGGATCGTCAGTGCGGTACCCATGAAGGCCGCCGCCGGCAGCAACAGCGCCAGTATCTGGGCGGATTCATCCGGGGTCCCCGCGTGCGGCGGGGGCAGGCCGAATCCGCTCGACCCCGGAACGGTCAGCGACAGCGCACCCAGGATGAACGGCAACAACGCAAGGAACACGAAGTAGGCGCGGTCGGCGACGACGAGCCGAACCTGGCGGCGCGCGATCGTCGAAATTTGGCGCGGCAAGCTGGTGTGGACCGGTTCGCCGAGGTCGGCCGGCTGGTCGGTCTGTGGCGGCGGCAGCCCCTGGTCCCGCTCGAGGAAGCGGCGGTTGGCCTCCTCGGGGTCGGCGCCCACCTGGCTGAAGATTTTGGCCCAGTTGGTGGTGCCCATGGCGTCACCGATTTGGTCCGGCGGGCCCCAGTAGGCCGTCTTGCCGCCCGGAGCCACCAAGAGCAGCTGGTCGCAAGTGTCGAGGTAGGACAACATGTGCGTCACGACGATCACCACCCGGCCGGCGTCGGCCAGTTGGCGCAGCATCGTCATGACCTGGTGGTCCAACGCCGGATCCAGACCCGATGTCGGTTCGTCGAGGATCAACAGCGACGGCCCGGTCAGCAGCTCGAGTGCGACCGACGCACGTTTGCGCTGCCCACCGGACAGTTTGTCCACCCGGGTATCGGCGTGCTTGGTCAGATCGAGCTCTTTGAGCACGTCGGCGACGACCTTGGCGCGGTCCGCCTTGGTGGTGTCGGGCGGCAGCCGCAGTTCGGCGGCGTAGCCCAGCGCTTGGTTGACCGTCAGCTGGCGATGCACGACGTCGTCTTGGGGGACCATGCCGATCCTGCTGCGCAGGGAAGCGTATTCGGCGTGGACGTCGTGGCCTTCGAAGGTGACCGAGCCGGAGCTCGGGGTGGTGTAGCCGGCGATCAGCCTGGCCAGCGTGCTCTTGCCGGCACCCGACCCGCCGATCACGGCGGTCAGCGTGCCCGGACGCGCGGTCAGTGAGATGTTGTCCAGCAATTGTTTGCCGTTCTCGACGACGTACTCGACGGCGCGTACTTCCAGACCGCCGGTGCGTGTTTCGGTTTCACTCCGGGGAACCAGCATTCCGCCGCTGACGACCAGGTCGACGTTCCCGATGGTGACGACGTCGCCTTCGCTCAAGATCGCCGAACCGACCCGGGTGCCGTTGACGAATGTCCCGTTGCTGCTGCGGTCCTGGATCTCGGTGCCCAGCGGCGTGAGCACCAACGTCGCGTGGTGGCGGGAGGCCAGCACGTCGTCAACGACTATGTCGTTGTCGGCGGCGCGACCGATGGTGACCGAACCGGCCAATTTCGCGGGCGCCGAGGCTCGCTGCGACAGGAACTTCACAAACCTCGTCGCGAGGTTCGACACGTCGCCGGACCGTGCTCCGACGACGGTCATCTCGGCAGGCGCCACGACTTCCGGCCGCGGCGCTCGACCCGCGTTGACCACCGTGACCTCGGCGGACGGCGGACTGGGCGGTGGCGGTGGCACATGCACGTCAGTCGGATGGTCGCGCGTCGGCTGCCGCGGAGCGTGGCCCGCATGGGGCACCGGCTGCTGTGGCGGCGCGGGCGGGCGGGACGGCCTCGGCGCGCCCCGGCGCGGGCCGCCGCCCTGGCCTGGTGGGCGCGAACCGGCAGGCGGTCCGGGCGGCGAAGGCGTCGACCACGAGATGGTGGACGGCTCCCTGGCGCGCGTCGACCCGGCTCCCGGCGGTCGCCCAGGCCTTCCGCGCGGCGGTCCGACCTCGAAGCTCAGCTGCGGTCCGCCGGCATTGCCGATGTTGATGCTCTGGCCGTCATGAATGTCGATCACCGGTCTGCGATAACCGTTGATGAAGGTGCCGTTGACTGAGCCATTGTCGATCGCCAGCCACTTGCCCTGCTCAAAGCGCAGGATCAGATGCTCCCGCGAAATCCGCGGATCAACGATGCGGATATCGGCATCCTCGTCCCGCCCGATGACCACGTCATGGCCCGCGGCGAACGTATGCTGCGACCCGTCGTGCCAAATGGTCAGCATGGGCGGGGATGATCGGCTCACCACTTCAGTATCGGTTGCCGCGCAAGCGAGCTTCCACCTACGCACCTGTGAGGTCGCTATGTTTCGTGCGGGTTTGTTCTAAGCGGCACCTTTGAGCAGGCCAGACGTCGATACACAGCTGTTTCATAAGCGGCACCAACCCAGGCAACCACCTCGGCGGGCATCATGCGAAGGGTGAGTAAACTGCCTGCATCTGCGACCGGACCCGCTGCGGCCGACACAGCGCCGGCAGTTGCCAGCCTGAAAGCGTCTGGCGTGCAAACATTTCCGCGAGACCCCTGATCGAGCCAGGGGGTCCGCGTAGCTGCGCGCGGCGCGTTTGACCATAGGAGGGGGTGACGACGAATGGATGAGACGAACCACACCACCGAGCGCTGGGATGTCGAACGGCGACCGGTGAGTGCCCCGAAGCGCGCGCGTAGTGCGCTGCGACGGGGGTATGAGTCGCTTCCGCATCTGGCCGTCACGCAACTCCTGCACCGGGTCCCGCTGATCAGATCGTTGCCCAACAGCGGCGCCGCCGCGGGCGGTCAGCAGAATCAAGCGGACGTCCCGTTCAACGCCATGGCGACCCGCAACACGTTCGCCGGCTACTCCCTCTTGCGTCCGCTGGGCTCTGGCGGGATGGCCGACGTCTACCTCGCCAAGCATCCGCGCCTGCCGCGCCGCGATGCGCTGAAAGTGCTGGCGAAAGGGATGACCGCCGACCATGAATTCCGTGAACGATTCAATCGGGAAGCGGATTTGGCGGCAACGCTTTTCCACCCGCACATCGTCGCGGTGCACGACCGCGGCGAGTTCGAGGGTCAGCTCTGGATCGCGATGGACTACGTCGAAGGCACCGACGCAGCCCGACTGGTGAAAGAGCGTTACCACAACGGCATGTCAGAACACGAAGTCGGCGCGATCATCGACGCTGTCGCCGGCGCACTCGACTACGCCCATGTGCGAGGCATGCTGCACCGCGACGTCAAGCCTGCCAACATCCTGCTCACCCATCCCGAGGAAGACGATCGACGAATCCTTTTGGCGGATTTCGGCGTTGCTCGGCAACTCGCCGATATCAGCGGAATCACCGAGACCAACGTCGCGGTGGGAACGGTTGCCTACGCCGCCCCCGAACAGTTGGTCGGGTCAAACATCGACGGGCGTGCCGATCAGTATGCGTTGGCCGCCACCGCATTTCATTTGCTGACCGGTGTGCCGCCGTATCGGCATTCCAACCCGGTCGCCGTGATCGGTCAGCATCTGCATGCGGCTCCGCCCAGGCTCAGCGACCACCGTGCCGATCTCTCACGCCTCGATGACGTTTTCTTCAAAGCCCTCTCGAAGGATCCCGCGGACAGATTCGATCGATGCCGGGATTTCGCCGCCGCTTTCAACGACAAGGTGTCCCGCGGCCGCGGCGCCCGGATGCCGCGCAGCGCCGCCTCGAAGCTCCGCCGCAGATTTTCAACCAAGACCCTCATCGCCGCCACGATCGCTCTCACGATGGTCATCGCGTTGACCATCACCTGGGCCGTCTCGTTTTTCTCTTGGGACAACCCGCCGTCGAACCCCGCGGCACCGGCTCGCTTCAATGCCACATCCTCGGCGTCCGCCGCCCAACCGGTGCTCAACGGCGCCTACCGCTTGGACTACGACCGCGCGAAGCAGACATCCAACGGCGTGATCGGCACCAATGGCGCCCAAACCAGTTGGTGGGCTTTCCTTTCCGCGTGCACGAGCACCGGCTGTGCCGCAACCGGAACCAAGCTGGATAACACCGATCACCAAGCGGCCAAGACCACCGGCACGGGCAACACCGGCGTGCTGTATTTCGTCGACGGACACTGGCAGAGCGCGCCCCGACAGCTCCAGACGCAATGCCGCGTGGCACACGGGACGCAGACGTCGACGCAGGCCGAGACCGTGGTGTGGTCGTTGACGCCGCAACCCGACGGCACATTGCGCGGCGTGCAGACTCAGACCGTGCAGAGCAACGAATGCGGTGCGCAAGGGGCGATGCTGCGGATTCCCGTCGTGGCGTCCCGGGTCGGAGACGTTCCCGCGGGTGTCGACGTGGCCGACCCCGCGCAGGCTTCGGCGAACACGGCTGTGCCCACCACCGCGCCGTCTGCGCCGGTGCTCGGTGGCGTGTGCACCGACGTCGACAAACTCGCCTACGACGCAGGCGCCAACACGCAGATCGTTTGCGAAGCCAACACCTGGGACCGAGCACCCGCCACCACTGGGGTGCATCCCGCAGGTACGTCCTGTGATGAGCCGAACGTCCCCGTCTTCGCGATGTCGAAGTCGGACGACGGGTACCTGATCCAATGCGATCCTGCGACCCTGGTCTGGACCCGCCAGCACGGATAACGCTTGTCGGTGGTCCCGCCTACCCTGGTGAGCATGGCTTTCGCTACCGAGCATCCCATCGTCGCCCACTCCGAATACCGGCCTGTCCAGGACATGGTGCGCGCCGGCGGGCACTTCGAGGTGGTCAGCCCGCATGACCCGGCGGGCGACCAGCCGACGGCCATCGAGGAGTTGGAGCGGCGAATCCAGGCGGGGGAGCACGACGTGGTGCTGCTGGGTGCCACCGGTACCGGGAAGTCGGCAACCACTGCGTGGCTGATCGAGCGGCTGCAACGCCCGACCCTGGTAATGGCGCCGAACAAGACGCTGGCCGCCCAGTTGGCCAATGAACTTCGAGAGATGTTGCCGCACAACGCCGTCGAGTACTTCGTCTCGTACTACGACTACTACCAGCCCGAGGCGTACATCGCGCAGACCGACACCTACATCGAAAAGGACAGCTCGATCAACGACGATGTGGAACGACTCCGGCACTCTGCGACCTCGGCGCTGCTGTCGCGACGCGATGTCGTAGTGGTGGCGTCGGTGTCGTGCATCTACGGCCTGGGCACACCGCAGTCCTACCTGGACCGCTCCGTCGAACTGCAGGTCGGCAGCGAGGTACCCCGCGACGGTCTGCTGCGGCTGCTGGTCGACGTGCAGTACACCCGCAACGACCTGTCGTTCACACGAGGGTCTTTTCGGGTGCGCGGCGACACCGTCGAGATCATCCCTTCCTATGAGGAATTGGCCGTGCGCATCGAATACTTCGGCGACGAGATCGAGGCGCTGTACTACCTGCATCCGCTGACCGGTGACGTGATCCGCCAGGTCGACTCGCTGCGCATCTTCCCGGCCACCCACTACGTGGCCGGTCCCGAACGGATGGCACATGCGATCTCCACCATCGAGGAAGAACTTGCCGAGCGGCTCGCCGAGCTCGAGGGCCAGGGCAAGCTGCTGGAGGCTCAACGGCTCCGGATGCGAACGAACTACGACATCGAGATGATGCGCCAAGTCGGGTTCTGCTCCGGTATCGAGAACTACTCGCGGCATATCGACGGCCGCGGGCCCGGTTCACCGCCGGCCACGCTGCTGGACTACTTCCCGGAGGATTTCCTGCTCGTCATCGACGAGTCGCACGTCACCGTGCCGCAGATCGGCGGCATGTACGAGGGCGACATGTCCCGCAAGCGCAACCTCGTCGAATACGGGTTCCGACTACCGTCGGCATGCGACAACCGCCCGCTGACCTGGGAAGAGTTTGCCGACCGGATCGGCCAGACGGTGTACCTGTCGGCGACCCCGGGCCCGTACGAACTCAGCCAGTCCGGCGGCGAGTTCGTCGAGCAGGTGATCCGGCCCACCGGTCTGGTGGATCCGAAAGTCGTCGTCAAGCCGACGAAGGGCCAGATCGACGACCTGATCGGGGAGATCCGCAAGCGGACGGAGCTCGACCAACGCGTCCTGGTGACGACGCTGACCAAGAAGATGGCCGAAGACCTCACCGACTACCTGCTGGAAATGGGCATCAGGGTGCGTTATCTGCACTCCGAGGTCGATACGTTGCGCCGGGTGGAGCTGCTGCGCCAGCTGCGGCTGGGTGACTACGACGTGCTGGTCGGCATCAACCTGCTCCGGGAGGGGCTCGACCTGCCCGAGGTGTCCCTGGTCTCGATCCTCGACGCCGACAAGGAAGGCTTCCTGCGGTCGTCGCGCAGCCTGATCCAGACCATCGGCCGCGCCGCCCGCAACGTGTCCGGCGAAGTGCACATGTATGCCGACACGATGACCGACTCAATGAAAGAGGCCATCGACGAGACCGAACGCCGGCGTGCCAAGCAGATCGCCTACAACGAGGCCAACGGGATCGACCCGCAACCCCTGCGCAAGAAGATCGCCGACATTCTCGACCAGGTCTACCGCGAGGCCGCTGATTCAGAAGCCACCGACATTCCAATCGGCGGATCAGGACGCAATGCGTCGCGTGGCCGCCGGGCCCAGGGGGCGCCCGGCCGGGCGGTCAGCGCCGGTGTGTTCGAGGGTCGCGACACGACAAGCATGCCGCGAGCCGAGTTGGCGGATCTGATCAAAGACCTCACCGAGCAGATGATGGCCGCGGCGCGCGACCTGCAATTCGAGCTGGCCGCCCGGTTCCGCGACGAGATCGCTGACCTGAAGAAAGAACTGCGCGGAATGGACGCAGCCGGCCTCAAGTGACTGACTTGAACTCAACCGTGGTCGAGCTCCTACCGTGGTGCGCGTGACCGATGTGATGAGCACCGGTGAGATCACCGGCAGTTGGCGTGTGCTGCTGGGACCCCGGTACCTGAGCACCTCGACGGTGCTCGCCGGCGGGGTCGCGCTGTACGCGATCAATGAATTCCTGACCAGCAGCCTATTGCCGAGCACCGTCGCCGACATCGGCGGTGAACGCCTCTACGCATGGGTGACAACGCTGTACTTGGTCGGGTCGGTGGTGGCAGCCACCACGGTCAATGCGGCGCTGCGGCGGGTGGGGGCGCGCGTGTCATATCTACTCGGACTGGCCGCCTTCGGGATCGGCAGCGTGGTCTGCGCGGCGGCTCCCAACATGGAGGTGCTGCTGGCGGGCCGTACGTTGCAGGGGGCGGCCGGCGGACTGCTGGCCGGATTAGGCTACGCGGTGATCAGCTCCGCACTGCCGCAAGCGTTATGGACGCGGGCGTCCGCGCTGGTATCGGCGATGTGGGGCGTCGCAACAATTGTCGGCCCGGCGACGGGTGGTTTCTTCGCCCAGTTCGGGCTGTGGCGCTGGGCATTCGGTGCGGTGGCGATGCTGACGGCGGCGATCGCCGCGCTGGTCCCGATGGAGTTGCCCGCCGGCGGCGTCGATCCGGACGGCGCCGTGCGGGAGCTGAAAATCCCGATGTGGTCGCTGCTGCTGTTGGGCGGCGCCGCGCTGACGGTGAGTGTCGCGGGGGTCCCGCACAACAGTGTCGCGACGACCGCGTTGCTTGCGGCCAGCGCGGTCCTGGTCGCGGTGTTTCTTGTGGTCGACCGGCGGACGTCAGTTGCTGTGTTGCCTCCCAGCGCATTTGGACCCGGTCCGCAGAAGTGGATCTATCTGACGATGGCGCTGCTGATGGCTTCGGCCATGTTCGACATGTACGTGCCGTTGTTCGGTCAACGCCTGGCGCATCTGGTTCCCGTGGCGGCCGGTTTTCTGGGCGCCGCGCTGGCGGTCGGCTGGACCGTCAGCGAAATCGTCAGCGCGTCGCTGAGTAGCGGGCGCGTCATTGCCCGGGTGGTCGCCGCCGCGCCGCTGATCATGGCGGTCGGCCTCGCGTTGGGCGCGGTTACCCAGATGGATGATGCGCCGGTCGGCGTGGTCGTCCTGTGGACGCTCGCGTTGGCGATCACCGGGGCGGGCATCGGGGCGGCCTGGCCGCACCTATCGGCGTGGGCGATGCGCTGCGTAGATGACGCGGAGGAAGGCGGGGCCGCCGCCGCGGCGATCAACACGGTGCAGCTGATCTCCGGTGCGTTTGGCGCGGGCGTGGCCGGCGTTGTCGTCAACAGCGCGCACGGCGGCGCGGTCGTGGCCGCCCGTTGGCTGTTCGCGCTGTTCGCGGCGGTCGGCGTGATCGGCGCGGTGGCGTCCTACCGTGCCAGCCGGGGACAGCGCTAACCCGTGCGCGGGCAGATGATTTCGATTAATCCGGTTCGTCGTCGGCGTGGAAGACCGCGGAGACGCCGTCGACCTCGCCGAGCGTATCGTTCTGGCTCTGTAAGGATCGATTCGAGCCCGCGACTTGGTCAGCGAGTCGACTTGATCACCTGGGTCCGGTGGAACTGCCAACGCTCGACGATGCGAAACCCGATCAGATTCGGTGTCTGGTAGGCGGGTGCGCGGCTGAACGCTCGCCCCGGCGGCAGCGACACACCGCTCTGGTGAGCCGGCAGCTTCGTGTCGTGAGTGGTGATCGTCCACAGCGTGCTGCATTGGTACAGCCGACCGACCACCAGCCATACCGCTACATGGCCGTCCCACAACGTTTCCCGCTTGGGCGCGGGAACGCCACGTCCCACGTCGATTAACGGCCGGAAGGCCGCAGGACGCGCGGCGAGTAGCGCGCGGATCGGCCCGGGCAGCCAGCCGACCGTGTTGTCGACCAGTAAACAGTCCCCGGGCGACGCGTGGCTGGTGATGAGGTCAGCGACATCGCTGTAGTCCCAGCCTTCCTTGGCGTAGCGTTGTCGTTGCGACAAAAGGTAATTCGGGACCGCCGCCACCGCGAGCGCAATCAGCACGATGGCGATCCACCGCGGCTTGCGAGCGACCGCGACGATGCAGACGGCCAGTACGACCGCCATCGCGGGGGTGGTGAAGAACAGGTACCGCGGGTAGTAGAACGGTTCGAATGCCGAGTAAATCAGGCTGATGGTTGTGGGCACCACGATCCATGCCGCGCAGATGATCATCACCAGCCGGCCATCGTCGGATGCCCACCGACCTGTCAACCGAATCGTCAGCGCAGCAACGAAAATAAGCGCCGCCAGAATCGCGAATGGGACACTGTTGTCGAAATATTGGTGTTGCACGACGTCGAGCACACTGTGCCAATTGAGCCTTGAGATCCAGGCGACCTGAAAGCTCTGGCCATGCGCGAACAACATGAACGGCGTCATGGCGCCCACCGCCACCGCTGATGTGATCGCCCACCACAGCACCACCGATTTTTGCCGCCGCAACACGGGTGTGACCACGGCGTAGGTCGGCACCAGCAACACCAGATAGATGTTGAGCAGTATCGACAGCATCAGCGCCACCGCGTACAGCAGCCAGAGCCACCACCTGTTTCGCCGTATCGCGGTGACCAGGAGCACGGTCAACCAGACGGCGGCGACTGCCGTCAAAGCGTAGGAGCGGCCTTCCACGCCGGCCCATGTCACCCGCGGCATGATCGCGAAAACGACGCCCGCGCAGACCGCGATGGTCCGCGACGAGAACAGCTTGGCGAAGACGACCACGCCGGCCGCCGCAACTCCAATTGCCAGACAGCTAGGAACCCGCAACCAGAACTCGGTGGGCGGGAAGACAGCCAGCCAGCCGTGCATCAGTAGGTAGAACAAGCCGTGCACGGCGTCGATGTGGCTCAGCAACCGCCACAGCTCGGGCAACGACCGGCTCGCCGAGGCCGAAATGGTCGCGCTTTCATCGAACCACAGCGACGGTCGGCTCGCGGCCACGCTGCCGATAACGGCGGCCAGCAGCGCCACCGCAAGTGGGTCGAGCAGCCTGCCGCGGCGCCGTGGCTGCGAGTCGCTGGCGGCGACAGCCGTCGTGGGCTCGTCGATTGTCTGCGTGAGCATGATGTGTGTCACTGTAAAGGTTTAGTGGTGAATCTTATTACCCAAAGAGCCTGGTCATAATCATTCTCGGGGACGTAGCCGATGCCGACGAGCTAACTCATCGCGGTCTGGGATAAGTAAAGATGTTGCCCACCAAGATATTTCGGCCGCGCTGGACACGTTTCCGCGTCGGTGCCGGTGAAATTGGTCTCTCTGGGCGCTTCGGTGCCTGTGGGTACGGTGTAATCAGCACTGCGTCGGCGTGTCTCAAATCGGGCCATCTTGATCAGCCAAAGCGATACTGTCTTGGGTTGGCGTAGCAACCGACAACTGGGAGGGTAAATGAGCGCCTATCGGACCGTGGTGGTAGGAACCGACGGGTCGGACTCGTCGCTGCGCGCGGTAGAACGAGCGGGCACCCTCGCCGGGGCGGACGCGAAGCTGATCGTCGCGTCGGCATACCTACCCCAACACGACGACCAGCGGGCCGCCGACGCCCTCAAAGACGAAAGCTACAAGGTGTCGGGCAGCGCCCCGATTTACGCGATCCTGCGTGAGGCCAAGGAACGGGCCGAAGCTGCCGGCGCCAAGAACGTCGAAGAACGGTCGGTCGTCGGCGCCCCGGTCGACGCACTGGTCGGACTGGCTGAGGAGGTCGACGCTGATCTGCTGGTCGTCGGCAACGTCGGCCTCAGCACGATCGCGGGCAGACTGCTGGGATCAGTGCCCGCCAACGTCTCGCGGCGCGCCAAGGTCGACGTGTTGATCGTGCACACCACCGCGTAACCGCTCGTCAACCCGGTGATCGATACCGCCAAGTACGGGCCGTGGGCGCTGGTCGCGGGCGGTTCAGAGGGTGTCGGCGCCGAATTTGCGCAGCTGCTCGCCGAGGCGGGTTTGAACCTGGTGCTGGTCGCCCGCAAAGCCGACGCGTTGCAGAGCACCGCCGAGCGGTGTCGGCGGCACGGCGGTGAGGTCCACACCGTGCAGGCCGATCTGAGCGCACCCGATGCCTGCGAGAGCATCGCGGCGGCCACCTCCGGGCTCGACGTGGGCCTGCTGATCGTGGTGGCGGGCGCGAATACGCACAGCCACCAGTTTCTCGACGGCGACCTGACCGGGTTTCAGCAGGTCATCGATCTGAACGTCTCAACACCACTGGCACTGGTGCACCACTACGGGCAGGCGATGCGCTCCAGGCGCCGCGGCGGCATCGTGTTACTCGGATCGCTCGCCGGCTACCTCGGTTCGGCTCGGCAAGCCGTCTACGGCGGCGTCAAGGCGTTCACCGGGATCTTCGCTGAGGGGCTGTGGCTGGAGCTGCGCGACCACGGCGTCGACGTGCTGGAACTGGTCCTGGGTGTCACCAGGACGCCGGCGATGGAACGGGTCGGCTTGAACTTCGACGCGCCCGGGATCGTCGTCGCCGAGCCCGCCGACGTGGCGCGTCAGGGGTTGGAATGGTTGGGTCGCGGGCCCGTGCATGTCGTCAGCGGCAACGACGAGATCGTGGCCATGCGCAATGATCCCGATCGCGCAGGGGCCGTTCTCGCCGCTCATCGCACGATGCAGAGGCTGCTGCAAGCGGAGAGGAAGCGGGATGACGGTAGAGGAACGACTCGCCCTGCTGGAACAACGGCTGCGCCGGGCTGAAGACGAGCTGGCCATCGTTCGCCTGATGGCGTCCTACGGGCCGCTGGTGGACGCCGGTGACGCCGACGCGGTCGCCGGGTTGTGGGCAGAAGACGGCGAATACGACGTGGACGAGTGGCACATGGGTAGCCGGGCCGAGGTCGCCGAGATGGTGCGGTCGCCAGCCCACCAAGAGCTGATCGGCGGCGGCTGCGCCCACTTTCTGGGCCCGGTGCGCGTCGACGTCGACGGCGACCACGCGGTGGCGGTGTGCGAGTCGATCGTGGTTCGGCGCGACGACGACGGCCGCGGCTACCGGGTGTGGCGTGCCGGCGCCAACCACGTCACCCTGCGTCGGTCGGCGGTGGGCTGGCAGATCGTCAAACGCACCAGCCGTGCACTGGACGGCTCCGCGGCGGCACGTGAACTGCTGGCGGCGGGCGCACAGGGGCTGTCAGCGTGACCGGCGAGTTGGACGGCAAGGTGGCGCTGATCACCGGGGCCGGCGCCGGCATCGGCGAAGCCATCGCGCGCCGGTTCGCCGAGGAGGGCGTCAAAGTAGTTGTGGCCGAACGGGACGAGCGCAACGGCCGCGACGTCGCCGACGCCGTCGGCGGATTGTTCGCCCACGTCGATGTCGCAGTTCGCGACCAAGTCGAAAATGCTGTTGCGCAAGCTGTTTCGGCGTACGGCTCGATCGACATCGTGGTGAACAACGCTTGGGGCGGCGGTTCAATCGGCCGGGTGGAGAACAAGACCGATCAACAGCTCAGCGACGGCATCGCGGTCGCCTATTACGGGCCGTTCTGGGCCATGCGGGCCGCCTTGCCGCACATGCGGGCTCGCGGTTGGGGACGGGTGATCAACGTCTGCAGCCTCAACGGGGTGAACGCACACATGGGCACCCTGGAGTACAACGCGGCCAAGGAGGCGTTGCGCGCGTTGACCCGAACCGCGGCCAGGGAATGGGCGCCGTTCGGCGTGACGGTTAACGCGATCTGCCCGGCGGCCAAAAGCGTGGCGTTTATGCGCATGCTCGGCGACAACCCGGAGATCGCGACCTTGGCTGACGCGATGAATCCGATGGGCCGCATCGGCGATCCCTACCTCGATATCGCCCCGGTCGTGCTGTTCCTGGCCGGCGAGGGCTGCCGGTATCTGACCGGCAACACGCTGTTCGTCGACGGCGGCAGCCACATCAACGGGGTGGCCTGGACGCCTGACCTCGACCGCGCCGGCGACGATGCAGAGCGAAGCGATGCTGAGGAGCGGCGCATATAACCCGCGCCGGCGACGATGCAGAGCGAAGCGATGCTGAGGAGCGGCGCATATAACCCGCGCCGGCGACGATGCGGGCGTCACACGGTCGCGAGGTCGTGCCGCTCCAGGCGGAACGTTCGGCTCAGCCGGGCAGGTCGCGTCGTCAGCGTTACCTCGACCGCGCCGCCGGGCGTGACGACGTAGCGTTCCTCCACATCCGGGCCGCCATCGCTTCGTCGTACCGGCCGGCGCTGCAGGTCATCGTCGTCGTCGAGATCCGGATCGAACGGGAAGAAGACCGGCTCATACGGCGTCACGTCGCCGTCGGGGCGGCCGTCGCGCAGCCGACTGCACTCCACGAAGCGGAAGTGTCCGATGTTGTGCGCCGCACGGTAGTTGCGCGTGACGACGAATGGCGGCTGGCCCGCGGTGGGCAGCTGCGCGCCTTTGGGCACGATCGGGTCGAAGCAGACGTCCTCGCCGGCGAGCACTTCGCGAAAGACCCCGAAGTGTCGTGAAAGACGTTCGGACAGCGCAAATCCGGCCTCTTTGTCAAGGAATACCGCCAGGCCGATCGCCGTCGCCGCGAACGGGTGCAGAGAACGCTTGACCCGCTTCTCGTCGAACGCGGTGCGCAGCATCCGGGCGATAAGAGGGAAGCTCCCGGCCCCGCCGACCACATAGATGCCCGCCACCTCGGACCAGTCGACGTCGTCACCGTCCGGGTCGTGCAGCGCGCGCGAGAGAACGGCGACGGTCTCATCGACAAGGGGCCCGCAGGCCGCGTAGACGTCGTCGATCGGGCAGGAGAACGGCGGCTTGCCGATCGCCGACAGATCCACCAGGAACCGGCGGGTGTTGGGGCCAACGGCTTCTTTGCGGGCTGCGCATTCCTCGAGCAGCAGATCGCGGGCGCGGATGTCTAACTCGGGCAACCCGGCTCCCTTGCGAACCAGCTTGAGGATCGCCTCGTCGAAGTCGTCGCCGCCGAGCCGTTGGATGCCCTCACTGCTCACGACCTCGTTCAGCCGTCCCGTCATCTTCAGCAGCGACGCGTCGAAGGTGCCGCCGCCGAGGTCGTAGATGAGCACATGCTCGCGCTTAGCGGTAATCGTCGAGCGGTATCGGTGGGCATACTCGAAACCCGCCGCCGACGGCTCGTTGAGCAGCGCGATCACCTCGAAGCCGGCCTGGGTGAAGGCGTCCAGCGTCAGGAAGCGTTGGGCGCTGGAGGCGTTGGCCGGCACGCTGATCGCGGCTTCGACACTTTCACCGGGCGCCAGTTCGGCGTTCGAACGAGTCTGTAGGTCGCCCTTGAGCTGGGCGAGAAAGCCCGCGAACAGGTCGGCCAATGGGTAGCTGCGGCCGGCCAGTTCCACGGTGGTCCTCGGCCCGGCGTCGTTGAGCAGGCGCTTGAACGACCGCAGCGCCGACCAGCCCGGGTCGTGACGAACGGCGGCCGCGTCCAACCCGAAGCGTAATTCGCCGGCGCCGTTGGCGGCGATCAGCGACGGCCAGGTGTCGACCCCGTCGAACGATACGACCGGATAGTTCCCGCGGTCGACGACCGCCGCGACGGTATGGGTTGTGCCGAAGTCGATCCCGACCCTCATCGCGGTAAGTCTAGGTGCTGCACCGCGTTTCGCGGCTCCGAATCACCGGGTCGTTTCAGACGAAAGATGATTCAGATATCCACCCACATACCGATCTGCGACCCGATGAGGGTTACTTCTCCGCCGGTGCTTGCACTGCCGTGGGGCAGCACGGGTGTTTGGTCGTAAGGTATGCCATCCGCGTTGATGAAGAAGAGGCGCTTGCCCGGCAGGTTCTGGTAGAGGACGGCGAAGGAGGAACCGCCGTAGTTGAACGTCCCCATTTCTTGGCCCTTGGTGACGGTCGCGCCTTTCTTCATTTTCGGATCAAAGGTGATGGTGGAGATCTCGCTCATGCCGAGCGGTATGCAACAGATGTATCCATAGTCCGCGGTCTTGAACACGATCAGTCCACGTGCGTTCACCGCCGTGAGGTACGGCAGAGAGGCAGTGGTGGCTCCGGCGAAATCGGGGATTACGAGTTTATTGAAGAATGCGCCGGGAATCGCCAACGGGTCGAACAGTACTTCCCCGTTCGCGGGGCACCACCATCTGTGGAAGTTGTACGGGTTCAAATAGGTCTGGAAGACGTAGCCGCCGTCGAACAGGTCGACAAGTTTGTATTTGTCGATGACGGCTTGCTGCTTCGGGATGGGCGAGCTGAGAATGTCGGCTATCGAGTACCTCATATCCTTGAACCAGAAGACGTCTCGTTTGGAGGCGTGTGGTTGCCAGCGAAAGAGGGATCCGTCGTTCGGAGAGTTGACGATCCGGTTGGTTTTTGGGTGCGCGACCGGCCGTTCCTTCTTTGGGTGCTCGAATTGTCTTGTGAAGAAGGAGTTCCAGGATTTCCAGTAGGGGAGGTCGGGGGAGTCCTTCTTCCAGATGTCGAAGTCGTATCGTTTTTTAGCCGCCGGGGAGAGCCATTGTTCTCCATCGACACGGAATCCGGTGTTCGACTCAGGGGTGTCTAAAAACTTGTGCCAGTCGTTGAGGATGGCGGACATCTTTTCGTTGAACATCGGAAGTCGCAACAAGGTCGCGCCACTGATGGTGGGATCGATTCCTGCTACCCACGCCGAGAAAGGGACGCCAACGAGCTCGTTATTGACAAACCCAGGCGGGTGCTTCAGGAGCTTGTTGAATCCGTTGAGGAGAGCGTCCTTGTCCTTGATTCGAGGCACACCGACCTCTTTGCCTTGGTGAGCCTCAATGACGTTCCGGTTCTCCCGGCAGGCGCTCGCAACGAGGTATTCAATGATTTCGTTCTCGTCGATGTAGTCACTAAGCGCCCGAACGCTGTCGGCCCAACGCTCGCCATCCGGTTCACGGACGTAGTCGAAGAATGCTTGAATCGCGGGGCTGCCGGCTTGAGGCAGCCACCCGCTCTGAAGGTTGAACGGGTAGCGGGGGTCCGTGGCCAGGTAGTCGTGGATCGGGTAGATCGCAGTTCGGTCTTGCGGTGAGTCAGCCATCCGATTCCTTCGTTCGTGACCGCTATTCACCAACCCCGTTCGCGCCACTCGGCAAGGCTCGGGCGCTCGGCGCCCAGTGTGGTGTCGTCGCCGTGGCCCGGATAGACGACCGTGGAGTCGTCGTAGACGTCGAATACCCGGGTGGTGACGTCCTCGAGCAGCTGGTCGAAGTCGCCGGGCTGCCAGGTCTTGCCGACGCCGCCGGGAAACAGGCAATCGCCGGTGAACAGCTGGGTGACCCCGCCGGTAGCCGGACCGTTCAGCGCCAACGCAATCGATCCGGGCGTGTGCCCGCGCAGGTGGATGACGTCGAACGTCAGCTCGCCGATCTGCACGGTGTCCCCACCGGCCAGCAACCGGTCCGGCTTGACCGGCAGTGGGTCGGCGTCGATCTCATTCGCGGCGGTCGGCGCGCCGGTGGCCTGCGCCACGGCTTCCAGCGCCTGCCAGTGATCGAAATGCTGGTGGCTGGTGACGATCAGCGACACTTTCGGGGCGTAGTTGCGGACCAGGCCGATCAGGGTTTCGGCGTCGTTGGCGGCGTCGATCAGCAGCGTTTCCCCGGTCGCGGAACATGTCACCAGGTAGGCGTTGTTGTCCATAGGGCCCACCGACGTTTTCAAGATCGAGACACCCGGCAGAATGCGTTTTGCGGCGGTACCCGGTTCGACGTGCCCGGTGTAGTTGTCGTCGACAATGGTCATGGCGCCACTCCTCGATCGCGGCTGGCGCCGGCATCATCGTCGCCGGCGCGAGTCATATGCGTCACGGTACTGCTCGCCGGTTGCTTGTCGGTATGGGCACATAGCATGGGAAGCGCCATGCGCAATATCGGCTGCAGGCGCGAAAGAGTTTTATCGAGAGGGGCAGCGTGGCTGACCGCCTGATCGTCAAGGGCGCCCGCGAGCACAACCTGCGCAGCGTCGACCTCGACTTGCCGCGCGACGCGCTGATC
>DATJOR010000006.1:0-5416 GCA_035506875.1 Mycobacterium sp.
CGCATGGCTTGTCGTGGAATCCGCCCCCGAGAAACTCGAGATCAAGATTCCGTTGTGGGGCGAGATCGACCGCGCCGCACCGCCGGACACCATCTTCGCGACCAACTCGTCGTCGTACCCCTCACGTCTGATGGCGGAGAAGGTGCGGGACAAAACGCGTCTGTGCAACACGCACTTCTACATGCCGCCGCTGGTCAACGCTCTTGACCTGATGTCCGACGGCGAGACGGACCGCGACGTGCTCGACACCCTGTTGACCGTCCTGCCCGAGTTCGGCGTCTACCCGTTCGAAGCGCGCAAGGAGTCCACCGGCTTCATCTTCAATCGGGTGTGGGCCGCCATCAAGCGCGAAGCGCTGGCTGTGGTCGCCGAGGGGGTGGCCCGTCCGGAAGACGTCGACGGAATGTACAAACTCAACTTGGGCGCTCCGGCCGGGCCGTTCCAATTGATGGACCTGGTCGGCCTCGACGTCGCGCTCGACATCGAAAACCACTATGTCGAACAGTTCCCGCATCTGCCAACGCATGCGCGGGACTTGCTGCAGAGCTATGTCGACGCGGGCAAACTCGGCCAGAAGACCGGCGAGGGCTTCTATAAGTACCCCGGCTAGTCAGTGCAGCCTTCCGCGCCGCGCCGAGGTCGCCGCTCCGAAACCGCTGCCGGCGCCGACCACGCCAACAACCTTGTCGGCCAAACCGCGCAATGCCATGGATGCGAGCCTAAGGCCGCCCCAGGTGAGCGAGCGCGACGCCGGCTGCGTTGGCTCCGCACATGCCGTGTGCGCCGGGTCCTGGCGGGGTGGCGGCCGAGCAGATGTACATGCCCGGCACTCCAACGGTGTACGGCGACAGCGTGGTTCGCGGTCCAAAGGTCAGTTGACGGATGTCCTTGGCGCCGGTCATGATGTCGCCGCCGACGTAGTTGAGGTTGTAAGCGGCGAATTGTGTGGTGGTCCGAAAGGCCTGCCCCACGATCCGATCCTGGAAGCCGGGCGCGAACCGCTCGATCTGATCAATGATCGCCGCAGTTGCGTCGCCCGAAAATCCATTGGGCACATGCGCATACGTCCAGACTGGGTGAACGTTGCCCACCGAGCGTTGCGGGTCGGCCAGGTACTGCTGACCGACCAGCACGAACGGCCGCTCCGGCATCCGCCCGGCGTGAATATCCCGCTCGGTCGCGGCCAGTTCGCGATAGGTACCGGCCAGATGCACCGTGCCCGCCCGGTGTGCGTCCGGGTTCGTCCAGGGCACGCCGCCCTCGACCGCGAAGTCGACTTTGAACGCCCCGGGGCCGCGCCGAAACTTGGTGAAGGCGCGCGAAACTCGGCGCGGCAGGCGGTCGCCGAGGATACCGGCGACGGCACCTGGCGCCAGATCGAACATGGTGATGTCCGCGGGCGGCAGCTGTGACGCCGTCTGTACTTGGATACCGGTCTCGATCTTGCCGCCTAGCTCACCGAGCAGCGCCACCATCGCATTGGTGATCGACTGGGACCCGCCTTCGGCCACCGGCCAGCCGTGCCGGTGCCCGGCCGCGATGATGCCCATCCCGATGGCCGAGGTCATCGGGTAGTGCAGCGGCCGGAAAGCATGCGCCGCAACACCTCCGAACAATGCCCGCCCTTCGTCGGTGCGGAACAGCCGGGCGAACGTGGATGCGGGAAACACGGTGGGCGCACCGAACCGGGCCAACATCAGCGGATGATGCGGGAACCGCAGCAGGGGTCGCATGATGTCTTCGCTGAGCGCATCGAACCGGGTGGCCGGGTAGTCGAACGCCAACCGCCATCGCGATCCGTCGCGACCGAGGCCGGCCGCGGTCTGTTCCACCGAGCGGTGTAGCACGCCGGCACTGCCGCCGTCGAGGGGGTGCACACAATCGATCTCCGGCCAGCGCCACGACAGTCCGTAGCGCTGTAAGTCGAAGCGGCTGAAGAACTGCGAGCCCACGGCCATCGGGTGGATGGCGGAACAGTGGTCGTGTAGCAGGCCGGGGATGATCGCCTCGCTGCTGCGGGCGCCACCGCCGACCTCGTCGGCGGCCTCGAGCACCGTGACTTCCACGCCTTCGGCGGCCAGCGCGATGGCGGCGGCGAGCCCATTGGGGCCACCACCCACCACCAGTGCGTTACTCATGCCAGCGCTCCGTGCCCGTGCTCCTGGTCCTTGCGGACACTGGCCGGTTTTGTGCCGCTCAGCGACCAGGTGACCTCGGTCGGGATCGGCCCATTAGGCAGCCACGGCTGCTCCTTGACGGCGTCGCCCACTTTCCAGGTGCCGCGTTCGATCACACCCAGGGCGGCGTCGATCAGCTGGTAGTGCTGCAGGCCGCTGCCGAATGCCTCCGACTCCACCCAAGCGATGACGCACTCACCCGGCTCGAAGCCGGCTTCGCGCTGCACGGCCCGGATCATGTCTGCATCGTGCATATGGCCGTCGCCGAAGTTGAATCCGATGATGGAGTTGCAGATGAACTCGCCTTCCCGCACGCTGCGGGTGTCGATGTCCGGCAGGTGGCTCACCAGCAGCGAGAACAGGCCGCGACCCTGGCTGTGCATGCTCCGCCACGCGATCGTCTTCTGCGAGGTGACCTCAGCCCATGCCGGTTCGTAGCCGAACGCGATCAACTGGTCGACCTGGTTCCGTGTCGGGCGGGTGACCCGGTCCAGCTTCGCCTCGGCGCCCGGCGCGAACGCCCACACCGCAGAGGCCCAGTTGCCCGCGTACTGCCGTAGCGAGGGCAGGAAGGAGACCTTGTCGGGTCGCAGGTTGCCCAGCACGGGGAAGAACAGCAGCGTGACCGCGATGACCAAAGCCAGCCAAGGCGGAGTCATGTTCCACGGGGCGTATCCGCTCCAGTTCGGGAAGCCGAGGAACAGGAAGATGGTGGCGTAGGCGAAGACCACGTTCCATTCCAGCGGCACCGCCAGCGGGAAGGTCGAGATGATGAACAGGTGGAAGCCCACCATCAGCAGCACCGCGGCCAGCGTCACCCACTTGTTGGTGGAGAAGAACAGGACCAGCGGGGCCAAGATCTCGACAGTGGTGCCGTTGACGTGTGCCATGAAGTCCGCCAGCCGCGACGGCAGCATGTCACGCCCGAAGTCGCGGTAGTGGGCCCGTCGCAGAAACTTCGGCGCGAATATCATGTTGCTCACCATTGGCGGAATGACGTTAGAGAAGTGCTTGCCGAACTTTGAGAAGCCGGCGCCGACCCACACCAGCACGATCACCATCTTCAAAGCGATGATCATGTTCACGAACGGCAGCACGGTGAAGATGACCAAGACCGGCAGGTACTGCTCGCCGCGGGCGGCCAGGAAGATGGTCTTGTCCCGCAGGCCGATCAGCACCAGCAGCGCGATCGGGGCGACGATCAGGGCGGGGCTGACCAAGCCGGATGTGTTGTGCGGCAGCGCCTTCGAGAGCGAGTCGCTGTGCACGCCCGGCGAGAGCAGCGCGGCGGCCAGGCTCACCAGCAATGCTAGGTACACCCCGACGTCGAACCAGGTGCGCCGGTCGCCGCCGGTGAACGGCACCCACTTCCACGGCCGCAGCCGGATCGTTCCGGTTCGGGCCCAGAACAGGATGCCGCCGGTGAATGGCTTGAACTTGCCGGCCAGCGGCCCCCACGAACCGGCGACGCCGATCGTTTCCAGTAGCACGGTCCACAGGATGACCTTCTGGTAGACGATCGGTTGGTTCCACCATTCGGACACATGCCAGAAGGCGGGCAGTCCCGACGTCAACGTCGCGACGGTGATGCCGCCGATCGTGAAGAACACCACCAACTTCGTGATGTACATGGCGTGCACCATCCGCGGTGCGCCTAAGCCGTTCTCCGCCCATTCGACGGCGAGAATCCGCATCCGCTCCATCAGCGGCTTCCTCAGGAAGGTGTCCGGATCAAAGTCCGGAAGATACGGCTTGGTGAACCCCATTGTTCTGGCTCCTTCTGGTATTGCGATTTGACCGTGGTCACAACGGTAGGAGTTGTGCGCCCCACAACACAGTGGTGAATCGACAAAGCCACAGGCCGGACTTATCGCTGAAAGACAACCGCTCCGAAGGACAACCGCGGGGTCTACCGTCTTAGTGATGACGAAACCGCATCTCGACGGCGACGTTGAGGTGAGCAGTTACGTCGCCGGGGTCGCCGCAAGGTTGAATGAACGGTTGGCGGAGCTGTCATCGGCGCTTGATCAGTTCCTCGAGGATCAGATTCCGGAGTTGCGCGGCGACGCAGCGCTGATGGAGTTGCTCGGCACTAGTGTCGAGGCGAACGTCCACACCGTCTTGCACGCGTTGCGCCATGACATCGTGGTCGAGCGTGTTGAGGCGCCGACGGCCGCGCTGGAGTACGCCCGCCGGTTGGCGCAGCACGGGGTTCCCGTCAACGCGCTGGTGCGCGCCTATCGGCTCGGTCAGCGCCAGATGAATGAAGTGTTTTTCGCCGAACTGCGCGCGATCGATATCCCGGACTCGCTGCGGGTGGCCGTGCTGGAGGCGATCACCGGCACGTTGTTCGAGTACATCGACTGGATGTCACAGCAGGTCGTCGCCGTCTATGAAGACGAACGCGAACGCTGGCTGGAGAACCAGAACAGTCTGCGCGCGCTGCGGGTCCGGGAAGTCCTGACCGCAAACAAGCCGATAGACGTCGATGCGGCGACCACCTCGATCCGCTATCCGCTTCGATGGCACCATCTGGGGCTGGTCATGTGGTACCCGGACGAGGGCGCTGAAGGCGACCAACTCGGCAGGCTGCAAAAGTTTCTCCGCGAGCTGGGCGAATCCGCGGGGGCGGGTGCCAGCCCGCTCTTCGCTGCCGCCGACCGAAGCTGCGGATGGGGTTGGCTGCCGTATCGTGCCGCGGTCGCCGAAGCCGTGGCGAACGTTCGCAAGTTCACCCTCGCACGACCGGATGCCCCAAGTCTGGCAATCGGGACCATGGCCAGCGGTGTCGAGGGCTTTCGCCAGTCGCACCGGGAGGCGAAGACCGCCCGCGGCGTCGCCCTGATCGCCAAGCGCCCGGAGCCGACGGTGATCGCGGCGACCGACCCGGGCCTGGCCATCATGGCACGCCTGGGTGGCGACGTGGCCGGCACCCGCGAGTGGGTGGCCGCGGTACTCGGCGACCTCGCCGCCGACAACGAGAACGACGCGCGGCTGCGCGAGACGTTGCGGGTGTTTCTGGGGTCCGGTTCCAGCTATAAGGTCGCCGCCGAGGAACTCAACTTGCACTTCAACTCGGTGAAATATCGGGTGGGCCGGGCGGTCGCCCGGCGCGGCCGAGACATCGGCAGCGACCGGCTCGACGTCGAACTCGCGCTGCTGGCCTGTCATTGGTACGGTGCGGCGGTGCTGCGGTCGGGTTCCGCATAAACCAGTCGGGGCCACACCCATAGGTGTGG
>DATJOR010000007.1:0-7686 GCA_035506875.1 Mycobacterium sp.
GCTGATCTTGACCAACGTCTTGCCGATGTTGGCTCCGGTGAACAACCCGTTGAGGGCGTCGACGCAGGACTCGATGCCTTCGAAAACGGTCTGCCGGGGCGTGAGCCGGCCCTCGGCCTCCCATTTCCGCAGCGAGGCGAACGCCTCGTCGAAGCGGCCCCACTGCTCGAGTGCGTTGAACCCCTGCATGAGCGCGGTCTTGGCGAGCAGGTTCACGTAGTTCGCCGGCCCAGGATGCTCGCCGGTGAGGTAGCTGGAGATGACGCCGCAGAGCACCACCCGTGCTTTGGGCGCCAGCCGGCCCAGCACTGCGTCGAGAATCGGGCCACCGACGTTGTCGAAATAGACGTTGACCCCACGCGGACAGTGCACCCTGAGCGCTGCGGCCAGGTCGTCCTGCTTGTAGTCGATGCAGGCGTCGAAACCGAAGTCCTCGACCACCGCCTGGCACTTCTGCGGGCCGCCCGCGATTCCCACCACCCGGGCCCCGGCGATCTTGGCGATCTGGCCGGCCACCGAGCCGGTGGCGCCCGCGGCCGCCGAAACCACCACCGTGTCCCCGGCCTGGGGCCGGCCGACATCGGTCATCCCGATGTAGGCCGTCGCGCCGGTTGGGCCGTACACCGACATGATTGCCAGCTGATCGCTCTCGCCGGGGATGGGCGTGCTGAACACATCGTCGCGGACGATCACGTACTCCTGAAAGCCCGTCAACGTGGTGATGACGTCGCCGACGGCGTAGGCGTCACAGCGCGACGACACCACCTCACCGATCCCGGCCGCGCGGATGACCTCGCCCAACTGCACCGGCGGAAGGTAGCCCGGCTGGTCGTTGAGCCAGGTCCGTACCGCGGCGTCTAGGCCGACATAGGTGGTGCGCACCAGCGCCTCCCCCTCCGCAGGCTCGGGTGCGGGCGCGGTGACCAGCTCGGTGTCGCCGGGCTGGACCAGTCCGGTTGGACGGCGACGCAGCACGATTTGGCGGTTTGTCAACTCGGGCACGATGCAAAAACTACCGAATGCGAATGATCTATCCGGCCCGATCTTGTTATGGGAGCATCTGTTGATGAAATCCGAGGACGACCCGGAAGCCCGAATCCGGGAGCTCGAGCAGCCACTGGCTGATGCGGCGCGTGCGTCCGAAGTCGGTGTCAATCCGCCGCCGGGGAAATGGGCCGCCCCACCCGCTCCCGCTTTTCCACCGCCATCACAACCACTGCCCTACGGCGGCCCAGCTGCCTGGACACCGCCGCGGTCCAGCTCGCGCCATCAGGTGTGGTGGATCTTGGCCGCTGTCTTCATCGTTGGGACGGTCGCAATCCCGCTGGGGCTTGCCTTCTCCAACATCCACCGAGCGACGCACAGCGGTGTGACCACTCTGCTGCCCAATCCGAGCGTCTTCCCGAGTAGTGCGGCCCCCTCCGCCGGCCAGGCTCAAACCCCTGTCCCTGCGCCCACGATGTCGCCCACGGCGCCGGCCGGTGCAAGCCTCAGCATCGCGGGCATCAACAACAACCGGGCGATCGCCTGCAACGGCAGTGCCATCAGCGTTAGTGGCGTCTCCAACACGGTTGTCATCACCGGTCACTGCGCGAGCCTCTCCGTGTCCGGTGTGCAGAACAAGGTGACTGTCGAAGCCGTCGACAGCATCGAAGCTTCCGGCTTCAACAACCAGATCACCTATCACACCGGCTCGCCGAGCATCGACAAGTCCGGCGACGGGAATGTCGTTCAGCAGGGCTGATCCGCTAGACGGTCACCAGCCGGTAGACCCCGATCAGGCCGACCACAACAATCGCGGCGCGCAAGGCATTTGATGACAGTCGGCGACCGTATCGTGCACCCAACCAGCCGCCAAGCAGTGAGCCGATCGCGATCAGACCCGCTACCTGCCAGTTGATCCGGTTAAACGCCACCAATGTATAGGCCAGCGCCGCAACGACGTTCACCAGTAGTGTCAGTAGATTCTTGGTTGCGTTCATTCGCTGCACCGATTCGGGCAGCAGCGCACCCATGGCACCGACCAGCAGAATGCCTTGCGCCGCAGTAAAATAGCCACCATAGACGGCGACTAGAAAGGTGCTCGCCACCAATGCGACCATCCTGCCCAGTGATACATCGTCGGTCGAGCGGCCTTCCCGTTCAGCCCGGTCCCGCGCCCACGTCTGGATCCGCGGCCCGATGACCACCAGGATCAGCGCGATGATCAACAGCACCGGCACGACCTTGATGAACACCTTCGGTGATAGGTGCAGCAGCAGCCAGGCACCAAACATCGCGCCGATAACCGAGGCGGGAATCTGCCAAACCAGCCGGTCCCACTGCCCGCGCAGCTCGCGCCGGTAGCCCCAGGTGCTCGTGACGTTGCCCGCAACCAGGCCCACCGCGTTGGACATGGTCGACGTCACCGGTGGATAACCCATCGCGACAAGTGTCGGAAAGGTGATCAATGTGCCCGACCCAACAACGGCGTTGATCGCGCCCGCCCCCACGGCGGCGATAACAATCAAGATCGCTTGCGATACTGGCACTGAAAAAACCTATCCGGATCGACGCCAGCGCAGATATGAACCGCAGCACTGCATGGGTATGAGCTTCGCCACCGCACGCGCCGCCGAAATCAGCGTGGCTTGGCTTTCCGCTTCTCGCGCACCCGCACGTTGATCCGAATCGGGCTGCCCTCGAAGCCGAACGTTTCGCGTAGCCGTCGCTCCAGAAACCGTCGGTAGCCCGCCTCCAAGAAGCCGCTCGTGAAAAGCACGAAGGTCGGCGGTCGGGCGGTGGCCTGGGTGGCGAACAGGATGCGCGGCTGCTTGCCGCCGCGCACCGGCGGCGGTGTCGCGGCCACCAGTTCCTTGACCCAGGCGTTGAGCCGGCCGGTGCTGATCCTGGTATCCCACGACTCCAGTGCGCTCTCCAGCGCCGGTACCAGCTTCTGCACGGCCCGGCCGGTTTTCGCGGAGATGTTGACTCGCTGCGCCCAGCGCACCTGCACGAGTTCGCGGTCGATCTCGTTGTCCAGTTGGCGGCGCCGGTCCTCGTCGACCAGGTCCCACTTGTTGAACGCCAACACCAGCGCGCGTCCGGCCTCGATCACCATCGACAGCACTCGCTGGTCCTGCTCGGTCAGTGGTACCGATCCGTCGATCAACACGATCACGACTTCAGCGGCATCAATCGCGCCGTGGGTGCGCACCGACGCGTAGTACTCGTGCCCGCTGGCCTGGCCGACCTTGCGGCGCAGACCGGCGGTGTCGACGAAACGCCAGACCTTGCCGTCCATTTCAATCAGCGAATCCACCGGATCGACGGTGGTGCCGGCGACTTCGTGAACTACCGAGCGCTGATCGCCGGCCAACCGGTTCATCAGCGAACTCTTGCCGACGTTCGGCTTGCCTACCAGTGCCACCCGCCGCGGACCGCCCTCTTTCGACGCAGACTCATGTACCTCGGGCAACGCGCCGACCACCGCGTCGAGCAGATCGCCCACGCCACGCCCGTGCATGGCGCTGATCGGGTACGGCTCACCGAGTCCCAGCGACCACAGCGCGGCCGCATCGGATTCGTTCCTGTCGCTGTCAACCTTGTTGGCGGCCAAGAAGACTGGCTTGCCGGACCGACGCAGGATACGGGCGGCCGCCTCGTCACCTGCGGTCGCACCGACCACGGTGTCGAGCACCAAAATCACCGCGTCGGCGGTGCGCATTGCCACCGCGGCCTGCTCGGCCACCAGCTGCTGCAAACCCTTGGCATCGGGTTCCCATCCCCCGGTGTCCTGGACGGTGAAACGGCGTCCTGTCCACAAGGCGTCATAGGACACCCGATCACGGGTCACGCCGGGCACATCCTGCACCACGGCCTCGCGCCGGCCCAGAATGCGATTCACCAGCGTCGACTTGCCCACGTTCGGCCGACCCACCACTGCGACCACCGGCGGCGGCCCGGCGGCCTCACCCTCCTCGGGCTCGACGAAGTCTGCTGATTCCCACTCACTTTCGTCGACCCAGGTACCGTCGTGACTCACCGCACCGCCTCGCTTCGCTGCTTCACGAGCTGCAGCAGGTGAGCGATCACCTCGGATTCGGTCATCGCGCTGGTGTCGACAACCACCGCGTCGGAAGCGGCCCGCAGCGGCGACACGGCTCGCGTCGAGTCCAGGTGATCGCGGCGGCGCACATCGGCCAGCACACCCTCGTAGTCATCGGGCAACCCGGCGGCGACATTCTGATCATTGCGACGCCGCGCCCGCGTCTCGGCCGACGCCGTCAGGAAGATCTTGACGTCAGCCCCGGGCAGCACGACGGTCCCGATATCGCGGCCTTCCACCACAACGCTGCCGGGCCCTTCAGCCAGCGTGCGCTGCAGTTTGACGAGCCTGGTCCGCACCGCGGGAACCGATGATACCGCTGACACTGCCCGAGTGACCTCGTCACCGCGGATCTCCGACGAAACATCTTCTCCGTCAAGATAAGAACGGTCTTCCTCGGGGTCGAAGCCGACCGACAACTTGACGCCTGCCGCGGCAGCTCCGACGGCCGCCTGGTCGGCCGGGTCGATCCCGGCCCGCAGCGCTGCGAGCGTCACGATGCGGTACATCGCACCGGTGTCCAGGTAGCGGGCGCGCAGTGTGCGCGCCAATCCTCGTGATACCGAGGACTTTCCGGTGCCCGCAGGCCCGTCGACGGCGACGACGACACCAGTCACAGCCCGACCGCTTTGTAGAGTTCACCGATTTCGTTGCGGCGCAATGCCCGGATGCTGCCCGGGCGCTGCGCCCCCAGCGACACCGTGCCGATGTCGGTCCGGACCAATGCCTGCACGGGGAACCCGGCGGCCTTGAACAGCCGTCGCACAATGCGTTTGCGTCCCTCATGCAGCGTGACTCGGACCAGTGTCTTACCGGGGATGGTGTCCACCACGGCGAAATCGTCGACCGCCGCGGGCCCGTCCTCCAACTCGATGCCGGCGCGCAGCTTCTTGCCGAGCCCACGCGGCACCGACCCGTCGACCGTCGCAACATACGTTTTGGGAACCTCGTACGAGGGATGCATCAGGCGATGCGCGAGTTCGCCGTCGTTGGTCAACAGGATCAGTCCCTCGGTGTCGGCATCCAGCCGTCCGACGTGAAACAGCTTCTTGTTTCCCCGAACCCGGTGCTCGACCAGGTCGCCGATGCATGGCCGGCCACGGTCGTCCGACATCGTCGAATGCATGCCGCGCGGCTTATTCAGCGCCAGATACACCAGCGAATCGTCCAGAACCACTCGCGCCCCGTCGACGCGGATCACCGACCCATCGGGATCGACGCGCCTGCCCAGCTCGGTCACCAGCTGCCCGTCGACCTCGACGCGGCCGTCGATGATCATCTTCTCGGCCAACCGCCGGGACGCGATTCCGGCCTGCGACAAAACTTTCTGTAGGCGCACCCCCTGGGTTTCGCCTGTCTCATCCATCATTCCTGGTCCGGGTCGAATGACAACGGCCGGTCGTCGGACGCCGGGCCGCCGGAAAGTTTGACGAAACGTGGCTCAGCATCCAAGGATTCGCTCAGGTCGTCGATCATGTCGACATCGGGCAGCAGCGGCGCGATATCGGGGAGATCGGCCAGCGACGACAACCCCAGCCGCTCCAGGAACAGCTCGGTGGTGGCGAACGTCACCGCGCCGGTGTCGGGGTCAGTGCCTGCCTCGGTGATCAGCCCCCGCGCCAGCAGCGTGCGCATGACCGCGTCGACGTTGACTCCGCGGACCGCGCTCACCCGCGCCCGCGTCACCGGTTGGCGATAGGCCACCACGGCCAACGTCTCCAGAGCCGCTCGGGTGAGCTTCGAGCGCGACCCGTCCAGCAGCAGCCGCTCGACGTAGGGGGCGAACCGGGCACGGGTGTACATCCGCCAACCGCCGCCGGCCTCGCGCAGGTCGATGCCGCTGTCGCGTTCGGTGAGGGCCTCCGCCATCACTCGCAGCTTGGCGGCAACCCGATAGGCCGGTTGCTCCGTCGCCGCGGCCAGCGCCTCGACCGTCACCGGGGTGTCGACTACCAGCAGCAGCGCCTCGAGCACCGCGCCCAGCTCGTCGTCGTCCAGTTCGGGTGCTGTCGCGACGTCGAACAAGCGCCGCTCCTCCTCATCGCTGCGCTCTGCATCGTCGCCGGCGCGGATACCCAGGTTCGGATCGGGGGCGTCATCGTCGGCGCGGAAGTCCAAGTCCACTTCTGGAACGTCGTCTGGCGACGAGTCGGTCATGAGTATCGGTCTCGCAGTTCTTGAGCTTCGAGCTCCTCCGCCCGCAGCAACGATTCGTTGGTCGGCTGTTCTCCGGTCCACGAAACCTGGAGCACACCAAGCGGTTCTGACTGGTCGAATGCTACCGCCCGAGACCGGTACAGCTCGAGGAGAGCCAGGAAGCGGCCGACGATCTCGATGGACGCGGTGCAGTCGGCAATCAGGTCAGAGAACGATGCCCACTGCCCAATGCCACGCTTTTCCAGCAGCGACAACAGCTGCTTGGCCTGTTCGGGCACCGACACCATCAGTTCGTGCAGATGTTCGGTGGCCACTATAGGCACCGGCCGCGGCGTGAACGCGATCGCGGCGATCTGGGCGAACCGCTCGGCGTCGACGCCCAGCATCACCTCGGGCAGCAGGTCTTCGTACCGGTCCTCCAGCGACACCGCACGTGGATAGCTGCGCAGCGCCGCGGCCTCCAGTTCCGCGAACATCTGGGCGACGTGCTTGAACGCCCGGTACTGCAGCAGTCGGGCGAACAGCAGGTCGCGGACCTCGAGCAGCGCCAGGTCCTCGGCGTCGTCGACTTGCCCCGACGGCAGCAGCCGGGCCGCCTTGAGATCGAGCAGTGTCGCGGCGACCACCAAAAACGCGGTGGTCTCGTCGAGCTCGAGCTCCGGGCCGATCGCGCGGGTGTATGCGATGAATTCGTCGGTAACCTGATGCAGCGCCACTTCGGTGACGTCGAGGCGATGGGCGAAAATCAGCTGCAGCAGCAGGTCGAACGGCCCTTCGAAATTGGTCAGCTTGACCTGGAAGCCGTTCTGGGGGGATGCCTCGCAGCTGACTCCGTTGGTCACGCGCCGAACCGGTCGATCACTTCGCGGGCCAACGATCGGTAGGCGGCCGCGCCGCCCGACCTCGGTGCCCACGTGGTGATCGGCTCGCCGGCGACGCTGGTCTCCGGGAAGCGCACAGTTCGGGTGATGACGGTGTCGAACACCAAGTCGCCGAAGCGTTCCAGAACACGAGCCATGACCTCACGGGAGTTCACAGTTCGCGGATCGTAGCGGGTGATCAGGATGCCACTGATCTCCAGCTTCGGGTTGAGCCGGTCGCGCACCTTCTCGACCGTGTCGGTGAGCAGCGCCAGGCCGCGCAGCGAGAAGTACTCGCATTCGGTCGGGATGATGACCCCGTCGGAGCCGGCCAGGCCGTTGACGGTGAGCAGACCCAGCGACGGCTGGCAGTCGATCAGCACGTAGTCGTAGCGATCCAACACCGGATGCAACGCGCGGGCCAGGGTCTGCTCGCGGCCTACCTCATTGACCAGCTGGATCTCCGCGGCCGACAGATCGATATTGCTGGGCACCAGGTCCATGTGCTTGACGCGGGTGTTCAACAGCACATCGTCGATCGACACCCGCGGTTCGATCAGCAGGTTGTGCACGGTTTGTTCC
>DATJOR010000008.1:0-5779 GCA_035506875.1 Mycobacterium sp.
GTTGAACGGCTCGAACAACCGCTCGCTGGCGATCATCGCGCCGATCGGTGAGTAGCCCGACGTCATCCCCTTGGCGCAGGTGATCATGTCAGGCACGTAGCCGAAGTCGTCACAGGCGAACATCGACCCGATGCGGCCGAACGCGCAGATCACCTCGTCGGAGACCAGCAGCACGTCGTAGGAGTCGCAGATCTCCCGCACCCGTTCGAAATAGCCTGGGGGAGGCGGGATGCTGCCGCCGGCGTTCTGCACCGGTTCGAGGAAAACCACGGCCACGGTGTCGGGCCCTTCGAACTCGATCGCCTCGGCGATCCGGTCGGCGGCCCACTGCCCGAAGGCTTTGAGGTCGGTATTGAACGGTTCGGGCGCGCGATAGAAGTTGGTGTTGGGCACTCGGAAGCCGCCCGGCGTCACCGGCTCGAACGGCGCCTTGTACCGCGGCAGCCCGGTGATCGCGAGGGCGCCCTGAGTGGTGCCGTGATAGGCGATCGACCGCGAAATAACCTTGTGCTTACCGGGTTTGCCGGTCAGCTTGAAGTACTGCTTGGCCACCTTCCACGCGGTCTCGACGGCCTCGGTGCCGCCGGTGGTGAAGAACACCCGGTTCAAGTCGCCCGGGGCGTAAAGCGCGAGGCGCTCGGCGAGCTCGATCGCGGTCGGGGTGGCGTATCCCCACAGCGGAAAGAAGGCCAGCGTGCTCGCCTGCCGGGCGGCGACCTCGGCCAGCTCGGTGCGACCGTGACCTACCTGCACGGTGAACAGACCGGAGAGCCCGTCGAGGTAGCTCTTACCGCGGTCGTCGAAGACGGTGACGCCCTCGCCGCGCGTGATGATCGGCGGCTTGAAGTCCGGGCCGTGCCGGGTGAAGTGGAGCCACAGGTTGTCGAGCATCGTGTTCGTGAACGTTACGCTCGGGCTATGACCTCGACCGGGCAGGTCAGCGAATTCGAAGCGTTGCGGCCCCATCTCATGTCGGTGGCCTACCGGCTGACCGGCACCGTGGTCGATGCCGAGGACATCGTGCAGGAAGCATGGCTGCGTTGGGACTCCCGTGACAACGCGATCGCCAACCCGAGGGCCTGGCTGACCACCGTGGTGAGCCGGCTCGGGCTGGATCGGCTGCGGTCGGCCGCGCACCGCCGCGAGACCTACTCCGGCAACTGGCTGCCGGAGCCGGTGGTCACCGGCGATGACGGTGCCGATCCGCTGTCTGCGGTGGTGGCGAGCGAGGATGCCCGATTCGCGGCAATGGTGGTGCTCGAGCGTCTGTCGCCCGACCAGCGCGTCGCGTTCGTGTTGCATGACGGATTCGCTGTGCCGTTCGTCGAAGTGGCCCAGGCGCTCGGAACCAACGAGGCCGCCGCCCGGCAACTGGCCTCGCGGGCCCGCAAGGCCGTCAGCGCATCGCCGCCGCCGAAACCCGACCCGTCGCACAACGAGGTGGTCGGCAAGCTGATGGCCGCGATGGCCGACGGCGACCTGGACGCCGTGGTGGCGCTGTTGCATCCCGACGTGAGGTTCACCGGCGACTCGGATGGCAAGGCGCCCACGGCAATTCAGGTCATCCACGGAGCGGACAAGGTGGTCCGGTTCATGCTCGGCCTTGCGCAGCGCTATGGCCCGTCGATGTTCACCGCGTATGAGCTGGGCGCAATCAACGGCGAACTCGGCATCTACACTGCCGGCCTACCGGCCAGCGACGGGTACCGGGAAATGCTGCCGCGGATCATGGCCTTGACCGTGCGTGACGGAAAGGTCTGCGCCCTATGGGATATCGCCAATCCCGACAAGTTCACCGGCTCTCCGCTGGGCCGACGATCCTGAACGAAGAGCGAGGCCGAGCTTCAGCGCACCGGCTGCTTCGCTCGCGGCTTCGGTGAACCGGCCGCCCAGCCCGATGAAGCTGAGGTATCCGTGCGGCAGGTCGGCATGACGGGTCAGCGCCACCGGGATTCCGCCGGCCCGCAGCTTTTCCGCGTACGCCTCGCCGTCATCGCGGACCGGGTCGAAACCCGCGCTGGCGATATAGGCGGGCGGTAGGCCGGTACGGCCAGCCGGCCCACGTCGTCGTTTTGGCCGTCGCAGATCACCGTTAGCGGACCACGTCCGCCGACGGTGACCTGAACCGCGGGGTGATGGTGCAGCGCAAGGTCGGAGAACCCGCCGGCGACCATGAGCCGGCCCGGCGCCAGCTCCCAGACCTGCATGCCGCCACTCTAGCCCTGTGCAGCGGTTTCGCCGGGTTCGCTCATCCAGGGAACCCGGCACGCGTCACCGGAATTGAAGCCCTGCTCGGTGATGCCCAGCGCGGCGTTCGTCCGCGCCCGCATGTTCTCGAGGCCGATCTGGTAGGTCAGCTCGATCACGCCGTTCTCACCGAAGCGGGCCCGCAGGTCGGCGACCTGCTCGTCGGTGACGGTGTGCGGGTCGGCGGTGATTGCGTCGGCATAGGCGATCGCGGCGCGCTCGTCATCGGTGAAATGCGCTGAGGTGGCGTAGTTGTCGATGTCGTTGAGCCGCTCGACATCGAGTCCGTCGAGGCGTTGCAGCATGGCTCCGAAGTCGACGCACCACGAGCAGCCGATAGTGCGTGCGGTCCAGAACACGGCCAGCTCGCGGACGTTGGCCGGCAGAGTGCGCGAGGCCGATTGCAGCATGGACTCGTGGACGGCGTAGGCGACCAGTAGCCGCGGGTGGTGTGCGACGACGGCGACAGGCTCGGGGACCACGCCGAAGCGCCGCTTGGCGTAGCGGTACATGGCTCGAATGAGCGGGTTGGCCCGCCCTGGCGGCAGGGGTTCGATGCGAGTTTTCTGTGTCATACCGATCAGACGAGACAGCCCACCACGGCGTGACCGAGCTGGTCAGGCAGCTCGGTGTCGGCTGACGTTGGTGGTGTACTCGCGCACCGGGCGGTCGGCGGTCCTGGTCGGCGGCTGGTTCAGGCTTGCGTTGGTCTGGTAGCGGCGGGGCTCAATCGGCTCCGGCAGCTTGCGGTCCATGACGATAGTGAACAGGGCTGTCTATTAGCTTATTCCCGCATGTGTGGCGGCTATGAGACCTGGGCGTTTGACGTCAGCGGGTGAACATCAGCGCGCGTTTGACCTCTTGAATCGCCTTGGTGACCTCGATGCCCCGCGGGCAGGACTCGGTGCAGTTGAACGTGGTGCGGCAGCGCCACACCCCGTCGACGTCGTTGAGGATGTCGAGGCGCTCGGCGGCGGCTTCGTCGCGGCTGTCGAAGATGAACCGGTGCGCATTGACGATGGCCGCCGGGCCGAAGTAGCTGCCCTCGTTCCAGAACACCGGGCAGCTCGTGGTGCAACAGGCGCACAGGATGCACTTGGTGGTGTCGTCGTAGCGCGCGCGATCGGTCTGGCTTTGGATCCGCTCGCGCGTCGGCGGGTTACCGCTGGTGATCAGGTACGGCTTTACCGCGCGGTAAGCCTCGAAGAACGGCTCCATGTCAACGACCAGGTCCTTCTGTACCGGCAGCCCGCGGATCGGCTCGACCGTGATGGTGAGCCGCTTTCCCGGCTTCTTGGGCAGCAGGTCGCGCATCAGGACTTTGCAGGCCAGACGGTTGACACCGTTGAGCCGCATCGCGTCGGAACCGCAGACGCCGTGCGCGCAGGAGCGCCGGAAGGTCAGCGTGCCGTCGAGGTAGCTCTTGACGTAGATCAGGAGATTGAGCACTCGGTCGGTGGGCAAGCAGGGCACCCGAAAGCTCTGCCAGCCGCCGGAATCGGCGTACTGGTCGGGGTTCTCCGGATTGAACCGGGCAATTTTCAGCGTCACCATCACCGCGCCCTCGGGAACCGGGGGCAAGGGAGGCTCCAGCGGATCGCTATCGGGCGCGGTCTCGACAACCGAACTCATCAGTACTTCCGTTCCATTGGCTCGTATCGGGTTTGCACCACGGGTTTGAAATCCAGCCGAATATCGCTGAGTAGGTCGGTGCCCTGCTTGTATGCCATGGTGTGGCGCATGTAGTTGACGTCGTCGCGGTTGGGATAGTCCTCTCTCGCGTGCCCGCCGCGAGATTCCTTGCGGTTCAGGGCGCCCACCACCGTGACTTCGGCGAGCTCGAGCAGAAAACCTAGCTCGATGGCTTCCAGCAAATCGCTGTTAAAACGTTTCCCTTTGTCGTGCACGGAGATTCGCGAATAGCGCTCTTTGAGCGCGTGAATGTCGGTGAGTGCCTGCTTGAGCGTTTCTTCGGTGCGGAACACGGCGGCGTTGTTGTCCATCGACTGCTGCAACGCCCCGCGGATGTCGGCGACGCGTTCGTTGCCGTGCTCGGACAAGATGTCGGCCACCCAGCCGACGACCATCGCCGACGGGTCCGGCGGCAGATCGACGAAGTCGTGACTCAGCGCATAATTCGCCGCGGCGATTCCGGCCCGTCGTCCAAAGACGTTGATGTCCAATAGCGAATTGGTACCCAGCCGGTTGGCACCGTGCACCGACACACACGCACACTCGCCGGCCGCATACAGGCCCGGGACCGTTAATATGTTGTCCCGCAACACTTGTCCGGTGATTGTTGTCGGGATGCCGCCCATCACGTAATGGCAGGTGGGGTATACCGGGACGAGCTCTTTGACCGGGTCCACGCCCAGGTACGTGCGGGCGAACTCGGTGATGTCGGGCAGCTTCGCCTCGAGTACGTCGGCGCCGAGGTGACGGACGTCGATGTAGACGTAGTCCTTATGCGGACCCGCGCCGCGGCCTTCAAGCACTTCGAGCACCATCGAGCGGGCGACGATGTCGCGCGGTGCCAGGTCGACGATCGTGGGGGCGTAGCGCTCCATGAACCGCTCGCCTTCGCCGTTGAGCAGCCTGCCGCCCTCACCGCGCACGGCTTCGGAGATCAAGATGCCCAGTCCGGCCAGTCCGGTCGGATGGAACTGGTGAAACTCCATGTCCTCCAACGGAAGTCCCTTGCGGAAGACGATCCCGATGCCGTCGCCGGTGAGGGTATGGGCGTTGGAGGTTGTCTTGTACATCCGGCCCGACCCGCCGGTTGCGATCACGACGGCCTTGGCGTGGAAGACGTGGATCTGTCCGGTGGCCAGCTCGTAGGCGACCACGCCGGTAGCCACCGGGCCGCTCGGGGATTGGGTGAGCACCAAGTCGAGCGCATAGAACTCGTTGAAGAACTCGACGTCGTGCTTGACGCAGTTCTGGTAGAGGGTCTGCAGGATCATGTGGCCGGTGCGGTCGGCGGCGTAACATGCCCGCCGGACCGGGGCCTTGCCGTGGTCGCGGGTGTGCCCACCGAACCGGCGCTGGTCGATGCGGCCTTCGGGGGTTCGGTTGAACGGCATCCCCATCTTCTCCAGGTCGAGCACCGCGTCGATGGCTTCCTTGCACATGATCTCCACGGCGTCCTGGTCGGCGAGGTAGTCGCCGCCCTTGACGGTGTCGAAGGTGTGCCATTCCCAGTTGTCGTCTTCGACGTTGGCCAGCGCCGCGCACATGCCGCCCTGGGCCGCGCCGGTGTGGCTGCGGGTGGGGTAGAGCTTGGTCAGTACCGCGGTGCGCACGCGCGGGCCGGCCTCGACGGCCGCGCGCATCCCGGCACCGCCCGCGCCGACGATCACCACGTCGTATCGGTGTTGCTGGATCACCGGTCGCCTTTCACGAGATGTTCGGGTTGAAGGTCACCAGCACGTAAGTGCCCAGCAGACACGTGAACCCCATCGACAGCAGCAGCAGGCTGTTGAGCCAGAACCGAGTGGAATTCTTGCGGCTGTAGTCGTCGATGATGGTGCGT
>DATJOR010000009.1:0-2970 GCA_035506875.1 Mycobacterium sp.
GTCGAGGGGCACGGGCGCCACGAGGAACTGGGCACCGATGTTGACCTGTCGCGCACGGTGGGCTGGTTCACGACCAAGTATCCGGTGGCGCTGGCCGTTGGCGGGCTGTCCTGGGTACAGGTGGTGGCCGGCGAAGCGGGGCTGGGAACCGTGATCAAAAACGCCAAAGAACAGCTTCGGGCCCTGCCGGAGCCGCTGACCTATGGTGTGCTGCGCTATCTGAACACCGACGTTGATCTGGCCGGGGCTGATCCGTCAATCGGGTTCAACTACCTGGGCCGGCTGGGAGCGGGGGCGGCCGAAGCGTCTGGTGAGCTGTGGCAGATCGGCCGGGATGTTTCGTCGGTCATCAGTACCGCTGCGGCGATCGCCCTGCCGCTGATGCACACCGTGGAACTCAACGCCGGGACCGTCGACACCGACACCGGTCCACGGCTGCAGGCGGGCTGGACATGGGCACCCTCAGCCCTCGATCATGTCCGGGTCAGCCGGCTGAGCCGGCTGTGGTTTGACGCGCTGGCCGGTATCTGCGCGTACGTCAGGCGAGGCGGGGGCGGGTTGACGCCATCGGATATCGCGCCTGCCCGGCTGAGCCAGCAGCAGATCGACGACCTGTGCCGGCAGCACCACGTCGCCGATATTTTGCCATTGACTCCCCTACAGCAGGGGCTCCTCTTCCACGCCGGCACCGCGCAGGGTATCGACGACGCGTATGCGGTTCAGCTGAATATCACGTTGAACGGTCCGCTCGACCTGCATGGTCTGCACTATGCCGTGCACGCGGTCGTGACCCGGCATCCCCACTTGGCGGCACGCTTCTGCCCACACTTCGACGAGCCGGTGCAGATCATCCCGGCTGATCCCGTCACTCACTGGCGGTTTGTCGACCTGAGCGGTGCAGACCTGGACATCGAGGAGCAGATCCAGCGAGTCTGCGCGGCCGAACGCGCCGCGGTTTTCAATCTCGCCGACGAGCCGGCTTTCCGGGCGGCGTTGATCCGCACCGCGGAAGATCAGCACCGGTTTGTGCTGACCAATCACCACATCGTGCTCGACGGCTGGTCGCTGCCGAACCTGCTCCGGGAGTTGTTTGCCAGTTACTACGCGCAGCGGCTGCCCGCGGCCGTGCCGTATCGCAGGTTTATCACCTGGCTTGCCGGTCGGAACCGTGACGCCGCCCGCGCCGCCTGGCGTGAGGTGTTGGCCGGTTTTGACAGGCCCACTTTGGTAGCCCCGCTGGACCGATTGGGGCTGGGACAGGGGGGGCTTGAACGAGGCTCCGCATCGTTCCGGGTGCCGGAGCACATCACCAGGGCAGTTACCGAGTTGGCCCGCTCGTCGCACACCACCGTCAGCACCGTGCTGCAGGGCGCTTTCGCGACCCTGCTGATGTGGCTGACCGGCCGCCACGACGTCGCTTTCGGCACCGTGGTCTCGGGGCGCCCGGCCGAGGTGATCGGCGCGGAGTCGATGATCGGTCTGTTGATCAACACGGTGCCGGTCAGGGCAACCATCAACCCGGACACCACCACCGCCGAACTGCTCGATCAGTTGCACAACGCCAACAACCACACCCTCGAGCACCAGCACCTGGCCCTGAGCGACATCCACCGCATCACCGGCCACGAACGACTATTCGACACTGTCCTCGTTTACGAGAACTACCCCACCGACGCCGCCGCGTTGTCGGGCACAGACGGATTGGCCGTCACCGGGCTCACTAACCGCGACTACTACCACTACCCATTCGCGATCCAGGCCGTGCCGGGCCACGAACTCGAACTTCGGGTCCAATATCGCGCGGATGTTTTTGACGCAGCCGTCATCGAAGCGCTGATCGAGCGCTTGCAGCGGGTGCTTGTGACCATGACCGGCGAGCCCACACAGCCGTTGTCGTCAATGGACCTCGACGACCGGGACGAGCAGACCCTGTTCGCCCACCCGCCAACCACGTCGGTCTCGACACCCGGATGCCACGCCAACGGTGATGGCTATCTCGCCCCGGCCACCATGGTCGAGCAGATCCTGGCCGGCATTTGGGCCGAGGTACTGGGTGTAGACCGCGTCGGGGTCGATGAGTCGTTCTTCGATCTGGGCGGGGATTCGCTGTCCGCGATGCGGGCGGTCGCCGCGATGAACACAGCCCTTGACGTCAAACTCGCGGTGACGGCCTTGTTCGATGCGCCGTCCGTCCGAAGCCTGAGCCGGCAAGTGGGCCGATATATCAGTTCGGTCGAAGACGTTTCCGCTGTGAGCCCGGCCAGCGACCTATAACCACGCCTGTCACCACATACCGGGCGCTAGGCGATAGCGAACCTTTTGGGTGTACTCGCGGTACCCAGTCAGCTCTCGCGCGAGCAGCTTCTCCTCGTCGCGGATGCGCAAGGCGAGCACGATCAGGCCGGGTATGACGAAAACGAGTCCCCAATACGAACCGAGCGCAAGGGGTATGCCGATCATCATGATCACGTTGCCGGTGTACATGGGATGCCGGACCAGCCCATACAGTCCGGTGGCGACGACACGTTGGCCTGCCTGCACCTGAACTGTTGCGGCCGCGTAGTTGTTCTGAACGATCACCAGCGCCACCACGCCCAGTCCCACGGCGACGAGAACATCACCGGCCAAGCAGAGTGCGGCGGGTACCGGCGACCAGTGAAAGCGATGGTCAAGGACGCTGACCACGACCATTGCTGCCACAGACACATACAAGCCGGCAATGACGACCTTCTGCGCCATCCGTGACTCGGCTGCCGGGCCACCACGCATCCGACCCTGAAGCGCGGCGGGATTCTTGCGCAACTGATAGATGCTGGGGGCCCACGCCGCAACGCCAACGACCACCAGAAACACCCACGCTTGCCAGTAATTGAACGTGCCTGCCGGCACAAACAACATCGCCCCGAACACGACAAGCTCGACAAGACCGAAGACGAACATCTTCGAAATGGTCTTCACCGAGCCTCCTTA
>DATJOR010000010.1:0-3969 GCA_035506875.1 Mycobacterium sp.
GATCGATACCCATCAGCCGCCGCTATCGGCACCGCTGAAGCTGTCCTTCGACTACACCCGTTCAGTCGGACCTACCCTCAGCCAGTTCTTCACCGCCCTGCGTGAGCGACGCATCGTCGGTGTCCGGGGCTCGGATGGCCGGGTCTACGTCCCGCCCGCCGAGTTCGATCCCGTGACCTATGAACGATTGACCGAGATCGTACCGGTGGCCAGTGTCGGGACCGTGCTGTCGTGGACCTGGCAGCCCGAGCCCCTGGACGGCCAGCCGTTGGATCGGCCATTCGCCTGGGCGCTGATCAAGCTCGACGGCGCCGACATTCCGCTGCTGCACGCCGTTGATGTTGGAGCCGCCGGTTCCGATTCCATCAGCACCGGGGCGCGGGTGCACGCGCATTGGGTCGACGAGCCGGCGGGCGCGATCACCGACATCGCCTACTTCGCGCTCGGTGACGAGGCGGAGCCGGTTGCCGATACGACCGACGACCGTGAGCCGGTGACGGTTCAGGTGACGCCAAGCAGCATCGAAATCCAGCACACCGCTTCGCTTCCCGAGAGCGCGTTTCTGCGCGGCCTGGAAGAGGGCAAGCTGCTCGGTGCGCGAACCGGTAAGGACGGCAAGGTGTACTTCCCGCCGAAGGAAGCGGACCCGGCGACCGGCCTCGAACTCGACAACTTCCTCGAGTTGCCCGACAAGGGCACGGTGACGACGTTCGCGATCATCAACATCCCGTTCGCCGGGCAGCGCATCAAGCCGCCGTACGTCGCGGCCTACGTCCTACTCGACGGCGCCGATATCGCGTTCCTGCACCTGATTCAGGAGATCGACGCCGCCGAGGTCCGGATGGGCATGCGGGTGCAGGCGGTGTGGAAGCCTCGCGAGGAGTGGGGCCTGGGCATCGACAACATCGAATACTTCAAGCCGACCGGCGAACCTGACGCCGACTACGACACCTACAAACACCACCTGTAAAGGGAAAAACGTGACCGATCGCGATGTAGCTGTCGTCGGATTCGCCCATGCGCCGCATGTGCGCCGCACCGACGGCACCACTAACGGCGTCGAAATGCTGATGCCCTGCTTTCACGCACTTTATAAAGAACTCGGGCTCGAGCAGACCGATATCGGCTTCTGGTGCTCCGGGTCATCGGACTACCTTGCCGGACGGGCATTTTCGTTTATCTCTGCGATCGACTCGATCGGTGCGGTGCCGCCGATCAACGAGTCGCACGTGGAGATGGACGCGGCGTGGGCACTCTACGAGGCCTACATCAAGGTGCTGACCGGCCAGGTAGACACGGCGCTGGTGTACGGCTTCGGCAAGTCTTCGGCCGGCACGCTGCGCCGGGTGCTCTCGCTGCAGACCGATCCGTACACCGTCGCACCGCTGTGGCCGGACTCGGTGTCGATGGCGGGGCTGCAGGCCCGCTTCGGCCTCGACACGGGCAAGTGGACTGCCGAGCAGATGGCGCAAGTGGCTCTCGACATGTTCGCCGTTGCGCAGCGCACCGATTCGCAAGTACCCGCAAAGAGCATCGACGAGCTGCTGGCCCGGCCGTTCTTCGCCGATCCCCTTCGGCGCCATGACATTGCGCCGATCACCGACGGCGCGTCGGCGATCGTGCTGGCGGCCGGCGACAAGGCCCGCGAGTTGCGGAAGAACCCGGCGTGGATCACTGGCATCGAGCACCGCATCGAGACGCCGGTCCTCGGCGCCCGGGACCTGACCACGTCGCCGTCGACCGAGGCGTCGGCCAAGGTCGCCACGGGCGGGGACACCGGCTCGATCGAGGTGGCCGAGATCTACGCGCCGTTCACCCATCAGCAGCTGATCCTGACCGAGGCTATCGGCCTGCCGTCGTCGACGAAGGTCAACCCGTCGGGCGGCGCGCTGGCGGCCAACCCGATGTTCTCCGCCGGGTTGGAACGCATCGGCTTTGCGGCACAACATATTTTCGACGGCTCCGCAGGCCGGGTGCTCGCACACGCGACCAGCGGCCCGGTGTTGCAACAGAATCTCGTCGCCGTGCTGGAAGGGAAATAACAATGGCTGGCCGACTCGCGGCGGTGCTCGGCACCGGCCAGACGAAGTACGTCGCCAAGCGCCAGGACGTTTCGATGAACGGCCTTGTGCGCGAGGCCATCGACAAGGCATTGGCCGACTCCGGTTCGACCATGGACGACATCGACGCGGTGGTGGTCGGCAAGGCCCCCGACTTCTTCGAGGGCGTCATGATGCCGGAGCTGTTCATGGCCGACGCCGTCGGCGCGACCGGCAAGCCGCTGATCCGGGTGCACACCGCCGGTTCGGTCGGCGGGTCAACCGGTGTGGTGGCTGCCAGCCTCGTGCAATCCGGCAAATACCGACGTGTGCTGGCGATGGCGTGGGAGAAGCAGTCCGAGTCGAATGCCATGTGGGCGTTGAGCATTCCGGTGCCGTTCACCAAGCCGGTGGGCGCCGGCGCGGGCGGCTACTTCGCTCCGCACGTGCGCTCCTACATACGGCGGTCGGGCGCACCGACGCACATCGGTGCCATGGTCGCGGTCAAGGACCGGCTGAACGGCGCCAAGAACCCGTTGGCGCATTTGCATCAACCGGACATCACGCTGGAGAAGGTGATGTCGTCGCAGATGCTGTGGGACCCGATTCGCTTCGACGAGACCTGCCCCTCGTCCGACGGCGCCTGCGCGGTGGTGATCGGCAACGAGGACGCCGCCGACCAGCGCGTCGCCGACGGCCATCCGGTGGCCTGGATCCACGCCACCGCGCTGCGCACCGAACCGCTGGCCTTCTCCGGGCGCGACCAGGTCAACCCGCAGGCCGGGCGCGACGCCGCCAAGGCGCTGTGGCGTGACGCCGGCATCAGCAGCCCGATCGACGAGATCGACGCCGCCGAGATCTACGTGCCGTTCTCGTGGTTTGAGCCGATGTGGTTGGAGAACCTCGGCTTCGCGCCCGAGGGCGAAGGCTGGAAGCTCACCGAGGCGGGTGAAACCGAGATCGGCGGACGGATCCCGCTCAATGCCTCCGGCGGGGTGCTGTCGTCGAACCCGATCGGCGCGTCCGGTCTGATCCGGTTCGCCGAGGCGGCCATCCAGGTGATGGGCAAGGCGGGCGATCACCAGGTTCCCAACGCACGCAAGGCACTTGGCCACGCTTATGGCGGTGGCTCGCAGTATTACTCGATGTGGGTAGTGGGAGCTGACAAACCGTGAAGTACACCTGCAGCATCGCGATGGGGCCGATCGATCAGCTGGTCGACATCGCCAAAACGGCCGAAGAGGTGGGATTCGACGCGATCGCGCTGCCGGACTCGCTGTTCTACATGGAGAAGGCCGCCGCCGATTACCCGTACACCCCCGACGGCTCACGCATGTGGAACCAGGACACGCCGTGGGTCGATCCGCTGATCGCTGCCGGAGCGATGGGCGCGGTCACCTCGAAGCTGTTTTTCTACACCAACGTGATGAAGCTGGGCTCTCGCAATCCGCTGTTGCTGGCGCGCCAGGTCGGCTCGGTGGCCAACCTGACCAACAACAGGTTCGGCTTCGGAGTGGGAATCGGCTGGGCGCCGGAAGAATTCGAATGGTGCGGAGTCCCCTACGCCAAGCGCGGCAAGCGCGTCGACGAGATGATCGACGTCATCAAACTCGTGCTGGCTGGCGGAATGGTGGAATTTCACGGCGATTTCTACGATTTCGACAAACTGCAGATGAGTCCCGCTCCAAGCAAGCCGGTGCCGTTCTATGTCGGCGGTCACACCGATGCCGCGCTCAAGCGTGCCGCGCGAGTGAGTGACGGGTGGACCAGCGCGATGATGACGTGTGACCAGCTCGCCGAAACCATCGGCAAGATCAAGGCGCTACTCGCCGAATACGACCGAGCGGATGTGCCTTTCGAATACCAGGCGGTCTGCATCGACAAGTTCGGCGTGGACGGCCATCGGGAGCTGGCCGAGGTCGGCGTCACC
>DATJOR010000011.1:0-12288 GCA_035506875.1 Mycobacterium sp.
CGGTCTGTTTTCTGTGGCACTTTCCCGCGAGTCACCTCGGATTGCCGTTAGCAATCACCCTGCTCTGTGAAGTCCGGACTTTCCTCGACTCGACATGCGAGCCGCGGTCGCCCAGCCAACTCGTCCGCGCTAATACCGTACCCGCTGCGTAATGCATGGGGCCAGCAAGCCGCTACGCGGCATGCAAATCCGCGATTGTTATCCCGACGGCGACTTCCATCTCGCTGATTTCCATCCTCACCGGCGCTCTCGGCAACGGAGGCGCTCCCGAGCGATACTGTCCACCGGTGGGGGTAACGAATTTTGCTGTGTGATTGTAATTTTCATCCACAGTGGTTTCCACGCGCCAGCCGGCGACGTCTTTGACGTAATTGCATCGCTCGCACAGCCCAAGCCCGTTACTCGCACTGGTGGCACCGCCGCCGGCCCAGGGTTGCGCGTGGTCGCGATGACGGATCGGCGCGTCGCAGTACGGCGTACGGCAGCGCTGATCCCTCAGCCCGATGAAGGCGGCCAGCCCCCGAGGAAACAACCGGGAGCGTGATTCCATTGCCACCAATCCCCCGCCGGCCGGCTGAGCGTACAGCCGGCGCAACGTAGCCCGCGACCGTTGATCCGTCACGGCGCCCGCGACCAGTCCGCGAGCGACGGCCGCCGGGATCGGCCCGTAGCCGCAGATGTCTGCCGGTGCACTGGAACCGCCCAGCAACGTCTCGTCGGACAGCACCAGGTTGACCGCGATCGGTGTTGCCACTGCCGCGCTTCGCCCGGTGACCCGCTGGACAAGAGTGTCGGCCATCACCTGGCCACGCGAACGCCCGTCGGCGCAGACATCGGCTTCCCGTCGCAGCGCCGCATAGACCGAGACACCTTGTGCCACAGGCAAAAGCGCTGTCAAGTATGTCATCGTGTCGGGCGCCGGCCGAATTGTCACCGTCCTTTCGGTTTCGGCTTTGGCGGCCCGGTCGACGACCGCGTGCGGATCGAGCCGGTAAGCGATCGTCTTCGCGGCCGCCGCCACCCGCGCGTCACCCATCCCGTTCAGGCCCGCTGTATCGGCACACAATTCGGCGTCTAGGGCCCGCCGGTCCTCAACGTCCAGACAAGCGCTTTCGCGCACGATCAGGGTGGCCCGCCACTCCGTCAACGCGCCGGCTTCCAAGGCGGCCAGGGTGTGCGGCATCTCGTGTACCAGGGCCTTGGCGAAGCCGAGGTGGCGGTTACCCCGCGACGGTGAGTCGCGTCGGGCGAGCGCGACCTCACTGGCCACGCCGCGTTCGCGCCGCGCAGCCGGCACACCCGCCGCGGCCTCGGCCGCGCGGCGCGCCGCGTCCAACGCGGCCGCGGCACGAGCCTGACCCGCGGCCGCCGCGGATTTCAGCCGTTCCAGCTCGGCAATGCGCTCCACCAGCGCCGATTCGTCGCTGGCGGGATCGATCATGGTCAAGCTATCGAACATACATTCGATTATATACCGTGGCGGCGACAAGAATGGTCCTCACATCCGAGGCATCTTTATCGTCTACAGAAGAGGGAGCGAAGGAAGGACCGATCCGATGCCGGCGACCCGATGGGACAAGCGCGTCGACGCCGCTGACTGGAAGTCCGTCGCCGCGGAGGTCGACGACTATGGCGGAGCGCTGCTGCCCCGGCTGCTGACGCCCGCCGAGGCCCGACGGCTACGCAGTCTTTACACCAGAGATCAACTCTTCCGCTCGACCATCGACATGGGGCCTCGCCGCTACGGCTCGGGTCAGTACCGGTATTTCCAGGCTCCCTATCCCGAACCGATCGAGCACCTCAAGCAGGCGCTGTATCCACGGCTGTTGCCGATCGCCCGGGATTGGTGGGCCCGGCTGGGCCGGGATACCCCGTGGCCGGACAGCCTCGACGAATGGCTGGACAGGTGCCACGCCGCCGGCCAAACGAGATCGACGGCCCTGGTTCTCAAGTACGGCACCAACGACTGGAATGCTCTGCATCGAGACCTTTACGGGGACTTGGTGTTTCCGCTTCAAGTCGTGATCAATCTCAGCGACGCGGACACCGAATACACTGGTGGGGAATTCTTGCTCGTCGAACAGCGGGCACGAGCCCAATCACGCGGCACGACTACCCAATTGCCGCAGGGGCACGGCTACCTGTTCACCACCCGCGACCGGCCGGTGCACTCAGCTCGCGGCTGGTCGGCCGCACCAGTGCGCCACGGCCTGTCCGTCGTACGGTCTGGCGAGCGGTACGCGCTGGGACTGATCTTTCACGACGCCGCCTGAACGGCGCTTCGGTGTCACTGGAGCAGTTCCGCGATTCCGTCGAGTATGTCGTCGGGACCGATGCGCGCCCAGACGGTTTTGCCCTCGGGCGTTGACCTACTCCCGGTCTCGCAGACCTTTTGGCCGAGTCCCTGGCGGTTATGCTGGAGATGGGGTTGTCGTCGTCGTATCGACGACTTCCGTTGTGCGAGGGGCTGAATCGCGGCCCAGAGCGATCGTGGCTGCCGTCATCGCGACAACTGCTACCGCGAGTACCAGGCCTCCGATACCACGGACAGCCAGATGCTCACCGAGTATCACAACACCCAGCAGCACCGCGACCATGGGCTCACCGACCAGCATGACCGGTACGGATGCTTGCAACGCGCCGGCATGAAATGCCGACTGCTGCAACACCGTTACCGCGACGGCCAGCACTATCAGCAGGTAGGGCGCCGGCACCGTCAGTAGTCCACGCCACCCGTAAAGGGCGAGATGGTGAACGCTGACTTTCGTCAAAACCGCAATCATGCCAACCAATACAGCGACGGCGCTGGCCAACAGCATGGCACGCGTTCGACCGACGGTTCGATGTGCTGCCACCACACATAGGATCACTAACGGGACCGCGCCGGCCAGCGCGACACTCCACGCGGGTACCGGCGGACGATAGTGGCCTTCGCGGGGCTGTCCCACGAGAACGAAAACGGCGAGCGCTGCGGTCAGCAGCACCGCCCAGCACCAATCGGCCTTGCTCACATGTTGTTTGGAGAACCTCGCCCCCAGCGGCAGTACGAACAACAGCGCGGACACCAGCAGCGGCTGCACAAGCAGCAACGATCCATGCGCCAGCGCGAGCGCCTGGAACAGGTACCCAAATATCGCAACCAGTGTTCCCGCCCACCATGTCGGCTGGCGAACCCACGACGTCACAATTGCGCTCGAGTCGTTGCGGTGGGCCGCCTCGGCTTGGATCGCGCGCTGCCGGATGACAATCCCCACTGCGGCAAAAAAGGCAGCAAGCAGTGCCGATCCGATCGCCACCGCGTGATGTGCCGCCCACTCCATGACTGCCCTAACTCAGATACCCGGTTTGGTTCACCAGGCGCACCGATGAAGCGCCGTCCGGGTAGAACTCGGCGATGCTCAGCGATGCCAAATCCAGGTGCAGCCGATACAGGATGCCCGGTCCGGCGTCGAGGGCTTGGCGCAGCAGCATCTTGATCGGGGTTACGTGCGAGACCACTAATACCGTGGTGCCGCCGTACTCTGCCACGATCCGGTCACGTGCCCGGCAGACCCGCTGGTTCACATGATCGAAGCTCTCACCACCCGGCGGCTCGGTGCCGGTGTCGCGCAGCCACTGTCGATGCATTTCGGGGTCGCGTTCGGCGGCCTCGGTGAACGTCAAGCCTTCCCATGCGCCGAAATCGGTCTCGATCAGGTCGTCGTCGACGGTCAAGTCCAAACCCAGCGCTTTGGCGGCGGACGCCGCGGTGTCGTAACAACGTTGCAGTGGCGAAGTGACCACTGCCGAGATCCCGCCGCGCTGAGCGAGATAACGGGCCGCGGCATCTGCCTGCTGCCGCCCGAGTTCGGTCAGCGCCGGGTTGCCGCGTCCTGAGTAACGCCGCTGCACCGACAACTGGGTCTGGCCGTGTCGCAGCAATAGCAGTCGGGTGGCGGCACCACGCGCGCCGGTCCAGCCCGGCGGGGATGGGGCCTGCGTTGCCTGCGGCTTCGATGCTGAATCGCCGTTCTGCTCTTGCTCTTCGGCGGCAGCGGCGGCGTCCATCGCCTCGTTGGCCAGCCGGTCGGCGTGGGAGTTCTCGGCCCGCGGAATCCACGTGTAGGTGACACTCTCGAACTGCGACGCCAGCGCGCGTGCCTGGGCGTTGAGCTCTGCGAGGTCGGGATGTTTGACCTTCCAACGCCCGGACATCTGCTCGACCACCAGCTTGGAATCCATCGCCACCGCGACCTCGGCGGCGTTCAGCTTGGCCGCTTCCTCTAAACCTGCGATCAAACCGCGATATTCTGCGACGTTGTTGGTGGCATGCCCGATCGCCTGCTTACTCTCGGCCAACACGGTCGACCGGTCGGCCGTCCACACCACCGATCCGTAACCCGCGGGCCCCGGATTACCGCGCGACCCGCCATCGGCCTCGACAATCACTTTCACTAGTTAATGCCTTTGACTCGCAACAAGATTGCGCCGCATTCAGGACACCGCAGCACATCGTCTTCTGCGGCGGCCGAGATTCTCGCCAACTCGCCGCGATCGATCTCGATGCGGCAGGCCCCGCAGCGACGGCCCTGCAGCGGCCCCGCACCCGGCCCACCGCCGGCGCGCTGTCGCTCGTAAAGCGCGATCAGGTCGGGATCCAGCGCCGCGGTGAGTTCTTCGCGCCGTGTTGCGTATTGTTCTCGGGTTTGCGCGATTTCGCGAAGTACCTCTTCGAGAGCCTGCTGCACAGTGGCCGAATCAGCTTGCAGGGCTTCGAGCGTGGCCATCTCGGCGGCGTGTTCCGTTTGCAGCTGCTCGCGCCGTTCCATCACCTCCAGCAGCGAATCCTCCAAGCTGGACTGGCGGCGTTGCAACGTCTCCAACTCGTGTTGCAATTCCGATAATTGCTTGGCGTCGGCGACCGATTGCAGTAGCGATCGGTCCCGGTCTTCGCGGTGGCGCACCGCGTCGATCTCGGACTCGAAGCGCGATACCTCCCCGTCCAAGTCTTCCAACGCAATCTGCAGAGCCCCGAGCCGGTCATTGACCGCGACCTGCTCGGTCTGCATTCGCTCGTACTCTTGACGCTCGGGCAGGTGGTTGGCGCGGTGCGTGATCTTCGATAGTTCAGCGTCCAGCTCCGCAACTTCGAGCAGCGAACGCTGCTGCGCGACTGCGGCTTTCATCAGTGATTACTCCTGCTCGGGTCGTCGACATTCCATGGATCGGTGCGAATCGGGCACACTCGCACCGAGAGGTCGGCGCCGAAAACCGACCGCAAGACATCGGCAGCTTGTTCGCACCAAGGGTATTCGCTGGCCCAGTGCGCGACATCAATCAACGCCACATCCGAAGCTCGGCAGTGCTCGTCGGCGGGATGATGACGTAGGTCGGCCGTGACATAGGCCTGCACGCCGGCCGCCGCCACGACGTCCAGCAGGGAATCGCCGGCGCCCCCGCATACCGCGACCCGGGACACGGCCATGTCCGGATCGCCCGCGGCGCGCACCCCCCACGAGGTCTGCGGCAGGCCCGTCCTGACCCGAGAGACGAATGCGCTCAACGACTGTGGCCGCGCCAACGACCCGATGCGGCCCAATCCGACATCGGCGGGTGGAGGCGCCAAAGCGAAGATGTCGAATGCGGGCTCCTCGTATGGATGTGCGGCGCGCATCGCCGACAGCACCTCCCGCCGTGTCCGCGCGGGCGCGATGACCTCGACTCGGTCCTCGACAACGCGCTCGACGGCGCCGACACTGCCGATGGCGGGTGACGCCCCCTCGCCAGGCAGGAACTGTCCGGTGCCGGTGACGCTCCAACTGCACCCCGAGTAGTCGCCGATCTGACCGGCGCCGGCTGCAAACACCGCGGCCCGCACCGCTTCCGCATTGTCCGGCGGTACGAAGATCACCCACTTGTCGAAATCAGGCCCGGCGGGCGACGGCTCGAGCACCGCCTCAACGGTCAGCCCGAGTGCGTGCGCCAATGCGTCAGACACGCCTGGCGATGCGGAGTCGGCGTTGGTGTGTGCGGTGAACAGCGAACGGCCGGACCGGATCAGCCGGTGTACCAGCGCTCCTTTGGCGGTACTGGCCGCCACCGTGTCGACGCCACGCAACAGCAGCGGATGGTGGGCCAGCAGTAGGCCGCCGTCGGGAACCTGGTCGACAACCGCCGCGGTCGCGTCGACCGCGATCGTCACCGCGCTTAGTACGTCGTCGGGGTCGCCGCAGACCAACCCGACCGAATCCCACGACTGGGCAAGCCGGGGCGGATAGGCCGCCTCGAGCACGTCGATGACGTCAGCCAGCCGCACGGTCATTGAAGCACCCCGCTCATGGCGATGTCGGCGATCGCCGCAACGAGCACCGGCCATTCCGGCCGGACCGCGGCTCGTAGATATTGCCCGTCCAGGCCGACGAAGGTGTCACATCGTCGTACGGCAATTCCTCTGGCGTGCAGATGCTTTCGCATCAATTCAGCGTCCGGGACAGCGAACAAGACGAATGGCGCACTGCCATCGACCGGTTCGACGCCCGCCGACCGCAGACCGGAAACCATTTCGCCGCGCAAAAGTGCCAGACGCTGAGCGCCGGCCGCGGCTTCCGCCACCGCGTCGGGCGCACAACAGGCCGCGATGGCCGTTAGTTGCAGCGTGCCCACCGGCCAGTGCGGCCGCCCCGCGGTGAGCCGGGCCAGCACATCAGGCGCACCCAGTGCGTAGCCCACCCGCAGGCCTGCCAGCGACCACGTCTTGGTCAGGCTGCGCAATACCAGTACGTCGGGCAGCGGCTCGTCGGCCAGTGATTCCGGCTCGCCGGGAATCGCGTCCGCGAAGGCCTCGTCCACCACCACGATCCGACCGGGCCGGCGTAGCGCAAGGATCTGCTCGCGGGCATGTAAAACCGACGTCGGGTTGGTCGGGTTGCCGACCACGACGAGATCGGCGTCTTCGGGCACCTGGACGCCTGCCAGGCCGAACGGCCGTTCGAGCACGACGTGCAGCACGCCGACACCCGCCGACTCCAGCGCGACGACCGGTTCGGTGAACGACGGCGCGATCACCGCCGCCAACGTCGGGCGGAGGTTGGGGAGCAACGCGAAGCCCTCGGCCGTTCCGGTCAACAGTGCGACTTCGTCACTACCCCGGCCGTGACGGGTCGCGACGGCCTGTATCGCCGCATCTTCGTCGTGGGCGCCGGGATAGCGGGCCAGGTCAGGCAACCGTGCGGCCAGCCGCTGCACCAGCCAGGCGGGCGATTGCGCATGACGGACGTTGACGGCGAAATCGAGCATGCCAGGTTCGGCGGCCTGGTCGCCGTGATAGCGCACCACCGCGAGCGGAATCGATGAGCTCGGATCCAGACTCGCCACATCTGAAACCCTAACGACCTCGCGACGAGGCCAGGTATCCGGACACGGTCAACGGCAGGTCGCGCCATCGAGGACAATAGGCACGTGATAGCCCCCCAGCTGGTGATCTTCGATCTCGACGGCACGCTCACCGACTCCGCTGAGGGCATCGTGTCCAGCTTCCGGCATGCGCTGGGCCAGATCGGCGCCGCCGTGCCCGAGGGCGACCTGGCCAGCCGGATCGTCGGGCCGCCGATGCACCACACCCTGTCCGCGATGGGGCTGGGCGAGCACGCCGATGCCGCGATCGCCGCCTACCGCGCCGACTACACCACCCGCGGCTGGGCGATGAACAGCCTCTTCGACGGAATTAGCCCCTTGCTCGCCGACCTGCGCGCGGCGGGCGTCAGGCTCGCGGTGGCCACCTCCAAGGCGGAGCCGACCGCGCGCCGGATTCTGGCGCACTTCGGGCTCGACGAGCATTTCGAGGTTGTCGCGGGCGCCAGCGTCGACGGCGCCCGCGCCACCAAGACGGAAGTGCTGGCCCACGCGTTGCAGCAACTGCAGCCGCTGCCGGAACGCGTGCTGATGGTCGGCGACCGCCTGCACGACGTCGAAGGCGCGGCCGCACACGGCATCGATGCGGTGGTAGTCGGCTGGGGATACGGTGAAGCCGACTTCGCCGACGCCACCGCGACGAACGGTCTCGTGCACGTCGCGACGATGGCCGAGCTGCGGAGGGCGTTGGGTGTCTGAGTCTGAGCCGCAGCTGCACATCACGTTCGTGTGCACCGGCAACATCTGCCGGTCGCCGATGGCCGAGAAGATGTTCGCCCACCAGATCAGCCAACGCGGTCTGGAGGACGCCGTGCGAGTGACCAGTGCGGGAACCGCCGGCTGGCATGTCGGCAAGCGCGCCGACGAGCGGGCCAACCGGGTGCTGCGCGAGCACGGCTACCCCACCGACCACTGCGCCGCGCAGATCGGCATCGACCACATCGAGGCCGACCTGGTGGTCGCACTGGCCCGCAATCACGTGTGGCTGCTGCAGGAACTGGGCATCGCCGCCGACCGAATCCGGATGCTGCGATCTTTCGACCCGCGCTCCGGTGCTTATGTCCTCGACGTCGACGACCCTTATTACGGCGACCACGACGACTTCGAAGCGGTGTTCGCCGCCATCGAGGCGTCCTTGCCGGGTCTGCACACGTGGGTCGACGAGCGACTCGCCCAGAATGGACACCCGTGATGGGTCGCCTGACCTTCCTGCTGAGGCCGGGGTGGATCGCGCTGGCTGTGGTGGTGATCGCATTCACCTATCTGTGTTTCAGCGTGCTCGCGCCATGGCAGCTCGGGAAGAACACCAAGACGTCACGCGAAAATGACCAGATCCAACAATCCCTGACGAGCGCACCTGTCCCGCTGAAAAATCTGTTACCGCAACAAGATTCATCGGCTCCCGGCGCGCAGTGGCGCAGAGTCACGGCGACCGGCCACTACCTGGCCGATAAACAGCTGGTGGTCCGGTTGCGGGTAGCCGAGGGCGATCCCGCGATGGAGGTGCTACTGCCTTTCATCGTCGATGGCGGGCCTACTGTGTTGGTCGACCGCGGCTACGTGCGGCCACTACCTGGTTCGCGGGTACCGCCAATACCGCCGCCGCCGCGCGACGCGGTGACCATCACCGCGCGCCTGCGCGACTCCGAGCGGCCGGTGGCGGACAAGAAGTCCTTCATCAGCGACGGTGTGCGACAGGTGTATTCGATCGACGTCGGCCAGATAGCAACGCTGACCGGGGTGCCGCTGGCCGGGTCGTATCTGCAGTTGGTCGACAACCAGCCCAGCGGACTCGGCGCGATCGCACTCCCCCACCTGGATGCCGGGCCGTTTTTGTCCTACGGCATCCAGTGGATCACCTTCGGCGTCGTCGCACCGATCCTGCTGGGCTATTTCGTGTACGCCGAGATCCGGGCACGCCGCGCCGAGAAGAGTCAGGCCCCGCCCGCCGAAAAGCCCGCGCCGGCGACCGTCGAAGAGAAACTCATCGACCGCTACGGACGACGACGCTGAGCGAAAGACACAGCACCGTCGCCGCTGCCTGCACCGCTTGGGAGAGCTGTACCGCGCGGCGCAGGTCGGCCACCGACGGCGGCGCTCCGTCGCCGAGAGTGGGCCGGATCTGCAGTCCGTACTGGTATTGAGTAGGCCCACCAAGGCGCACGCCCAGCGCTCCCGCGAACGCCGCCTCGACGACGCCGGCGTTGGGGCTGGGATGCCGGGCGGCATCGCGACGCCAGGCGCGCACTACACCCGACGGCGATCCGCCGACGATCGGCGCGCACACCACCACCAGCGCGGCGGTCAGCCGCGCGGGCACGTAGTTTGCCGCGTCATCCAGACGTGCGGCGGCCCAACCGAATCTGGCATAGCGCGGCGACCGGTGGCCGACCATCGAGTCAAGCGTGTTTACCGCGCGGTATCCGAGGACCGCGGGCACGCCGCCCACCGTCGCCCACAGCAGCGGTGCAACAGTGGCGTCAGAGCTGTTCTCGGCGACCGACTCGACCGCGGCCCGGGTCAGTCCCCCGGCGTCGAGCCGTGCCGGATCACGGCCGCACAGCGACGGCAGTAGCCGTTTGGCGCCGTCGACGTCGTCGCGGCTCACCACGTCACCCATCGCCGAGCCGGTGCGGGCCAGGGTTGTTCCGCCCAGCGCTATCCACGTGGCCACCGCGGTCGCAGCGGCGGACCACAGCGGACCGCGACGCCGAGCCTGCCGTTGCAGCGCGGCGCCGAGCAGGCTCACGGCGCCGAGCAGCAGGCCGGCGTGGACAGCGCCACCGATCCGGCTGTCGCGGTAGGTGACCCGCTCCACCGTCGCGGCCACGGCGCCGAATCCTGCGACCGGATGGCACGTCCGCGGGTCGGCCAGCACGAGGTCGGCCAGGTAGCCGGCCAGCACACCGACGACCCGGGTATGCCTCGTCGCCCCAAACACTCCGGCAGCGTCTCACACGTGGTCTACTCGGTTGATGAAGCGGCACGTCACTCGGGTGGCCGACTTGCTGAATCCCGCGGCAGTGCTGTTACCCGCCGCGAATGTGATCATGCAGCTGTCGTTGCCGGGTGTCGGCTACGGCGTTTTGGAAAGCCCCGTCGACAGCGGCAACGTCTACAAGCATCCGTTCAAGCGAGCACGTACCACCGGCACGTATTTGGCCGTCGCGACCATCGGCACCGAGTCGGACCGCGAACTCATCCGTGCTGCCGTCGACACCGCGCACCGGCAAGTACGGTCGACGACATCAAGCCCGGTGTCCTACAACGCCTTCGATCCCGCGCTGCAGCTGTGGGTGGCTGCCTGCTTATACCGGTATTTCGTCGATCAGCACGAGTTTCTGTACGGGCCGCTCGACGAGGCCACCGCGGACGCGGTTTACTCCGACGCCAAGCGGCTGGGTACCACGCTTCAAGTGCGTGAAGGGTTGTGGCCGCCGGATCGGGTCGCGTTCGACGATTACTGGAAGCGCTCGCTGGAAGACCTGCGCATCGATCCACCGGTCCGCCAGCACCTGCACGGCGTCGCGACGATGGCGTTCCTGCCGCGTCCGCTGCACGCACTGGCCGGGTCGTTCAATTTGTTCGCGACGACCGGGTTCCTGGCTCCGGAGTTCCGCACGATGATGCGGCTGGACTGGTCAGAGCCGCAGCAGCGCCGGTTCGAGCGGTTGCTGGCCGCGCTACGGCTGGCTGATCGGCTGATTCCACACCAAGCGTGGATTCTTGGTTATCGGCTCTACCTGTGGGACATGCGGTTTCGCGCCAGACGCGGCTGGCGAATCGTCTAACGGCTAGCTGAACAAGACAACCAACACGATGGCGGCCATGCTCAGGATCGCCATCAGAAACCACGGCTGCAGAAGCAGGGGCCGCTCGGTGGTCTCAACGTTCTTTGCCGAACGGGAGGTGGTGGTGCGCTCGGGCGTCAGCTGCGAAGTCATGTATCAAGCATGACTAATTAGTCGACCGAAGTAAATGTGGCGCTCGCCTCATCCAACGCGCGATGCGATCTAGATCACACTACGAGCGTCGCGCAGGAGCAATTGGAGCAGATTGATGACGTTCCCCGGACTCAACCACGTCGCGATCACCGTGCGCGACATGAAAATCAGCGGCCCGTGGTACCGGACGCTGTTCGACGCCGACCCGGTCCTCGACGAGCACACCGATGCCGGCTTCCGGCATTTGGTGTGGATGCTCGAGGGCGGCACGGTGTTCGGCATCCATCAGCACGAACGGCCGGCCCCGGATGAGCGATTCAGCGAGTTCCGGGTGGGCCTGGACCACGTCGGCTTCGGCTGCGCCAACCGCGCGCAGCTGGAAACCTGGATGGCCCGACTGGGCGAGCTCGGAATCCAGCACGGCGGGATCGTGACGGCGCCCTACGGCTTGGGTTTGAGCTTTCGCGACCCGGACGGCGTCGCGCTCGAGTTCTTCGCGCCACCGGGCTGACTTTTGCCCGTCACAATGTGCCAGCATTGACGGGTGAACGCACGGCAGATCACGCATTTCCTGGGTGTCGTCGTGGTGGGCGCCGCCGCGGCACTGCTGAGCACACCGATCGACATCGCTTCCGCTGCTCCCTGTCCCGACGTCGAGGTGACGTTCGCCCGCGCCACCACCGAACCGCCGGGCGTCGGCGTCGTCGGCCAGCAATTTATCGACGCGCTCCGCTCGCAGGTCGCCGGCAGGTCCGTCGGGGTGTACGCGGTCAACTACCCCGCTTCGGAGGATTTCATCGCGTCCACCAACGCCGGCACCAGCGATGCGAACGCTCACGTCACGTCCACGATCGCGAACTGCCCCAACACCAAGGTGGTGCTCGGCGGATACTCCCAGGGCGCGATGGTGATCGACCAGATCACCATCGCCCAATTCCCGATTGCAGGCCTTGTG
>DATJOR010000012.1:0-3869 GCA_035506875.1 Mycobacterium sp.
CGGCAATTCGGCCATCGCCGCGCAGGTCGAGATGGAGCCCGACCTCGAGGGCATGGGCACCACGCTCACCGCAATTCTGTTCGCCGGCAACCGTCTTGGGTTGGTGCACATCGGTGACTCGCGGGGCTATCTGCTGCGCGATGGCGAGCTGAGCCAGATCACCAAGGACGACACGTTCGTCCAAACCTTGGTCGACGAAGGGCGGATCACCCGGGAAGAGGCCCACAGCCACCCACAGCGATCGTTGATCATGCGGGCGCTGACCGGTCATGAGGTTGAGCCGACGCTGACCATGCGAGAAGTACGCATCGGGGACCGCTACCTTCTTTGCTCGGATGGGCTTTCCGACCCGGTGAGCGACGAGACCATCCTCGACGCCCTGCAGATTCCCGATGTCACCGACAGCGCCGACCGACTCATCGAATTGGCGCTGCGCGGCGGCGGACCCGACAACGTCACTGTGGTCGTCGCGGACGTCGTCGACTACGACTACGGCCCGACCCAGCCGATCATCGCGGGCGCGGTATCCGGCGACTCCGAATATCAGGACCAACTGACCCGACCGAACACCGCGGCGGGCCGGGCCTCCGCTATCAACCCGCGCGCGAATGTGGTCAAACGTGTTCTGCCGCAAGTCGATAACTTCACCCCGCCGCGGCGCTCGCGACGGCGGATAGCCATCGGTGCCGCGCTGGTTGTGCTGCTGGTGCTCGCGGCGTTGGCGATCGGGCGAACCGTCATCCGCAATTACTACTATGTGGCCGAATACAACGGCACGGTCTCCATCATGCAAGGCATCCAAGTCTCGATCCTGGGCGTGCCGCTGCATCAGCCGTACTCGCAGGGGTGCCTGAACAGCCGCAACGAGCTGTCGGTGATCCGCTACGGTCAGGGCGGCAACAACCGCGATTGCGTGCCGATGAAGCTGTCCGATCTGGTCCAGTCTGCTCGCGCGCAAGTGGCTGCCGGACTTCCAGCTGGCACGCTGGAGCAGGCCAACGCTCAGCTCCGCAGGTTGTCGACCGAGTCGCTGCTGCCGCCGTGTCCGCCCGCACGCGCCCAATCGCCGCCGACTTCGACGCCGCCAACCGCACCAACCATCCAGCCGGCAGAACCCGGCGCGAGTAACCCACAACTACCCCCGGCAAATCCCTCGCCGACACCCGCCGCGCCCACCATCACGGCGCTCTCTCCGCCACCGCCCCAGCCCGGCACCGACTGTCGGGCACCGACATGACCACGCAGCCGCAGCCGCCCGTCGCGGTAACACCGCCGCTACCGAATCGACGCAACGCTGAGCTGCTGCTGCTGTGCTTCGCCACCGTGATCACCGTGGCGGCCTTCGCGATCGTGCAGGCCGATCAGGAACGCGGGATGAACTGGCAGCTGATCACTTATGCCGCAGGGTTTTTGGCGGTGTTCGCCTGCGCCCACCTCGCGATCAGACGCTTCGCGCCGTATGCCGACCCGTTGCTGCTGCCAATCGTGGCGCTGCTCAACGGCCTGGGGCTGGTGATGATTCACCGGCTCGACATCGACGACCGCCTCAGCGGGGCCAGTGCGCGCGCAAACCCGCAAATCCTGTGGACGCTGGTGAGTGTCGGGGCGTTTGCGTTCGTGGTGATCTGGCTCAAGGACCATCGCCAGCTCGCCCGCTACGGCTACATCTGTGGGCTGACCGGACTTGTCATCCTGGCGATCCCGGCGTTTCTGCCACGGACGTTCTCTGAGCAGAACGGCGCGAAGATCTGGATCAAGTTTCCCGGCTTTTCGATTCAGCCAGCTGAATTCTCCAAAATCCTTCTGCTCATTTTCTTTTCGGCCGTGCTGGTAGCCAAGCGCGGTCTGTTCACCAGCGCCGGTAAGCATGTCCTTGGCATGGACCTGCCGCGGCCGCGCGACCTGGCTCCGCTGCTGGCGGCCTGGGTCACGTCGGTCGGCGTGATGATATTCGAAAAGGACCTCGGCACTTCACTATTGCTCTATGCGTCGTTTCTGGTTGTCGTTTACCTTGCCACCCAGCGGTTCAGTTGGGTGGTCATTGGTTTGACCCTGTTCACGCTGGGAAGCGTTGCGGCGTACTTCATTTTCAACCATGTTCGGGTTCGCGTGCAGACCTGGCTGGACCCATTCGCCGACCCCGACGGTGCCGGCTACCAGATCGTGCAGTCGCTGTTCAGCTTCGCTACCGGCGGCGTGTTCGGCACCGGCCTCGGCAACGGCCAGCCGGGCACCGTCCCGGCCGCGTCCACCGATTTCATCGTGGCGGCGTTCGGCGAAGAGCTCGGTCTGGTCGGATTGGCCGGCCTGTTGATGCTCTACACCATCGTGATCATCCGCGGCATGCGGACGGCGATCGCGGTGCGTGACAGCTTCGGCAAGCTGCTGGCCGCGGGACTCGCCTCGGCACTGGCCATCCAGTTGTTCATTGTCGTCGGCGGGGTGACCAACCTCATCCCGCTGACCGGGCTGACCACACCCTGGATGTCGTACGGGGGCTCGTCGCTGGTGGCCAACTACGTGTTGCTGGCCATTCTGGTGCGCATCTCGCACATGGCCCGCCGACCATTCCGTACCCGGTCGGGCAATACGTCACCGATCGCGGGCGCCAACACCGAGGTGATCGAGCGAGTATGAACACCTCCCTGCGCCGGATCTCGATGGCCGTGATGGCGCTGATCGTGCTGCTGCTGTTCAACGCGACGCTCACTCAGGTGTTCACCGCCGATGGGTTGCGCGCTGACCCTCGCAACCAGCGGGTTCTGCTCGACGAGTACTCCCGCCAGCGGGGCCAGATCACCGCGAGCGGCCAGCTGCTGGCGTATTCGGTCGCCACCGACAGCCGCTTCCGTTTCCTGCGGGTCTATCCCAACGGGGCGGTGTACGCGCCGGTTACCGGCTTCTATTCGCTGCGCTATTCCAGCAGCGGCCTGGAACGGGCCGAGGATCCGCTGCTCAACGGATCCGACCAGCGGTTGTTCGGTCGCCGGCTGGCCGACTTCTTCACCGGACGCGACCCGCGCGGCGGCAACGTGGATACCACCATCAACCCGCGCATCCAACAGGCCGCATGGGATGCCATGCAGCAGGGCTGCAACGGCGGGTGCCGGGGAGCGGTCGTCGCGCTGGAGCCGTCGACCGGCAAAATCCTGACGCTGGTGTCCGCGCCGTCCTACGACCCCAACCTGCTCGCGTCGCACGACCCCGAACAGCAGTCGCAAACCTGGCAGCAACTTCGCGACGACCCGCATTCGCCGATGACCAACCGCGCCATCTCCGAGACCTATCCGCCCGGTTCGACGTTCAAGGTGATCACCACCGCGGCCGCGCTGCAGAACGGCGCCACCGAAGACGAGCAGCTCACCGCGTCGGCCAAGATTCCGCTGCCGAACAGCACCGCCACTCTGGAGAACTACGGCGGTGCCCCCTGCGTCGACGCCGAAACCGTCTCGCTGCGAGAGGCGTTCGCCAAGTCATGCAACACCGCATTCGTCCAATTGGGCCTGCTTACCGGCACCGACGCGCTGCGCAGCACCGCGCTGTCGTTCGGTTTGGACATCTTGCCTGACCCGATTCCGCTCCAGGTCGCCGAGTCCACTACAGGCCCGATCCCGGACGCCGCAGCGCTGGGAATGTCAAGTATCGGCCAGAAGGACGTCGCGGTGACGCCGCTGGAGAACGCGCTGGTTGCCGCTACCATCGCCAATGCCGGCGTAACCATGCAGCCTTACCTGGTCAACAGCCTGCAAGGGCCCGACCTGGCTAACATCAGCACCACCGCGCCGCATCAGCAGCGCCGTGCAGTCTCCCCAGAGGTCGCAGCTAAGCTAACGGAGTTGATGGTCGGCGCCGAGAATGTCACACAGCAG
>DATJOR010000013.1:0-5402 GCA_035506875.1 Mycobacterium sp.
TGGGAGGGTTTCGCATGGGTATCGGTATCCAGGTTGAGGGACTCACGAAGTCCTTCGGCTCCCAGCGGATCTGGGAAGACGTCACGATGGAGGTTCCCGAGGGCGAGGTCAGCGTGTTGCTGGGCCCGTCGGGTACCGGTAAATCCGTGTTCTTGAAGTCGCTGATCGGCCTGCTGCGCCCCGAGCGCGGTTCGATCATCGTGGATGGCACCGACATCACCGAGTGCTCGGCCAAAGAGCTCTACGACATTCGCACCCTGTTCGGCGTGATGTTCCAGGACGGCGCCCTGTTCGGCTCGATGAACCTTTATGACAACACCGCATTCCCGTTGCGCGAGCACACCAAGAAGAAGGAAGGCGAGATCCGTGACATCGTCATGGAGAAGCTGGAGATGGTGGGCCTGGGCGGGGATGAGAAGAAGTTCCCCGGGGAGATCTCCGGTGGTATGCGCAAGCGTGCCGGGCTGGCCCGCTCGCTGGTGTTGGACCCGAAGATCATCTTGTGTGATGAGCCCGACTCGGGTCTGGACCCGGTCCGCACCGCGTACCTGTCTCAGCTGCTCATCGACATCAACGCCCAGATCGACTGCACGATCTTGATCGTGACGCACAACATCAACATCGCCCGCACGGTGCCGGACAACATGGGCATGTTGTTCCGCCGGCATCTGGTGATGTTCGGGCCGCGTGAGGTGTTGTTGACCAGCGACGAGCCGGTGGTACGGCAGTTCCTTAACGGCCGTCGTATCGGCCCGATCGGGATGTCGGAGGAAAAGGACGAGGCGACGATGGCCGAGGAGCAGGCCCACTTGGAGGCCGGCCATGTCGACGGCGGTGTCGAGGAGGTCGAGGGCGTGCCCCCGCAGATCAGCGCCACCCCGGGCATGCCGGAGCGCAAGGCCGTGGCCCGTCGACAGGCCCGGGTCCGGGAGAATCTGCACCTGCTGCCCAAGGATGCGCAGGAAGCGATCCTCGACTCGCTGGAGAGCAACGGCAATCAACAAGTCCGCGACTATGACGACGCCCGCGCCCGGCACCGCGACGACGACGCCGACACCGCATCCATCCCCACCCAACGCGGCTACTAGGCAAATGGCGCGCCACCGCCTTAGGGCACAAACCGACGAGTCGGCTGTGGTGTGCAGATCTCTTACGACCCTGGCGGTTTGGGGGTTCAATCGGCACCAGCGTGCGACTTTGCGCCAGCGTGTAATTGCTATGACGCGGAACCCCGCGTTGAGCGTCGCAGCGATAGCTCCCTTGGTGCTTGCGTGTGCCGTGAGCGCCGTGGCGTCGCGAGTTCCCGGACCTACACCGGCTTTGCCCCATGTCGCCATTGCTTCGGGAGCGGCTGTCGCGGTCGCCGGGAGTCAGTTGCGCGGACCAGCCGTGGTCGCGGTCGCGCGGCCGCCGGCCAGCGTTCATATCGCGGCGGCCAGCAAGTCGGCTCCGCCGCCCGCCGCGGTGGTGAATTCGTCGAGTGCACTGGGTATTCCGTCGGTGGCCCTTGCGGCCTACCGTAACGCTGAGCAACAAATGGCCACGTCTGATCCTGACTGTGGGATCAGCTGGAATCTGTTGGCCGGTATCGGACGCATTGAATCTGGACACGCCAGCGGCGGTGCGACGGATGCTCGCGGTACCGCGGCACGGCCGATCTATGGACCGGCCTTGGATGGCTCGGTGCCCGGAAACGAGGTCATCGTCGAAAGCAGCGCCGGCGATCGAGTCAGCTACGCGCGCGCAATGGGCCCGATGCAGTTCCTGCCCGGTACCTGGGCACGGTATGCCTCCGACGGCGACGGCGACGGCGTAGCCGATCCCCAGAACCTTTACGACTCAACGCTGGCCGCCGCGCGGTACCTGTGCAGCGGCGGTCTGAACTTGCGGGACCCGTCTAGGGTGATGGCGGCGATCTTGCGCTATAACAACTCGATTCCGTACGCCCGAAATGTGTTGGGCTGGGCCGCGGCTTATGCCACCGGCGTGGTTCCGGTAGACCTGCCATCGGTGACTGGGCCGGCACCGCCGCTCGGTGACCTACATCTCGATAATCCGGAGGGACTCGGGCCGGGACTGCCGCTCAACATCTATGGCCTCCCGCCGACCGACCCGCTGGCCCAGATGCCGCTAATCGACCTCGGCCCACCCACGATGCCTGCCCAGCAACCGATCTGGCGGTCCCAGTCGCTGCCCCCGGCGGCTCCTGGTTGCACAGTGATCTGCATCGGCCAGCAGGAACCCCCAGCTGGCGTGGGTTACCCGCCGCCACCGGTAGGCCGGCCCTGAACTTCTGCGCGAAGGCGACCGGCGACCTAACCAAAATACGCTCGCGGCTTTCTCCTAGAGGATTGATAGCTGGCCCAAAATAGCCGTGTGGTCAACGTCTTAGACAACTATCGACCGGGAAACAAATCTTACGACTGCGTCGGCGAACAATGCGGTGCTACAGCCAGCAGCACGTGCAGCTAGTACTAGAGAAGGAAAGGTATAGCCAAATAGTCAAGGCACAATTGACAGTTCAGCAGCTGTCGGCGGCGGTCGGTAGTTCGCCGCCGACTTCCGCAGCTGCCAAATCTGGGCAGGACACAGTAGATTAACCGCATACGAGATCAGGTAATTAGCCGCAAACTCGTCGTTGGGGAGCACGTCCCTTTTCACATCACCCATTACTTGGGCGTAGCTGTCGCCGCGACTGACCTCGTCGCAGATCCCGTAGCCATAGTTGACGGCTTCGGTGGCGTTCGGAAAGTTGTAATGTCGACGGACCATCACGTTGTACACATACTCCACCTCTGGCGCTGGTGCGGCGTACGCCGTTGAGACGAGAGTCGGCGTGAGGCCACCTATGGCAGCCGCGACAGTCAAGGCGGCGAGCGAGATGTCGCGTTTCATGGCCCCTACGTAGCTGTACCGGCGGATAGGCAAGCTTGGATCGGATCAAGAGCGCTCAATCGGCGGCGCAGCAACTTACCCGACCCGGTCAACGGCAACTGCTCTACGAAAACCACAGCGCGCGGCCGCTTGTAGGCGGCCAGCCGAGTTGCGCAGAAGTCCACGATGTCCTGCTCGTTCAACTGCGCGCCGTCGCGCGCGACGATGTAGGCCACCGCAATCTCGCCCCGCACCGCATCGCCGCGTTTACCCACCCCGACCATTGCCACTCCGGGATGTTCACCGATGACACGCTCTAGCTCGGCGGGGTAGACGTTGTAGCCGCCTGTAAGGATCATGTCTTTGCTGCGGTCGACCACGTAGTAATAGCCGTCGTGATCCCGGAAAGCCACATCGCCCGTCCGCAACCAGCCCTCTTCGTCGAGAACTTCGGCGGTGCCCGCGGGATTGCCGAAGTAACCCATCATGACCAGCGGGCCGCGAACGACCAATTCGCCACGCTCACCGACCGCCGCCTCACAGTCGGAGTCCCCCATGTCCAGGATCTTCATCTCCATACCCGGGAGCGGCATCCCAACGGAACCGAGCACAGCCGGGGCATGGAGGCTGTGAGTGGCGCCGAGTCCTGACAGCTCAGTCATGCCCCACAGTTCCAGCAATCGTGCCCCACTGCGCTTCTCCCATTGGCGGGCCAATTCGGGCGACATTGCCTGCCCCCCAACAGTTGACTTGCGCAGACTCGTGAGGTCGGCATGCTCGAACAACGGGTCTGAGATCATCAGTCCATACATCATCGGAACGCCCTCGAACATCGTCGCGTGTTCGGCAGCGATCAATTGCAACGCCTCTGCGGGGTTGAAACGCTCCATCAACACCACAGTGCCTCCCGTCAGGAAGGTGCTGTTGATGACGACATTGCCGTACACGTGGGCTGCCGGCAAGGCGCTAACCACGATGTCGCGGTCGTTGCGGCCGTGCATGCTCGCGGTTAAGGCGCAGTTGAGCAAAATCGATTGATGAGACTGCATCGCGCCCTTCGGATGACCGGTCGTACCCGAGGTGTAGGCGATTGCACAAAGCTCACGGGGGTCAGCCGGTCGCACTGTCGGGGCGGGCGTAACCGCTTCCTGTAGGAGCGCGGCGAATCCGACCGCGCCGTGCGGGCTGGCGTCCCCGAACTCAGCGACGATTTGCAGGGTTGGCACCTGCTCGGCGACCGCCGCGGCCGGGGTCGGCGCGGCTGCTGCGAATAGTGCCCGCGCGTGGCAATCGTTGAGTGCGTATGCCAATTCGGGACCGCTCAGCATAACGTTGAGCGGATTGACAACCGCGCCAGCCCGTAAGGCGCCATGATAGGCCACCACCCACTGCCAGCTGTTTTGACCGCAGATAGAGACCACATCGCCCTCGGTGATCCCTCGCTGTCGCAGCGCAGACGCCATCGCGGCTGACTGGCGCTCTAAATCGGTGTAGCTAAACGCGCGGCCCGCACTAATGAGCGCAAGTTTGTCAGTAAAAATCCTTGCTGCCCAAGGCAGTATCTCCGCCGGCGTGCACACACCGCTGCCGTCCAGCATCATCAGACATGAACGCTTGTGCCGTGGCGTGGTGCGTCGCCGAATGTCAGGACCGCCTTGGTGGTTGTCCCGTCGTGCACCGCGCTGATGGCATCGTTGATGCTGGAGAAGTCAAACAGGTCGATAAGTTCGTCGAACACAAACAGGCCGTCCTCGTAGAGTTGCAGGAGTTGCGGTATGAACTCTTGAGGTACGGCGTCTCCTTCAATAACGCCGATCAGCGTTTTGCCGAAGAGCACACTGCCTTGGTCGATCACGACCTCGTTCGGGAGGCTCTGAAACCCCACAGTGGCGCATACCCCGGGTGTTTGTAGGCATTCCAGCGCGTCGCGAACTACCGGTGGCAACCCGATACAGTCGACGCTGTAGTGGGTTCCGAACCCGGCGGTAAGTTCCTTAATAGTGTTGACGGGCTGCCTCTTTGACGAATTAATGGTGTGAGTGGCGCCCAACGATGCGGCCTTTTTCAACCGCGCGTCATCGATGTCGACGGCGATGATCGGGTCACAGCCGACCACTCGGGCCGCCAGCAGTGCAGACAAACCGACCGATCCGACACCGAAGATGGCAACCGATGAATTCGGGCGCGGCTGAAGCGTATTCAACACCACCCCGGCACCGGTTTGAATTCCGCACCCCAGCGGTCCGAGCAAGTGCAACGGTAGGTGGGAACCAACCTTGACGCAGTTGCGGTAGTTGGTCACCGCGTGGGAGGACCAGGATGACTGACCAAACCAGGATCCCAGCAGTGTGCGCTCGCCGATAACCAGCGGAGAGGACCCGTCGCTACGGGCACCAGTCATGTTGCGGGCGACGAATTCGCGGCAGTGCATCGGTAGCGCCCTGGCGCAGTTGTCGCAGGTGCCGCAATAACTGTAGGAAAGCACGACATGATCACCCTCGACTAGATCGGGTACATCGGCTCCGACG
>DATJOR010000014.1:0-6109 GCA_035506875.1 Mycobacterium sp.
ATCGCCCGCCAGATCGCCGACCGGCGCAGCGCCCGTAAGCGCAACGCACTGGCGGCGCGCTCGCGCAAGCGGATCAGCCTCGAGGACCTGGACTCGGCGCTGAAGGAAACCAGCCAGCTGAACCTGATCCTCAAGGGCGACAACGCCGGTACCGTCGAGGCGCTGGAAGAGGCCCTGATGGGGATTCAGGTCGACGACGAGGTGGAACTGCGCGTCATCGACCGCGGCGTCGGCGGTATCACCGAGACCAACGTCAACTTGGCGTCGGCGTCGGACGCGGTGATCATCGGCTTCAACGTGCGTGCCGAGGGCAAGGCCACCGAGCTGGCCAACCGCGAAGGTGTGGACATCCGGTACTACTCGGTGATCTACCAGGCGATCGACGAGATCGAAAAGGCGCTCCGCGGCATGCTCAAGCCGATCTACGAGGAGAACCAGCTGGGCCGCGCCGAGATTCGCGCGTTGTTCCGCTCGTCGAAGGTCGGCGTGATCGCCGGTTGCCTGGTGACTTCCGGTGTGGTGCGCCGCAACGCCAAGGCACGGCTGCTGCGCGACAACATTGTGGTCGCCGAGAACCTGACCGTACAGTCGTTGCGACGGGAGAAGGATGACGTCACTGAGGTCCGCGACGGGTATGAATGTGGTCTGACGCTGACGTACTCCGACATCAAAGAGGGCGACGTCATCGAGACCTACGAACTGGTTCAGAAGGAACGCGCCTGACGATGAGCGCCGACAACGTGAACGGGTGGCATGGCTGACCCGGCCCGGGCCCGCCGGCTGTCCAAGCGAATCTCCGAAATCGTCGCCTCGGCGATCGAATACGAGATCAAAGACCCGGGACTGGCCGGGGTCACCATCGTCGACTCCAAAATGTCGGGCGACCTGCACGACGCGACGCTGTACTACACGGTAATGGGGTCGACGTTGGACGACGAACCTGACTACGAGGGCGCCGCGGCAGCGCTGGAGCGCGCCAAGGGTGTGCTGCGCACCAAGGTCGGAGCCGGGACCGGCGTACGCTTCACTCCGACGCTGACGTTCACCCGCGACACGGTGTCCGACTCCGTGCAACGGATGGAAGAGTTACTGGCGCGGGCGCGCGCCGCCGACGCCGATGTGGCTCGGGTTCGCGAGGGGGCCAAACCGGCCGGCGACGCCGACCCGTACAAAAAGGACGCCGGTGACGACGATCAACTCGAAGACTGAGTCCACAGCGCGACGCGTGGACGCGGTCGAAGCCGCCGAGACGCTGACCGCCGCCGCCACTGTCGCGGTGGTCTGTCACGTCTATCCCGATGCCGACACGATCGGTGCCGGGCTGGCGCTGGCGCTGGTGCTGGACCGCTGCGGCAAGGCCGTCCAGGTCAGCTTCGCGGCCCCGGCCGCGCTTCCCGAGTCGCTGCAATCGCTGCCGGGCGGTCAGCTGCTGGTCGACCCCGCGACCATGCGTCGTGACGTCGATCTGGTTGTGACGGTGGACATTCCGGGCATCAACCGGCTCGGAGGCCTGCGCGAAATGGCTGATAGCGGGCTCGAGCTACTGGTGATCGACCACCACGCGTCGAATCAGCTCTTCGGCACCGCCAACTTCGTCGACCCGTCGGCCGACTCCACCACCATGCTGGTGGCCGAGCTGCTCGACGCATGGGGCAAGCCGATCGACACCGACGTGGCGCACTGCCTTTACGCGGGACTGACCACCGATACCGGGTCCTTCCGATGGGCCAGCGCGCGGGCACATCGGTTGGCCGCGCGGCTGGTCGAGCTCGGCGTCGACAATGCGGCGATCAGCCGGTCATTGATGGACACCCATCCCTTCGGCTGGCTGACGATGCTGTCGCGGGTGTTGGGTTCGGCGCAGCTATTGCCCGACGACGTCGACGGTCGCGGTCTGGTGTATGCCGTTGTCGGACATCAGGAATGGATCGGCGCGCGGCCGGAAGAAGTGGAGAGCATCGTCGACATCGTCCGCACCACGCAGCAGGCCGAGGTGGCGGCGGTGTTCAAAGAGATCGAGCCGCAGCAATGGTCGGTGTCGATGCGGGCAAAGGCCGCCGTGGATCTGTCGACCGTCGCTTCGACCTTCGGCGGCGGCGGCCACAAGCTGGCCGCCGGCTACTCGACCACCGGTTCGATCGATCATGTGGTGACGTCGCTGCGCGCCGCCCTAGGGTGACCGCTCCGGGCCAGCCGCACGCGGCTGGCCGACAAATCGCGCAGCTGGCCGTGCCAGCGCTGGGTGTGCTCGCGGCGGAGCCGCTCTACTTGCTGTTCGACACCGCGGTGGTCGGCCGGCTGGGTGCGCTGCGCCTGGCCGGGCTGGCCATCGGCGGATTGATCCTCGGCATGGTCGGCTCGCAGCTGACCTTCCTGTCGTATGGCACCACGGCGCGTTCGGCGCGCTACTTCGGCGGCGACGACCGGGCGTCGGCGGTGGCGGAAGGCATGCAGGCGACCTGGTTGGGCCTGGGCCTGGGCGTGCTGATCGTCGTCGTGGTGCAGGCCGCGGCGGTGCCGCTGGTGTCGGCGATCGCCGGTTCGGATGACATCGCGCATGCGGCGCTGCCCTGGTTGCGCATCGCGATCCTGGGCGCACCCGCAATTTTGGTGTCGCTGGCCGGCAACGGATGGTTACGCGGCGTCCAGGACACGGTTCGCCCCTTGCGCTATGTGGTCGCCGGCTTCGGACTGTCGGCGCTGCTGTGCCCGCTGCTGGTGTACGGCTGGCTGGGGCTGCCCCGCTTGGAGTTGGCCGGGTCGGCCGTGGCCAACCTGGCGGGTCAATGGCTGGCCGCGTTGCTGTTCGGGCGCGCGTTGCTGGCCGAACGAGTTCCGCTGCGCCCCAACCGTGCTGTGCTGCGAGCCCAGGTAGTGCAGGGGCGCGATCTGGTGGTGCGCACGTTGGCTTTCCAGGCCTGCTTCATCTCGGCCGCCGCGGTCGCTGCCCGGTTCGGCGCCGCAGCGGTGGCCGCTCACCAGGTGGTGCTGCAGTTGTGGAGTTTCCTTGCGCTGGTTCTTGATTCGCTGGCCATCGCCGCGCAGGCGTTGGTCGGTGCGGCGCTGGGCGCCGGTGATGCGCCGCTTGCGAGAGCGGTGGCCCGGCGTGTGACGGTATGGTCGGCGGTCGCGGCCGGGGCGCTGTCTGCGGTGTTCGCCGTCGGCTCCTCCGTGCTGCCCGAACTCTTCACTGATGACAGCTCGGTGTTGGCCGCGATCGGAGTTCCGTGGTGGTTCCTGGTGGCCCAATTGCCCTTCGCGGGAATTGTTTTCGCCCTCGACGGAGTATTGCTGGGCGCCGGGGACGCCGCGTTCATGCGCACTGCCACGGTGATCAGCGCGCTGGTCGGCTTTCTGCCGTTGATCTGGCTGTCGCTGCTGTTCGGCTGGGGGCTGGCCGGCATCTGGTCTGGGCTGAGCATGTTCATTGTGCTGCGACTGGTTTTCGTCGGCTGGCGCGCGGTGTCGGGCCGCTGGGCCGTTACCGGGACGTGAGTAAGCCGCGGCGGGTCACAATGGTGCGATGTTGAACGCAGGCCTCCAGTTCGGTGTTCTGGGACCGTTGCAGCTGATCGCGGACGGCAAACCGGTGCCGTTGGGCGCCCCGAAGCAGCGGGCGGTGTTGGCCATGCTGGTGATGAACCGCAACCGGCCGGTGTCGGTCGACGCGCTGATCAATGCGGTCTGGGACCAGTCGCCGGTGCCCGCAGCGCGGACGAGTATCCATTCCTACGTGTCCAACCTGCGCCGACTGCTCGGCAGCGCGAGGGACGACCCGAACAAGGTATTAGCGAGCGCCCCGCCTGGCTACCAACTCAGCGTCGATGACGCCAACTGCGATCTTGGCCGGTTCATCACCGACAAGAACGCGGGGGTGCACGCCGCCGCCGCAGGACGCTTCGAAGATGCCAGCAGCTTCCTGGCGTCTGCGCTGGCCGAGTGGCGCGGGCCCGTCCTCGATGACCTGCGCGAATTCGCCTTCGTCGATACGTTCGCCACCGCGTTGGCCGAGGTGAAAGTCGTGGCCCAGATCGGCCTCGCCGAAGCCGAGATCGCATGCGGGCGTGCCGACACCGTGGTCGTCCGCCTCGAGGCGCTTGCCGCCGAGCATCCGTTCCGGGAACCGTTGTGGGCCCAGCTGATCACCGCCTACTACGTCGCCGAGCGCCAATCCGACGCCCTCGACGCTTACCGGCGACTGAAGGCGAATCTGGCCGAAAACCTCGGTATCGACCCCGGGCCCACGGTGCGGGCGCTGCACGAGCGGATCCTGCGCCAGGAGCCGCTTGACACCAAACGCACCGCCCAAACCACCGCCATGAACAGCGTCGTCGACCTCAGCCCGCACACCGGCACGGTCGCCGGTCGATCCGCTGTCGCCGAGCTGCGGGGGAGGAATGGCAAGCGGTATCGGCTGCAAGCGTCGACCCGGATCGGCCGCCGGACCGACAACGACATCGTCCTCGACGACGACGATGTCAGTCGCTACCACGCCGTCGTCATCGACACCGGAAGCAGCTATGTGATCAGCGACCTGCGCTCGACCAACGGCGTCCAGGTACAAGGCCGGCGCATCCGCAGCACCGCGACCCTGACGGATGGTGACCATATCCGCATCGGCGGCCACGAATTCACCTTTCAGATCAGCTCGCGCTGAGCTGCGCAGCGACGCAAGAATTCCGCAAGAATCTCGCCAGAGTCCGCCAAGGCGGTTGCTGCACGCTTGCGGTGTCGGGGAAAGCAACCGATCCGAGCGAAGGATTTTCATCTGGACCTCGGGACACCACTGCCCGGTAAGGAATCATCATCATGAAGCCGAAGAAAGTTTCCCGGTTGCGCGTCTCAGCAGCCGGTCTGCTGGCCGCCGTCGGCCTGTCCGTCCTTGGATCGCTGGCCCCGGCCGTCGCGTCCGCCGACCCGTGGGTGCCCGGCACTGGACCGTTGCACCCGATTCGCCACTACGCGGCGGATGTTCTGCACCCATATTGGGCCTTCCACCACCCGATCCGGGCCACCATCCCCTGATCGAGCGACCTGCATGGAACGCGATCTGCCCCGTTTCCTCCCTCCTCCTTGGAGAAAACGGGGCAGATTGCTGTGCGCTTATCGGACCTGGGCTCGTCCGCGCTGCAGGACCGCTTCCCGGTTGGCGGCGATGTCGTCACCGGAGGTCCGGAATTGCTTGGCCGCCATCGCTTCCAGCCACAGCCCCTCGCTGGTGTTCGATTCGTCGATCCGGTGATAGGACGCCAGCAAGGCCCGCACCGCGCTCTGATTGTTGCCGACGATGCTCGCCGCGACCTCTCGCGCGGCGGTCAGCAGCCGCTCGTGTGGCACCACCTCGGTGACCAGCCCGGCCCGCAGCGCATCCTCGGCGGACAGGTAGTCACCGGTCAGGCTCATCCGGCGGGCCACCCCGACACCCACTTTCTGTGGCAACCGCACGGACAGCCCCCACGTCGGCAGCAGCCCCACCCGCGCATGGGTGTCGGCGAATCGCGCGTGCTCCGACGCGATCAGGATGTCGCAGTACAGCGCCAGCTCCAGCCCGCCGGTTACCGCGGCGCCGTTGATCGCGCCGATCACCGGCTTGGTCAACGGCGGCCAGCGCGGCGAGATGTCCGGTAAGGCCGATTGCCCGCCCAGCTCTTTGAGGTCAAGCCCGGCGCAGAACACCGGATCGGTGCCGGTCAGGATGACGACGTCGACGGCGTCGTCGGTTTCGGCGTCGGTCAGAGCCGTGAAAAACTGGTCCCGCAGCGCCGCCGACAACGCGTTGCGCGATTGCGGTCGGTTCAGGGTCAGGGTGCGCACCCGCTCGTCGGTGTTGATCAACAGGATGTCGTCAGTCATAGCGCCACTCCTCCTCATCGCTTCGCTCTGCATCGTCGCCGCCGCGAGTCATAGCGCCACCGTAGTCAGTCGCCGGTTCGCCTTATCGTTGAGGGATGTGCCGAAACATCACCGAATTGCGTGGCCTCGAGCCCCCGGCGACAAGCGAGGAGATCGTGGCGGCGGCGCGGCAGTACGTGCGCAAGGTCAGCGGCATCATTCACCCATCCTCGGCCAACACCGAGGCATTCGAGGCGGCGGTGGCCGAGGTCGCGGC
>DATJOR010000015.1:0-3923 GCA_035506875.1 Mycobacterium sp.
CTCGGACGCGGACCTGGCGGCGGTGCTGACCCGGCTGTTGCGAGCCGAGCGGCTCGACGTCGAGCTGGGCTTCGTGTCACGACGGCGCTCCCCCGCCACCCGGGCATACCGGATACCGGCGGGTCGCCGCGCGGCCCGCCGGGCGCGGCGCGGTTCGGCGCGGCGGGTACCGCTGATCCGCGACGAGACCGGAACGGCGATCGTAGGATCGGCGCACTGGCGCCCGCCTGACGACGCACAGCTGCTGCACGGCGAGGCCGTCGTCGACGACGCCGTGCTCTTCGACGGCGATGTCGCCGAGGTGCGGATCGAGCCGACAGCCGCTCCGCCGGGATTGCGGGCGCGCGCGTCGGGCGGGCGTTGGCTGGCCGGGCGGGCCGCGCAGCTGGGCACCACGGGTGTCGCCGTTGTCCGCGACGGTGTGCCGGCGCCGCGGGCGGCACGCCGATCGACGTTCTATCGGAACACCGAGGGTTGGTTATTAGTTCGGTGACGAGCCCCGCGAGGGGCGAGGAGCCGGATCGTTGTCACGGTCGGTAGTTTCATGACGTGAACATGCCGGTGCACCACTCGGTGCGGCCCAGCCCGATCTTCCTGGCCATCGTCGCGGTGACGGCACTCGGCGGCGCGCTGGCTTGGTGGGTCGGCGGCGAAACCGGAGCGCTGGCCCGTGCCGGAGTGTTCGTCTTCGTGATCGCCGGCTGGGTGGTCTCGCTGTGCCTGCACGAGTTCGGCCACGCGTTCACCGCCTGGCGGTTCGGTGATCGCAGCGTCGCGGTCCGCGGATATCTGGACCTAGATCCACGGCGCTACAGCAACCCCTGGCTGTCGCTGGGTATCCCGATCTTGATCACCGCGGTCGGCGGCATCGGCCTGCCCGGCGCCGCTGTTTACCTGCGAACGTCCTTCATGACTCCCGCCCAGCGCACCATCGTCAGCCTGGCGGGACCGTCGGCGAACCTGCTGGTGGCGGTTCTGCTGCTGGGCCTGACGAACGCCTTGTTCGACGCGGCACATCCGGTGTTCTGGGCCGGGGTGGCGTTTTTGGGCTTCCTGCAGATCACCGCCCTACTGCTGAACCTGATACCGCTTCCCGGCTTGGACGGCTACAACGCGCTGGAACCGCATCTGAGTCCGGAAACCCAGCGAGCGCTCGACCAATTCAAGCCGTACGGCATCTTGTTCCTGGTCTTTCTGCTCCTCGTGCCGCAGGTCGGCCAGTTATTCTTCGGGCTCGTCTCGTGGTTCTTCGAGCTCTCCGGAGTGCCCGCGTTCCTGTGGCAGGCCGGTGCCGCGCTGACTCGGTTCTGGAACGCCTGGTTCTGACGTCTTGCGATATATGCGTAATCACGCATATATTGGCGCCATGGGTGCCGACCACGAACACGCGAACGTCGACACACCAGTGCCAAAGATGGTTGCCGCCACGGCACTGCTCGGTGCGTTCTTCATCGTCGAGGTGACCACGGCGCTGCTGATCGGCTCGATGGCGCTACTGGCCGACGCTGGCCACATCTTGACCGACGTGGCGGCCACGTTCATGGGGCTGTGCGCGCTGGTGCTGGCCCGGCGCGGCAGCAGTTCGCCGGGACGCACTTACGGCTGGCACCGCGCCGAGGTGTTTACCGCCGTGGCCAATGCCGTGTTGCTGATCGGGGTGGCGACGATCATCCTCCGCGAAGCCATCGGGCGGATCGGCCATGCGCCGGAAGTGCCCGGGATCCCGATGATCGTCGTGGCGCTGGCCGGGCTGGCGACCAATGCTGCTGTCGCGCTGCTGCTGCGGTCAGACTCGACACAGAGCCTGGCCGTCAAGGGCGCCTACATGGAGGTCCTCGCCGACACGGTCGGCAGCATCGGCGTGCTGATCGCCGGCGTGGTCACGGTCACCACGCACTGGCCCTACGCCGACGTGGTGGTGGCCGTTCTCGTCGCGCTCTGGGTGCTGCCGCGGGCGTTGTCACTGGCCGGCGGCGCGCTGCGCATCCTGTCCGAATCGTCGCCCGGCCACATCGACGTGGACAAGCTACGTTCGGCGCTGGGCGCCGTCGACGGCGTGACCGGCGTGCACGATCTCCACGTGTGGACGCTGGTACCCGGGAAGGACATGGTCACCGCGCACCTGACCAGTTCCAGCGACTCGGCGCGGGTACTCGGTGCGGCCCGGGCGATTCTCAGCGCGCACGGGCTAGACCACGCCACCATCCAGGTGGAGCCGCCCGGCGGTATCGCCGATTGCGCGGCCGGCTGTTAGCTGAGCCCGAGTGCGGCGCTGGCAGCCGGGTCGCAGTCGTCGAGCAGATCCAGGCATCGGGTCTGCTCGTCGGTTTCGCCGATCGCATCAGCCGCCCGGGCCAGCGCAGCCACGCATCGCAGAAAACCGCGATTGGGCTCATGGGAATACGGCACCGGCCCGAATCCCTTCCAGCCGTTGCGGCGCAGCTGATCCAAGCCGCGGTGGTAGCCGGTGCGGGCGTACGCATACGCGGTGACCGCTTTATCATCGGCGAGCGCTTCTTCGGCCAGCGCCGCCCAGGCCACCGAGGCCGACGGATGCGCGGCGGCGACGACGACCGGGTTTTCGTCAGCCAGCAGGGCGGCCTCGGCCTCCGTGTCGCCAGGTAACAAGATCGGATCCGGTCCCAGAAGGTCATGCATGGGCGTCATGGGGCTATTGTGCCGTGCGACGCCGCCACACCAAACCCGGTGGCGAGTCGCTAAGCTGCATTAGGTATTTCGACAGCGAACAGGACAGCAGCGCTTATGCCGAATCCCTCAGGGCCTGACCGCGACCGCAAGTCGAATGCGCCCGGATTCGATCGCGATGACGACGATCGAAGTGCCGCCACCGTCCCGGCGGAATCCGACGCTGAGACCACCGAAAACACCGCCGCTCCCGACGACAATCCGACCGAGAGTTACCGGACCGAGCCGGCGACCGAGGTAATGGCGACATCCGAGGACGACCAACAGGCAGCCAAACCGCGGACGGCGCGGGGTGAGCGCCGGTTCACTGCGCCGGGGTTCGACGCCAAGGAGACCGCGGTCATCAACGCCGCGACCGAGCCCGCGACCGAGGTCTTCGATGCCGGCCACGCGCCGTCGGGGTCGACCGACGCACGGCCGAGAACCGCTGTGCCGCAACTGATTCCGCCCCGGCTGGGTGCAAAGCTGCGGCCGTCCAATCAGCGCAGTTGGGGTTGGGTGCTGGCATTGATATTGATCATCCTGGCGTTGGCGGCCGTCGCCGTGCTCGGCACCGTGCTGCTGACCCGCAGCAACAAGAAGTCGAGCGCCTCCCAAGAAGACCGGGTGCGCGGCACCATCCAGAGCTTCGATGTCGCGGTGCAGAACGGTGACCTGTCCACGTTGCGCGGTATCACCTGCGGCAGCATGCGCGACGACTACGTCAACTACGACGAGCGGGAATGGAACGACACCTACCACCGGGTCGCGGCAGCCAAGCAGTATCCGGTGGTCGCCAACATCGACCAGGTGGTCGTCAACGGGAACCACGCCGAGGCGAACGTGACCGCGTTCATGGCCTACGCCCCGCAGGTTCGCTCGGCCCGCAGCTTCGACCTGCAGTACCGCGACAATCAGTGGAAGATCTGCGAGGCGACTACGGGTTAGGTCGGCCTCACCCGGCCGAGACGGACTTGCCGGCGCAGTGCAGGTCGTTGCAGGCTTCGATGACCCGCTCGGTCATCCCGGCTTCGGCCTTCTTCAGGTAGCTGCGGGGGTCGTAGACCTTCTTGTTGCCCACCTCACCGTCGACCTTGAGCACGCCGTCGTAGTTGGTGAACATGTGACCGGCGATCGGGCGGGTGAACGCGTACTGGGTGTCGGTGTCGACGTTCATCTTCACCACCCCGTAGCCCAGCGCCTCCTCGATCTCCGACTTCAGCGAACCCGAACCGCCA
>DATJOR010000016.1:0-42238 GCA_035506875.1 Mycobacterium sp.
GCGATTGTTCGAGGACGCCGGCTTCACGATCGCCGAGCAACACCGGGTCCGGCGCCCGCTGTTGACCCGGGCTATCTCAGACTTGATCACGGTGGGCATCAAGAGCTGACAACGCCCGGTGTGCTTGCCAGGCCTCACCCAGGGTCCAGATCGACACGCCCATCAGCACAAGGTCTTTGAGCAGGAACTGCCCGGGCTGACTGCCTGCCCGATGGAACTCAGCCGCGCCGGCAATTGATAAGTCAGTCTCGTTGCTGCCGTGGACAAATCACCCCCCGTACGGATCACACGCGTCTCCGTTCAGTTGACGGGTGGCGCCTCCGTTCGGTTCATGAGCGTTGGCTCACCAACTCACCTGCCGGCTCGTCCCAGTGGTCGAGGTTGACCACCTCGCTCAGCGGTCGCCGGCGGACCGGGCCGTGCCTGCCTTTGGGCCAGCCCACCACGACGTGGCCGGCGACCATCCAGTCGTCGGGCACACCGACGGCGTCCCGCAGCAGCTGCTCGCCGCCGTAGGCGCCCCAACTGGTCAGGCACGCACCCAGGCCCTGGGCGCGAGCGGCCAGCAAGAAGTTCTGCATCGCCGGGAAAATCGACCCGCCGAGCAGCAGCTCGGACGCGGTCGGAAAATGCTTCTGCGCGAACAGGACCGAGGTGAATTCGCCAGCCCGGTCGTGCAGCTCGTAGATCGCGCGGTTGCTGCGGGCCCGCCGACTCTCGTCACCGTCGGCCGGCCGACTCATCCCGTAGACGGGTTCGATCACCTCCAACGCGCGCGCCGCCGCCTTGGCCACCACCGCCCGCTGCTCGGCTGACCGCAGCACGACGAAGCGCCAGGCCTGGGCATTGGCTCCGGACGGCGCCCACATCGCCGCTTGCAGGCATCGCGTCAGCGTGGCGGTGTCGACCGGCTCGTCGGAAAACCGTCGGATCGTCCGCGCGGTCGACATCGCCTCCCAGACATCATTGGTTGCTTCCGGCATGCAGGCTCCCTTCTGGTTCCCTCCCGGAAGAACCTAATGCGCGCACCCGACCGACGGCAGCACCGAAAGGACCGGCCACAAAACGCTCGCCGCACCCAGCGCCGCCAGCTGGTAGTTGGTGCCGGCCGGCAGGTGCAGCTGCTGTTCGAGCTGCGTCTCTATGCGCTGCACCCCGTCGGGATGGAAAAATGACCAGACCAGCCCGACCGTCAGGTACACACCGCCGAGCCACAACACGATCTCGGTCAACCCGCCGACACTTACCCGATGGCTGAGCACCCGCCGGACCCGACCGAGCACAGCCGGCACCCCGGACTCAGGCAGGGCAGACATCGACTACCAACAACGCCGGCCACAACACGATCGAGCCCACTAGCGAGACCAACAGCTCGACGCCGTGCATCCCGTGCAGGGACTGAGCGTGCGTGCTCGACCAGACCAGACCAATGAATAAGTACGGGCCGCCGAGCACTAGGCCGACACCGATCAGCTCGGCGATGCTCAGCTCGAAATCCATCAACTGGCGAAACCTGGTGAGCATGATCCGGGATGTTAATCGCCATTCCACGGTCCCGGACCGCGTTCGCCGATGTCAGCCGCGCGGAGGACGTGGATCGTTGGGATCGGTCGGGTCAGGGTCGCCGAACCATCGCGACGGCGCGTGCTCGCCGTATGCGTCGTGCCAGTCCCACCATTCATAGGGCGGACTCTGCGGGTAGCCCTCGGGTGAGTCTTCCCACGTCTCCTGGCGGCCGAGCGCCGTCATATCCAGGAAGCTCCAGGTGTTGCCCAGCACCTCGTCGCCGCGACCGTTGATGAAGTAGGTGCGGAACACCCGGTCGCCGTCGCGGATGAACGCGTTGGTGCCGTGCCAATCGTCCACGCCGAAGTCGACATCGAAGCTGTCGGTGATCGTGTACCACGGCATGTCCCAGCCCATCCGGGCCTTGAGCCGTTCAAGGCCCGGCTGCAGCGCCCGCGAGGCGAACACCAGCGTGGTGTCGCGGGCGTTCAGGTGGGCCAGGTTGCCGATGTGGTCGGCGATCATCGAGCAGCCGCGGCAGCCGTGGTCGGGCCAGCCGTCGATGTCGGGCCCGACGAACGCGCGATACACGAGCAGCTGGCGGCGGCCCTGAAAGAGGCCCAGCAGGTCGACCTTGCCGTCAGGTCCGTCGAATTCGTATTGCTTATCCACGGCCAGCCAGGGCATCCGGCGCCGCTCAGCCGCCAGCGCGTCATGGGCGCGCATAACTTCCTTTTCCTTCACCCGCAGTTGCTGAAGGGCGTCCGCCCACTGCTGCGCCGACACGATCGGGGGTGTGTCGATGTTGTCCACGGTATTTGTCCGCCTTTCGATTTGAGTTGCTTCAGGCGAGTGCCGACAGGCCTGCGGCTGAGAGCAGGTATGCGCCGTGGTCCCGGTGCTGGCCGCTGGCGAGCTCCAACACCGATCGGCCGACTTGCTCTGGGGTAAGCGGCGGTCCGCCCGCCTGCAGAAACGTCTCGACATCGACGCCTTGCCGGCCGGCGTACGCCGCCACCGCTTTGGCGCCCAGCTCGGTGGCCGGCGTCAACCTGGGCAGCACCGACACGAAGCTGATGCCCAGCGCCGCCCGCTGCGACTCGATGGCGGCGTAGTCGGCGATGAACTTGACGGCGGCCTTCGCCCCCGCGTACCCGCCGCTGAGCGGCGAACCGTTGAGCGCGGCGCCGCTGGACATCGCGATCACTGAGCTGCCCGGCTCCAGTGGGTGCCGCAGCGCGTGGCTGCTCCAGTGGAACGCCTGCGCGACGTCCACGTTCCAGATCTGGCTGAAGGTCTCCCACGTCTGTTCGGGCAACGGACTCATTGTCGGGCTTGCTCCCGCGCACAGCACCAGGGTGTGCGGCCGGTGCTCGTCAATGAGCCGTCCGGCCACCGCTGGATCGGCAGCATCGGCCGCGACCGGGGTGAATGTGTCGCCCAGTTCGTCGCGCAGTTCGTCGAGTTGCGCGCTGTTGCGGGCCACGCCAACGACGTTGACGCCGGCGGCCGCCAGCGCCCAGGCGATGGCGCGGCCGAATCCCCGGCTCGCTCCGGTAACGATCGCGGTGGTGCCCGCAAGGGTGGTGTGTGGTTTGTTTTCGGTCATATTGGTGTCGATACGACGCAGCGGCGATATTCATCGCCGACGGAGCGATGAATTTTCAGGGCCGCGCGTATCTACTGAGATGTACCGTCCGCGATAGGAGAGCAAGCCGTGCCGGCCCAGGACGATTTCATCGAGCAGGCGGCGCCGTTTCGTGCCGAGTTGATCGCGCACTGCTACCGGATGCTCGGTTCGGTGCACGACGCCGAGGATCTCGTCCAGGAGACTTACCTGCACGGCTGGCGCGGCTACTCGTCGTTCGAAGAACGCGCCGCGCTGCGCACCTGGCTGTATCGGATCGCTACCAACGCGTGCCTGCGTGCGCTGGAGAATCGGGCCCGCCGCGTCTTGCCCGCGGGACTAGGCGACGGTTCGGACGACCCGGACACCGACCTTGAGGCAAACTGCGGTTCTTACCACTGGCTCGAGCCGCTGCCGGACGCGTTGACGCCCGAGACCGCAGTGACCGCGCGGCACAGCGTGCGGCTGGCGGTAGCCACGGCGCTGCAAGAGCTCCCGGCACGTCAACGCGCGGTGCTGATCCTGCGCGACGTCGTGCAGTTCAGCGCCGCCGAGGTCGCCGAGCTGCTCGAAACGACGCCGGCGGCGGTCAACAGCGCGCTGCAGCGGGCGCGCGCTCACCTCGCCGAGGTCGCGCCGAGCGAAGAGGACGCGTCCGAGCCCGACGACGCGCAACGACGCGACCTGCTCGACCGCTATTGCGCCGCTTTCGAAAACGCGGATCTCGCCGCGCTGACCGAGCTGCTGCAGGCGGATGTCAGGCTTGAGATGCCGCCGCTGCCGGTGTGGTTCACCGGGCGCGATGCCGTCACACGATTCCTCGCCCGGGTCGCCTTTATCGAACCCGGCCACATGGCCCTGGTCCCGACGGCCGCCAACGGTCAGCCCGCCGTCGCGGAATATCGGCGAACCGCGGACGGTGTCATGCGGGCGCATTCGATACACGTCATCACCACTGGCGCCGCGGGGATCGCCGGGCTCGTCGTTTTTCTGGATCCAGCTTTGTTTTCCGTGTTTGGTCTGCCGCCGACACGCTGATCTGCTTTCGGATCAATCCATGAGAGCGGCCCGGTGTATCTGCTTAGCTTTAGCCCGGGGGACAACCACCATCGGTTACCGCACGAAGGAGCCAGTTATGTCCCTCTCAGAAGTCATTACGCGTCGGGCGGTGGTCGGCGCGATCGTCGCCGGGATTGCCGGCACGCTGGTGTCGGGCGCCGCCGGAACAGCGGCGGCCGATCCGCCGTCGCGGCCACCCAATTGCTCGGCTGCGGACGTAGCCGGTGTTGCCGCGGGCGTTGCGACGGCGCTCTCGACCTACCTGTTCACTCACCCGGACGTGAACGGGTTCTACACCGGCCTTCAGGATCAGCCCAAAGATCAACTCCGTGACGACGTGCAGAACTACTTCAGCGCCAATCCGCAAGAGCAAGCTGACCTTGAGGGCATCCGTCAGCCGTTGACTGATATCAGGGAGCGTTGCCAGTGGACTCCATTACTTGGGCAGGGCGCCGCATGACCCCGAAGAACACCGCAATGACGCGGTGGACTCGGTCTTGGATTGCCGCCGGGATCGCGATGGTTGCCATCGCGTCGATTCCTGAAATGTATTGCGTCGTGCAGCCGTCGGCTGTGGCCAACGCCGACGTCTGCGCGAGCGTCGGCAGGCGTGTATCGGTCAGCGGGTGCACCAACGTTGCCGACACGGTCAACGCCTATGTCCCGCCGCCGGCCGACTATGCGCCGCTGCCGCAAGATTTTCCGCCACCGCCTCCACCTCCGCCGCCGGTGAACGTCTGCCTTGGCGTCGGCCGGCGAGTCCATGTCAGCGGGTGCACGTAGGCGATCACTGTTCGCCACGCTCACGTACCGCCGGGAGCAGCCGCAACACGTACGCTCGTCTCATGTCGAAGCGCAACGGCTCACGCCGCTGGTTGCCGGGCGCACTGATTGTCACGATCGACGTTGTGAAGGGTGATCGATGAGGGTTCCGGGTGTAGCCGCCGTTGTCGGCGGTCTAACCGGTGGAGCGGTGGACATGTTGCAAGCCGGCCTGAACGGCGTGGCCACTGCCGCAGGCACGATGCAGACGCTGGCCGGCCCGGTGGTGAGTTCGGTGAGTCAATCGACCTCCCGGGTGCTGGGCACAGGCGGGTCGTCGAACGGCAAGCCGGACGGCGCCGCAGCCACCGTGCGTTGGCAAAGCGGGCGGCGGGTGCACCTGGACCTGGATCCATTGTTGCCGTTCCCACGCTGGCACGAGCACGCGGCGATGGTCGAAGAGCCGGTCCGCAAGATTCCAGGCGTAGCCACCGCCCACGTCGAAGGTTCGTTGGGCCGGTTGGTGATCGAGCTCGACGACCTGAAGGAACAAGTCGACAGCGAAGCCGTGTTGGACCAAGTTCGTGACGTGGTCGCGTCCGCCGCGGCCGAGTTAGCCGCCGCCGGGCCGGAGCCGCAAATCCGAACCGCACCCTTCGCCGACCCGGGTAACCCGCTGGCGATCCTAGTGCCGCTCACCGCGGCGGCCTTCGACGCGGTTGCGATCGGCGCCGCGGTCACCGGCTGGGTCGTCAGGCTGCCCGCGGCACCGAAGACCACACGAGCCGCGGCTGCCCTGCTCAACAATCAGCCGCGGATGGTGTCGGTCCTCGAGTCGCGACTGGGCCGTGTGGGCGCCGACCTCGCGCTTGCAGCATCGACAGCGGCAGCCAACGGGTTGACCCAAGCGGTTGGCACTCCACTGTTGAACCTCACCCAACGAGTCCTGCAGATTTCCGAAGCCGAGGCGCATCGCCGCCGCTGGCGAGACCGCGAGCCGCAGCTGGCCTCACCCGAGCGCCCGCAGGCCCCGGTGGTTCCGATCATCTCCTCAGCGGGCGCCAAAACGCAGGCGCTGCGGCACAATTGGGCGGCTGCGGCGGCCGGCGAGGCGTCGCACGTCGTGGTCGACGGAGCCATCGACGCCGCCATCGACACCGAGAAGGGATCCATGAAGGGCCCCGTCGAGCAGTACGTCGACCAGGCCGCGAACGGTTCACTGATCGCCGCGGCGAGTGCCTTGGTAGCCGGCGGCGGCCCGGAAGATGCGGCCGGTGCGGTGCTGGCCGGCATACCGAAGGCGGCGCACATGGGCCGTCAGTCGTTCGCCGCGGTGCTGGGCCGCGGGCTCGCCGAGGACGGGCAGATGATCCTCGATCCGGGCGCCCTGCGTCGCCTGGATCGCGTCAAAGTGATCGTCGTCGACGGCGCCGCGTTGCGCGGCGATCACCGCGCGGTGTTGCACGCCCGCGGAGACGTACCAGGCTGGGATGAAGACCGGGTCTATGAGGTTGCCGACGCGTTGCTGCACGCCGAGGAGCCGCCCGACCCCGACCCCGACGAGCTGCCGGCCACCGGCGCCCGACTGAGCTGGGTTCGTGCGCAGGGGCCGTCGGCAACCCCCGCCCAGGGCCTTGAACACGCCGACCTGGTGGTGGACGGCGAGACGGTGGGCCACGTCGAAGTCGGCTGGGAAGTCGACCCGTTCGCGATTCCGCTGCTACAGATCGCGAACCGCACCGGAGCCCGGGTAGTGCTGCGGCATGTGGCCGGCACCCAGGATCTGACCGCCAGCGTCGCCGCCAGCCATCCGAGCGGCACGCCGCTGCTCAAGCTGGTGCGTGATCTGCGGGCGGACCGCGGACCGGTGCTGCTGATCACCGCCTTGCACCGCGACTTCGCATCGACCGACACATTGGCGGCGCTGGCCATCGCCGACGTCGGTGTGGCTCTCGACGACCCCCGCGCGGCGACACCATGGTCCGCGGACATCATCACCGGCACCGACCTGGCTGCGGCCGTGCGGATCCTGTCGGCGCTGCCCGCGGCGCGCCAAGCCAGCGAATCCTCGGTGAACCTCGCCAAAGGCGGCACCACGCTGGCCGGGCTGCTGCTGGTTACCGGCGATCCACGCCCCAGCACTAACCCCTTAGCGCTGCGACGCTGGCTCAACCCGGTCAACGCAGCCGCCGCCAGCGCCATGGTGTCTGGAGCCTTTTCGGCCAATAGGGTGCTTCGGCAACCCGATCCCACCCCACAGCCGCTGACTGCTTGGCACGCCCTGGACCCGGAGATCGTCTACGCGCGGCTCGCCGGGCGCACTCGCCCCCTGACCGTCGAGCCGCTGGCGCCAGCTTGGCGCCGCGCTCTGGACGATCTGTCCTACAGCCCGCTGTTAGCCCCATTGCGGGGGCCGGCGCGTCAGGCGGGGCGTCTGCTAGACGCGACCCGCTACGAGCTCCGCGACCCGCTCACCCCGATCCTGGCCGTGGGCGCGGCGGCGTCGGCGATCATGGGCAGCAACGTCGATGCGCTGCTGGTCGCCGGCGTGATGGCCGTCAATGCGCTGACCGGCGGGGCGCAACGGCTGCGGGCCGACGCGGCGGCTGCCGAGTTGTTTGCCGAGCAAGACCAGCTCGCTCGTCGCGTCGTTGTCCCAACGGTGGCGACGTCACGACGCCGGCTGGAGGCCGCTCGCACCACCGAACGCACGGTCACGGTTTCCGCGAGCGCGCTGCGACCCGGCGACGTCATCGACCTGGTCGCTCCGGATGTGGTGCCCGCTGACGCGCGTCTGTTGGTAGCCGAAGATCTCGAGGTCGATGAATCCTTGCTTACCGGTGAATCGTTGCCGGTCGACAAGCAGGTCGACCCGGTTGGCGCCACCGACACGGACCGGGCCAGCATGCTGTTCGAGGGCAGCACGATCGTCGCCGGGCATGCCCGCGCGATCGTGGTGGCCACCGGCGTGGGCACCGCGGCGCACCGGGCGATCTCGGCGGTCATCGATGTCGAATCGTCGGCCGGCGTGCAGGCGCGGCTGCGGGAACTGACCGCCAAGGTCCTTCCGCTGACGCTCGCCGGTGGTGCCGCGGTGACGGGTCTGGCGATGCTGCGCCGGGCGACGCTGCGTCAGGCCGTCGCCGACGGCGTCGCCATCGCTGTCGCTGCCGTCCCGGAGGGCCTGCCGCTGGTGGCGACCCTGTCCCAGCTCGCCGCCGCCCAGCGGCTCTCGGCGCGCGGTGTGCTGGTTCGCGCACCCCGCACCATCGAGGCGCTGGGTCGTGTGGACACCGTCTGCTTCGACAAGACCGGTACGCTCACCGAAAACCGGCTGCGCGTAGTGCGTTCGGTGCCCGCCGCGACGAATCCGCGAGGCCCCTTCCCCGACGTCGCCGACCCGCACGCCGCCCACGTCTTGCGGGCCGCCGGTTGGGCATCCACCCAGCCAGAGGAGGGACGAGGGCACGCCCACGCCACCGACGAGGCGATTCTCAAAGCGGCGGATTCGGTTACCGGCGAAGGTGATTCGGAGTGGAAACTCCTCGCGGAGGTACCGTTCGAGTCCAGCCGTGGCTTCGCCGCCGCGATCGGCACACTCAGTACGGATCCCAAAGCCCCGTTGCTGATGCTGAAGGGCGCTCCGGAGGTCGTGCTGCCGCGCTGCCGGTTCGCCAACCCGGAGGCCGACCTGGACCACGCAGAGTCGTTGGTACACAGCCTGGCCGAGCAGGGCTTGCGGGTGCTGGCGGTCGCGCAGCGCAGCTGGATACACGAAACCGAAGACGACGACGACACAGATGCCGACGCGGTCGACGCCGCCGCGCACGATCTCGAGTTGATCGGCTACGTCGGGTTGGCGGACACCGCGCGTCCATCGGCGCGCCCGCTGATCGAAGCGCTGGTGGACGCCGACCGCAACGTCGTGCTGATCACCGGCGACCACCCGGTGACCGCCCGGGCCATTGCCCGCCAACTGGGTCTGCCGCCGGATGCCCGAGTGGTCACCGGCGCCGAGCTGGCCGGCCTCGACGAGGACGCGTCCGCCAAACTCGTTGCCGACGTCCAGGTCTTCGCCCGCGTCAGCCCGGAACAAAAGGTGCAGATCGTCGCGGCGCTGCAGCGATGCGGGCGAGTGACGGCGATGGTCGGCGACGGGGCCAATGACGCCGCCGCGATCCGGATGGCCGACGTGGGCATCGGGGTGAGCGGTCGAGGGTCGTCGGCGGCTCGCGGCGCTGCCGACATCGTGTTGACCGAGGATGACCTGGGTGTGCTGATGGACGCGCTGGTCGAGGGCCGCAGCATGTGGGCCGGTGTGCGCGACGCGGTGACGATCCTGGTCGGGGGCAATGTCGGCGAGGTGCTGTTCACCATCATCGGCACCGCGTTGGGCAGCGGGCGGGCGCCGGTGGGCACACGTCAGCTGCTGCTGGTGAACCTGCTGACGGACATGTTCCCCGCGCTTGCCGTCGCCGTCACCCCGCAGTTCGACGAGCCCGAGGCCGACGAATACGACACCGAGGAAGAAGCCGACGAGGCCCGGCGCGCCTACCAGCGATCGGTGCTCACCGCGCCGACGCCCTCGCTCGACGCTCCGCTGATGCGCCAGATCATCACCCGCGGCGGCGTCACGGCCGCTGGCGCCACCGCGGCCTGGGCGATCGGCCGCTGGACTCCGGGCACCGAAAGGCGCACGGCGACAATGGGATTGACCGCTTTGGTGACGACGCAGCTGGCGCAGACGCTGCTGACCCGGCGGCACAGTCCGCTGGTCGTCGCGACGGCACTGGGCAGCTCGGCGGTTCTGGTCGGCATCGTCCAGACGCCGGTTGTCAGCCACTTCTTCGGGTGCACGCCGCTGGGGCCGGTTGCCTGGACGGGCGTGATCGGTGCCACCGCCGCGGCCACCGGCCTGTCGGTGCTCGCGCCCAACTGGTTGGCCAAGACCGCAGGGATCGTCCAGCCCGACGAAGCGTGAGTCATCGGCAAATTTACGTTTTGGCCATCCAGCGGCGGGCACTCCCCGCAAGATCAATCATGACGACCGCAAGCGCGGCACAGCCGGGCGCAGCGGGTCGTCATGCGACAGAGAGGCCTGACGACCGCAAGCGCGGCACAGCCGGGCGCAGCGGGTCGTCATGCGACAGAGAGTGCGCGGTTGCCGAGACCAAGAAGGAAGTCCGATGACCCAGACCAGCCCGAGCCCGACCTCAACCCACGCGCCGAATCTGGCACTGCTGTTCCTGCAGCGTGTCGCGGCATCAGGAGACAAAGAGGCGTTCCGCTACCCCGACGGCGACCGCTGGACCTCAGTCACCTGGAAACAGGCGGCCGAACGGGTGGAGGCCCTGGCGGCCGGACTGCTTGCGCTGGGCGTCTCGGCCGAGGATCGGATCGGGATCGCCTCAACCACCCGGTTGGAATGGATCCTGGCCGACCTGGCGACCATGTGCGCTGGCGGAGCCACTACCACCGTTTATCCGAGCACTAACGCCGAAGACACCGCCTACATTCTCGCTGACTCCGAGTCGCGGATCGTCTTCGCCGAAGACGACACTCAGCTGAAGAAGCTCACCGAGCACCGCGACGAGCTGCCCAACCTGACGAAGGTGGTGGTGTTCGACGCCGCCGCCGACGGCGACTGGGTGATGACGTTGGATGACCTGGCCGATCAGGGCGCGAAGTATCTGGCCGAACACCCCTCATGTGTGCGCAACGTCGCCGAGGAGATCGCCCCCGACCGGCTGGCGACGCTGATTTACACCTCGGGGACCACCGGCAAGCCCAAAGGCGTGCGTCTGCGGCACGAGGCATGGGTGTACACCGGCGCCGCGATCTCCGACATGGATCTGCTCGGCCCCGACGACCTGCAGCTGCTCTGGCTGCCGCTCGCGCATGCCTTCGGCAAGGTTTTGATCTCCACGCAGCTGGCGTGCGGCTTCGCCAGCGCGATCGATGGCCGGGTCGACAAGATCGTGGAAAACACCGGGGTGGTCAAACCGACGTTCATGGGAGCCGCGCCGCGCATCTTCGAGAAGGCCTACTCGAAGATCGTCACCCAACAGAGCGGCGCCAAAGCCGTCCTGTTCGGCCGGGCATTCGCGGTGGGCAAAGAAGTTGCCCGCCGTCGCCGCGAGGGAAAATTCGTATGGCCGCACCTGTTGCTGCAGCAGAGGCTGTTCGATCGGCTGGTATTCGCCAAGATCCGCGACGTGTTCGGCGGGCGGATCCGGTTTTTCGTGTCCGGCTCTGCGCCGCTCAACCGCGACATCGCCGAATGGTTCGAGGCCGCCGGCCTGCTGATCCTGGAGGGCTACGGGCTCACCGAGTCGTCCGGTGCGGGCTTCATCAACCGCCCGAACAACTACAAGCTCGGCACCGTCGGCCTGCCGTTCGAGGGCACCGAGGTCCGGATCAGCGACGCCGGGGAGGTGCAGTTCCGCAGTAAGTGCGTCATGGCCGGCTATCACCATCTGGACAAGGCCACCGCCGAAGCGCTCAGCGACGACGGCTGGCTGTCCACCGGGGACCAGGGCAGCATCGACGACGACGGCTTCTTGACGATCACCGGCCGGATCAAGGAGCTGTTCAAGTTGTCCAACGGCAAGTACGTCGCGCCGCCGGCGGTCGAGGCGAAATTCGCCACGTTGTGCCCGTACGCCAGCCAGTTCATGGTGTTCGGGGAGGGACGCAACTTCGCGGTTGCCTTGGTCACCCTTGACAGCGACTCGATCGGCGGATGGGCCAAAGACCGCGGCCTGGGCGACACGCCCTACACGGAACTCACGAAACACGACGTCGTGCACGACATGATCCATGAGCACGTCGAGAAGCTCAACGCCAGCCTGAATCGGTGGGAGACGATCAAGAAATGGGCCCTGCTCGATCATGAACTCTCCGTCGAGCGGGGCGAACTCACTCCGTCGCTGAAGGTCAAACGCGGCGTGGTCGCCGAGCAGAACAAGGAGACTTTGGATGGCTTCTATTCCTGAACCTGTTGTCCAACCGGCTCAGCTTCCGGACGCCGATAACGCGGCACTGCCCGGACATCTGCTGCGTGCGCTGGAGTGGCGTACCGGCGCTGAATATCTCGCGGCCCGCCTCGCGATGCGGCGCATGGCCGACTGGCCGCATGGCGACGGCCATCCCGTTTTGGTGCTGCCCGGATTTCTGGCTGGCCCGCAGTCGACGGACCTGCTGCGTAATGTCCTGCGCAACTTGGACTATCGGGTCTACGACTGGGGCTTGGGCTACAACATGGGCTACCGGCCCAGCATGAAGGAGGCACTGCCCGCGCGACTGCACCACATTCGACAACGAACGGGCGGACACCGCGTCAGCCTCATCGGTTGGAGCGCCGGCGGCATCTATGCGCGTGAACTCGCGCGCGCCTTGCCCGATGATGTCCGCTCGGTGATCACGTTGGGATCCCCGTTCCGCGGCAACCATCAGGCCAGCACCGCGTGGCGGGTGTGGCGGCTGGTCAACCGCGGCGCCGGCGCGACCGAGGCCGTCTCCGAATCCGCGCTGGCGCGCCGGGCCCAACCGTTGTCGGTTCCGACGACATGCATTTACAGCAAAAGCGACGGCATCGTCGCGTGGCAGTGCTGCATGAGCTTGCCCGCTCCGGAGACTGAAAACATTGAAGTGCGCAGCAGCCACCTCGGATACGGCCACAACCTGGAAACGCTGTCGGTGATCGCCGACCGTCTAGCGCAGCCGGAAGGCGAATGGCGGCCGTTCCAGCGCTGAATCGTGGCTCAGTCGGGCAGCTCCTTTCGCAACACCTTGCCGGCCGGATTTCGCGGCAAGCTAGGCAAAAAGTGAATATCACGCGGCTGTTCGAATCGAGAGACCTTGTGCTGCAAATACTCTCGCAGCTCTTCCTCATCTACGTCGGAGCCTGAGCGCGGCACTACGTAAGCAGCCAGCCGGTGACCGAACCGCTCGTCGGTCACGCCGACGACCGCGTTGTCGGCAACGTCTGGATGCTCTGCTAGCGCGTTTTCCACCGCACGCGGATAGACGTTCTCTCCGCCGGAAATGATCATGTCGTCTTCGCGGCCAACGATGAACAGCCGGCCCGAGTCATCCAGATAGCCCATGTCGCCGGTGCTGGTCATGTCGTTGACAACGGCTTTGCCACCGCCGCCGGTGTACCCCTCAGACGCCAGATCGCCGCCGACGAATACTCGCCCTGTGATGTGCGGTCCGACGGGGTCGTCGTTGTCGTCGAAGATCCGCACTGGACAGCCGGCGACTGGCTTGCCGACTGTTTCCGGGGCCTCCAGCAAGTCGGCCGGCGTCGCCAGCGCCCCGATCCCGACCTCCGTAGAGCCGTATCCGTTGTAAAGGATGTCGCCGTAGGCGTCCATAAACCGTTGCGCGAGAGCGGGGTCCAGGCGATCCCCGCTGGACATCACGACCCGCAGCGCCGGCGTCGGGTTTCGCGCGCGCACAGCCTCGGGTAGGTCCAGGATACGGGCCAACACGACGGGCACCGCGGTAAACGCGTCGGCGCGATGCAGCGAAGCTTGCGCGAGTGCCATTTCGGCATCGAAACGGCGATGAGTGAGTACTGTGCCGCCAAGGCCGAGGGCGAACATCAGCATGCCCAGCCCCAAACCGTGAAACATCGGCATTGCCACCGAGATTCGCGAGCCGGTATGCAGCCCGGTGCGATCCAGGATGGTCACCCAGACGCCCACGGCTGACCGTATGCGTGGTGTGCGGGGCACGCCTTTCGGTTTGCCGGTGGTGCCTGATGTAAGCAGAACGATCCGGCCGGCTGCCGCCACTTTGGGTCGCCGATCGCTGTGGAGCGCTTTCGTTGTCGCGGCGTCGACGACCGTCACCGTGTTGTCGGCGACATGCACCCTATCAGCGAATTCGGTGTCGCAGACGACCGTTTCAATCCGATGTGCACTTAACGCGGCCGCCAGCGCGTCGGACTGGAAATCGGTATTGACCAGTACGACATCGGCGCCGGCCAGTGCAGTCGCGAATACTGCCCGCACAAAGCCGCGCCCGTTGCGGCACATGATCCCCACCGCCTGGCCCGGTCCGACGCCCCCGCCCAGCAGCTGACGAGCGAGGCCGTCTGTCTCCGACCGCAACTGCCGGTAGCTCAAGGCGCCGTCGTCGTCGACGATCGCAGTCCGGTCGGGCCAGCGAGCCGCCGCGACGGCCAGCAGCACATAGGGATTGGTGCCGCCTTTACGCACTTCGCCGAGTAGTCGGACCAGCGGAATCGGAGCCGGCGGCCTGAGTAGCCCAGAGCGCAGCAATGCCCGCGCTGCGGTCGTGGTCACCCTTTCGGCCATGAGGCTGGGCCTTCAGCCGGCCGGGGAATCTTTGAAGAACCGGCGGTACCAGATCCGGGCGGCACGGTCCGCGGGGCCGGCCAACAGCACCGAGGCAAGCTCGACCGGCGCCACCCACGGCGGCGCGATAGTCCGCGGTTTTTGGATGATCGCTTTCGCGATGACGTCGGCGGCGCCGTCGGGATCTAGCCCCGGCAGTTTGCCCAGAATCGGTGTGGGCTCGATCATCCTGGTGCGGACGAGCGCGAAGTAGACAGAGGTGACGTCGACGCCGTCAGCGTGTAACTCCGGCGCCACGCTGCGCAGCCAGCGGTCGAAGGCCCCCTTGGATGCCTGATAGACACCCCACTGCGGACCAGGCGGGACGCGCACGGCCACGCTCGAGACGTTGACGATGTGCCCGCGGCCTCGCTCACGCATGGCGGGCAGGACACCCAGCAGCAGCTGGATCGGCCCAAGGTAGTTGATGCCGATGGTGCGTTGAAAGTCGTGTGGCCGGTCGTACTGGTCGTGCAGCGAGCGACGGAGCGACTTACCCGCATTGCTCACCAGGATGTCCAGCGCGCCGTGCTCTTCGCCGATCTTCTTCGTCAACTCGGAGACGGCGGCCTCATCGGTCAGGTCGGTGGGATAGGCGACCGCTTGTCCGCCGCCGGCATTAATCGACGCCGACAGCTCTTGCAGCCTGTCCGCCGAACGCGCGACAAGCAGGACCGTGGCTCCTGCCGCGGCAACCTTGCGGGCCGTCGCCTCGCCGACACCGAAGGACGCTCCGGTCACCAGCACGGTCTTGCCGGAAATCACGCTGCGCAGCTTGTCTAAATTCGAGACCCGCGCCGGGTTGGCGAGCAGGTCGATGGCTTTCGCTGCCACATTCATCTGGCGACTGCCTCTTCCGGGTCGGGGTTGGTGATCCTCTGGTCTCTCTATACCCCGCCGGGCACCGGCTTGATCACGAAAAAGGTCCGGTCACCACGCTGCGGCCGGTCAGCAGCTCCCAGGACACTCACAGCCGCGAGGTGACGGGCCGACTAATTGTGCTGGTATGCCCGGTTAACGGCGTACGAAAGGCCTTCACGGTGAATCGGATTGGCCGCCTGTCGATTGCCCGAGCGATCTGGGCTGCGACATGATCGGTGATATGGCCGATATCGATCTCTCGCTGCTGGATGTGCCGCGCTCGGCACGGGTCGACGACGCGGAGGCGTACCTCCGCAGCGCGATCGCCTGGCACTTCGGCGAGGACACTGGCTGCACGTTCTGGTTGCGGGCGGCGCGCACGCTGAACTTCAACCCGCTGACCGATGTCAACACGTTTGCCGATTTGCGCCTGTTCCCCAACTTGCTGAACGAGCTGCGCAACGTGCCGATTGAAGATCTGATCCCGCGCGGATACGGGTCCCCGCCGCCGCTGCCGCAGATTTTCGAGTCCGGCGGCACTACCGGTGCGCCGAAAAGGACTGTGCAGCTGCCAGATTGGATCGAGCAGGTCATCCAATGGCAAACCGAGGACTTCGCCAACGGGGGTTTTCTACCGGGCCGTGGCTTCGTGTGCATGATGCCGAGTGGCCCGCACGGGGTGGGCTACTTTTCGCGGCTGGTGTCGCAGCGGCTCGGCTCCGTTTTTCACGCGATCGACCTGGATCCTCGCTGGGTCAAGAAGATTGCCGCCCGTAATGCCACCGCCGAGGTGTCGGCGTACGTCGACCATCTCATCGAGCAGACCGTCCACGTTCTTCAAACTCAGGACGTGGCGAACCTGCACACCACTCCCCCGCTGCTCGAGGCCATCGCCCGCAACGATCAGGTGGCGAACCTGGTGAACGACAAGGTCCGTTTCACACTGCTCAGCGGCGCCCATGTCGACGTCGATACGCTCGACTTGCTCCGGGAGATCTTCCCGGACACGACCATCACCATGGTGTTCGGCAGCACCATGATTCTTTCCCAGGCGATGACTCGCCGGACCGGCGACGGCGAGCCGTTTGTCTTCGACCCGCGCACACCCTATGTCGTCTTCTCTGTGGTCGACCCCGACACCGGCGTCGAAGTGCCCTACGGGCAACGCGGGCAGGTTGTGATGAACCACCTCAGCAAGGGCATGTTCTTGCCGAACAACCTGGAGCGGGACAGCGCGATCAGGCTGCCGGGACCCGAGGGCCAAGTCGGCGATTCACTCAGCGAGGTACAGCCCGTTGCAGCTTTCGAAGGCGAGCCGGTCATCGAAGGTGTCTACTGATGCGCATCGATGCGCTCGGTCCGGGTGGCGTATACCAGACCCGCAACCGTGAAATCGTCACCACCACTGCCGGCGCCGCAGTTGCTGAGCTCAGTCTGGTTCCCCCGCTTTATGTTTCGCGCTCCCTCAACGCTCAACGCAACACCCCGCCGCTGCCCGCGGGTCAACGCGAGACCGCGTTGGCCAAAGCCGCCGAAACTTTCGCCACCGGGGTGATCGACGGGCTCGACTTCGACAGCTACGCCGATTTGGCCAGCCGTATTTCCGGAGTCCCGATCGCGGTGACACGTTCGGCAGCGCGCGGCGTCGCCGACGGGGTCGCCTCGGCAGTCAGCGTGGTCCAGCAGACCCGGCCGACGGGCGCGGTGCTTGATTGGCGCGATGAGCGCACCCGCGACGGTGCTGCGGTGTGGGTGCGGCGCGGGGAAGTGTTCGGGGTGCTGGCCTCCGGAAACGGCCCGGGTGTGCACGGGCTGTGGCCGCAGGCGCTCGCGCTGGGATACCGGGTGGCGGTTCGCCCGTCACGCCGCGAGCCGCTCACCGCGCACCGGTTGGTTCATGCACTGAGGGAAGCGGGATTTCGCCCGGAGGACGCCGTGTACCTGCCCACTGATCATCGCGGGGCCGACGAGATCACCCGCGCGGCCGATCTCGCCATGGTGTATGGCAGTCAAGACGTGGTCGACCGGTACGCCAACGACCCGACGGTGTTGGTCAACGGCCCTGGCCGGGCCAAAATCCTCATCACCGCCGACCAGGACTGGCGCGACTATCTCGACGTGATCACCGACTCGATCGCCAACCTGGGCGGCATCGCGTGCGTCAACACCACCGCCGTGCTGTACGAGGGCGATCCCACCCCGCTGGCCTACGCGATCGGCGAACAGCTATCCGCGATTCCTGTGCTGCCCACCGAGAATGAGCACGCCATTCTGCCGACCCAAAACATCAAGCAGGCAATAGCTTTGGCAGACTACCTGGCGAGGGTGGCCGCGGGGACCACGCCGGTGCTCGGCGCGGATAAGGTGGTCGCCACGCTGACCGACGGGTGCGCGGCGTTGCGCCCGGCTGTGCATCTGCTGGCCAAACCCGACATCACCAAGCTCAACATCGAACTGCCGTTCCCGTGTGTCTGGGTCTCACCGTGGTCGCGCTCCGACGGCATTGCGCCGCTGCGGCATTCGTTGGTGATCAACGCGATCACCAACGACGCCGATCTGATCGATGCTCTGCTCGTCGAGCCGACCATCGCCAACGTATACCGCGGCCACCACCCGACCTATTACGGGGCACCCGAAATCCCGCATGACGGGTTTCTGGCCGATTTCCTGATGCGCAACAAGGGCTTTATTCGCGACTGACCGATTTTCAGCTGGCCGCCAGCTCGCGGAAGTAGTCCTTCATCGATCGCGGCTCGCGGCCGAGGATCGAGCGCAGCACCAGCGAATTGCCGCCGGGTAAACCATGCCTGTCATAGTGGGCCATCATGCGGGTCATGCCATCCCGAAAAGGTCCTTCGGGCAATTGCGCAGCGAACTGATCCAACGGTGTCTGCACCGCGGTGATCGTTCGCCCGAGGACTTCGCTGATGAGCTCGGCGGTCTGGTAGGTGTCCTGCATTCCCGGCGCGCTCAATTCGAATGTGCCATAGCTGAGCTCGTCACCGGTCATCGCCATCGCCGCGACCTCCGCGACGTCGCGGTAGTCCACCGAACACATCTTCGCCGACAGCGAGTAAGGCTGGGCCAGCCGGTCGTGCTCGACGACGTCGTTCCACGGTCGCTCGAAATTTTGCATGAACCGCGCCGGCTGCAGCACCGTGAAGTCCAGATCCGAGCTGTAGAGCGCCTCTTCCACCGGAAGTTTCGCGGCGCCGTGGTTCGTCATCGCCGAGATCGACGGGTGAATAACCCCGGAGAACACGAACTTTCGCACCCCGGCCGCCCGGGCGGCGTCGACCATGGCAAGTCCCATCTCCGCTTCCCTGGCCGCATGCGCGGGGCCGATGTGGAAGACCCCGTCCATCCCCGCGACCGCGCCGGAAAGGCTGGCCGGCTCAGTGAGGTCCCCGATCGCCACCTCGGCGGCGCCGTTGTGACGGGCCACGTCTGCGCGCTGTTGATTACGCACCAAGGCGCGCACCGCAACACCACGCCGGGTCAGCTCACGCAATACCCAGTGCGCATGACGACCGGTTGCCCCCACCATCAACACCCGCATCGCGGTCCTCCCTCACTTGCGCAACGCCGCGGTCATGTTCTCATTGAACGCGGGGTAGACCTCGTCGTATCTCCCGTCTCGCTCGGCGAACCGGAACCCCTTGACCCGGTCCACGATGATCTCCTCCGCGTCCGGCTGGGATTGCAACAGCGCCATGGTCTCGCTGATGTACTCATCCACCGGCATTGCCCTGGGGTCGAACCCGCGGTCGCCCTGCAAGCCGGTCTGCACCATCGGCGGAATGATTTCGATGACCTGGACCGCGGTCTCGCGCAATTGATACCGCAGCGACTGGGTGTAGGAGTGCAGCGCTGCCTTGCTGGCACAGTACGTCGGCGTGAGCGCGCTCGGCATGAACGCCAGCCCCGACGTGACGTTGAGGATTGCCGCGTGTGGCTTGCCCAGCAGCAAGTGCAGCAGTGCCGCGGTGAGCCGGATGGGACCCAGCAGATTGATGGCGACGCTTAACTCGGCCGTACCGGGGCTACCACTCTTTAGGTCCTCGACGCGCTGAATGCCCGCGTTGTTGACCAGGACGTTGAGCTCCGGATAGTTGTCGGAGAGCTCGATCGCGAATCGCCGGATGTGGGCGGCGTCGCCCTGATCCAACGACAGGTACTGGATGCCCGGGTTGGCCTCGACCACCGCCCGAAGCGGTTCGAGCCGTCGGCCCGCGATGATGACCTTGTTGCCCAACTGGTGAAATGACTCGGCCAGGCCACGGCCAATCCCGCTGCCACCTCCGGTCACCAGAATGGTGTTGCCCGTCATCTGCATGGCTTCCTCCAGTTCTTCCCGTCGCCGCCCGGCCACGTCCATACCCGTGGCGACCTGATAATCATGTCGGTCTGCTGAACTAACCTGTAACGGTGGCGCAGTTTCCGCGGACTCGCTATGCCAGTTGTAGCGAGGTCGACATCGCCTACCAGGTATTAGGCGATGGGCCGACCGACATGCTGGTGCTGCCGGGGCCGTCCATCCCGATCGACACGATCGACGCCGAGCCGTCAATGTACCGCTTTCACCGGCGGCTGGCGTCCTTCAGCCGGGTGGTCCGGCTCGACCAGCGTGGGGTGGGCATGTCGTCGCGCGTTTCGCAGGACGTGATCGGGCCGAAGTTCTGGGCAAAAGACGCCATCGCGGTGATGGATACGATCGGCTGTGAGCGGGCGACGATCTTCGCGCCCGGGTTCGCCTCGATGACCGGACTCGTTCTCGCGGCCGACTATCCCGAGCGGGTGGGCAACCTGGTGATCGTCAACGGCGCGGCCCGGACCCTTCGCGCACCCGACTACCCGATGGGGTTCGAAATCGTCGAGGAAGACCCCTACACGACGGTGGCGATGGAGCCGGACGCCGTTGACCAGGGCTTCGACATGCTCGGTTTCATCGCGCCCAGCATGGTCGACGACAATGCATTCCGCTCGTGGTGGGACATGGCCGGAAACCGGGCCGCCTCACCCAGCATGGCCCGCGCCATCATCCTGACCGTCAGGCATTGCGATGTTCGTGACACGCTGGCGCGGATCACCGCGCCGACGCTCGTCGTGCACCGCGAAAGCTGTGATTTCTGTCCAAGCGACAACGGCCGTTACATCGCCGAGCACATCGCCGGCGCACGCTACGTCGAGCTACCGGGCGCCGACGCTCTGTACTGGGTCGGCGACACCGCGCCGATGCTCGACGAGATCGAGGAGTTCGTCACCGGCGTGCGAGGCGGCTTCGGCGCAGAGCGAGTGCTCACCACGATCATGTTCACCGACATCGTCGGCTCGACCGAACGCGCCGCCCGGCTCGGCGACGGCCGGTGGCGGGACCTGCTGGACAACCACGACACCATCGTGCGTCACGAACTCGAACGGTTCGGCGGCTTCGAAGTCAACACCGCCGGTGACGGATTCGTCGCGTCCTTCCCCAGCCCGAGCGCTGCGATCGCGTGCGCCGACTCCCTTATCGACGCGATCCGGGTGCTGGGCATCGAAATTCGGGTGGGGATCCACGCCGGAGAGGTCGAAGTCCGCGGTGACGATGTCGCCGGGATGGCCGTGCACATCGGCGCACGCGTCGCCGCGCTGGCCGGGCCCAGTGAGGTGCTGGTGTCGTCGACCGTACGCGACATCGTCACCGGTTCCCGCCACCGGTTCGCTGACCGCGGCGAGCACCAGCTGAAGGGTGTGCCGGGCCAATGGCGCGTGTGCGCTCTAGAGCGAGCGCTCGCGACCGTCAAGCGGTAGTGAGCAGCTCGACCGTCACTTCACAGCGGGGGCATAAGTTACCCGCATACGCTCGGCGGCATGCCACCGCGGTTGAACCTATTCACTAATCGCGAGCGCGCCAACTCATTTGGTGGTGCGGCGCACAACTACGACACCCATCGACCGCGCTACCCCGATCAACTGATCGACGACGTGCTTGCGCCCGGCGCTCCTCGTGTCCTCGAGGCGGGCGCCGGCACCGGAATTGCCTCGATGCAGATGATCGAGCGCGGCGCCGACGTCCTGGCCGTCGAACCCGACACCCGCATGGCCGCCGTCGCGCAGGCGAAAGGCATCCCCATTGAACTCGCGACCTTCGAGGACTGGGAGCCCGCGGGCCGTCGATTCGACCGCGTCGTTTTCGCCGCGTCGTTCCACTGGGTCGATCCCGCGGTGGCACTGCCGAAAGTACGCGGGATCCTCAACGACGGCGGGAAGCTCGCACTGATCTGGAACCGGCTGCGGCCGACCAACCCAACACGCGCTGACTTCGAAGCGATCTACCGGGATTACATGGACGTCGAAACCCACAGGGGCGACGGCAATCCCAACGCGGTCGTCGACATGATCACCGCCGCCGGGTTCACTGTCACCCAACGAAAATATCCACACGACCTGCACTATTCCGCACAGCAATGGGTCGACATCGCCTTCACGTTCTCCCACCAATTGATACTCGCCGCGGATAAGGCCGCCGAACTCCGCTCCCGGCTGATCGAACATATCGGCCCTGCTGGCGTGTCGGTCGGCGGGGACGCGGTGGGAATTTTCGCCACACCGACATAGCTACACCGGAAGGCTTGTCCCGGTTTCCTTTTCGCCGAACTCGAATACTTTCGCCGCAGCTTCGTAATCACACGCGACTGCGGATCGGCCGGTCAAAACCGGCCCACCCTTCAGCCCGAGGCGGCCGTCGATGCCCACATAGCTGCCGGGCGGAATCGGTTCGCTGATGCAATAGAGTGTCGGCGCAGCGCCTTCTTCAATGTCGTTGCCGAACCTTTTCGCCAACGCCTCAACCACTCGATGAAATCCCGCCATCACTGGTTTATCGGACACGTTGGAGAGATTGGACGACACCCAACCGGGGTGCGTGAGCTGGGTTGTCACCGGTGAGCCTGCCACCCGCAACCGGCGGTCGAGTTCGAGGCCCCAGAGCATCACCGCAAGTTTGGAGCGCGCATACGCCGGATACGCCGCCCATTTATGCGAGCGCAGGTGCATGTCGTCGAGGCGCAGGTTGGCCGATTTGTGGGCGTCGGATCCGACGTTGATGATCTGCGATCGCACTCGCCCAAACAGCAGGTTGGTCAACGCGAACGGGCCTAAAAAGTTTGTGCCCATTGTCATTTCAAAGCCGTCCACAGTGTCGGTGCGGTGCTGCACGACTGCCCCCGCATTGTTGATCAAGATGTCGACCCCGTCATCAAACAAGCCGTCGAGCAGGTCGGGGAACGCGCGCACTGAGGACAGGTCGGCGAGATCGAGTTTGGCGATCGATGTGGAGCCGCCGATCTCAGCGGCTCGCTGCTTACCAAGTTCTGTGTTGCGGACGGCCAAGATGACGTGTGCACCCGCGCGTGCGAGCAGGCGCGCGGTGCCGAGGCCCACCCCGTTGGTTGCCCCGGTCACGATGATTCGTTTGCTCGTCAGGTTGCCGAGTCGGCTCGGCGACCACGCTGTAGTCACGGAGAGTGACATTAGCGTTGCCACCGCACTGCGCATCACCGATCGGACGGAAGAGCTCGCCCATCGGGCCCGGAATGGACGCCACTTGCGTCTCGAACTGGAAGCGTCCGGCCTCCCGGCGTAGGCTGCGAACAGAAAACGAGCCGTCGAAAAGTTGAGGCATCGGTTTCGTAAACGCCTGTAGAACTTGACATTTCATCGAGGAGTGGCATACATGACCACCGTTGACACGACGTTGTCTCCTGCCCTGGAGCGGGCGTTGGACCTGCTCACCGATCCGCCTGCCGAACCGGACACGAGCAACGGCTACCTCGACCTGCTGGGCAGTTCAGCAGCCGACGACGAGGGCCCGGCCAAGAACACCGGTCCCATCCAGGCGGTATGGGCGTCGTCGATCGGGTCGATGCTGTACGACAACGCGCAGGCCCTGTCACGCAGGTTCCTCTCCTCGCTGCAGCACCCGATCGAGTGGTTGAACATCCCACCGGGCGGGATCGCCCTGGATGTCGGGTCGGGTCCTGGTTCGGTGACCGCGTCGCTCGCTGAAGCCGCGGGGCCCGACGGGCTCGCACTCGGGGTCGACATCTCCAAGCCGATGCTGGCGCGCGCGGTGCGCGCCGAGGCCGGCCCGCAGGTCGGCTTCTTGCGCGCCGACGCCCAACGTCTGCCGCTACGCGATCAGACCGTCGATGCCGTCGTCTCGATCGCCGTATTGCAGCTGATACCAGATCCTTTCGCCGCGCTGGCCGAGATCGCCCGGGTGCTGCGACCCGGCGGACGTCTGGCGGTAATGGTGCCCATCGTCCGGAGCGCTCCGGAGCTCTGGCGGAAGCTGCCCAACGGCGGGGCTTATGTATTCGGCGAAGACGAAATCGCCGACTTCCTCGAGGAGCACGGTTTCGTCAGCGTGCGGACCAAGACCATCGGCACTTTCCAATGGGTGCGGGCCAAACGCGGCTGATCACGGCTCATCGCGCCAGAGGGTGGTTTTCGCGCACCCCGCCGTACATGCCCCGCCGCACGACCACCGGCATGACGATGCGTTCCACCGACCATGACGGCAAGCGGAAGGCCTGCCCGGTTGGGAGAAATACTTCCAAACCGTTGCGCTGGATACCCAGCAGCGAACCCCAGCGCCGACCCGGCGCGCGATAGGTGCGGGTACGTCCGCCAGTAAGCTCTGCACGGACGTTGTGCGCCACCAAGGCATCTCCGCGGTTGCGCGCGGAGCTGCGCAGCGGGTCGCTGGCAGCGACATCCCCAACCGCGAATACATCCTGGTGGCCGGGCACTCGGAGCTCAGGTGTCACGCGGACGAAGCCGTGCTCGTCGAGCAGCTCCGGGGGCAGCCAGTCGGTGTTGGGTCGAACCCGCCCAATCGCCCACAGCACCGCCTCGGCCGAAGCCGGGGGTTGCCCCGTGCTCCAGTGGACCGGACCGCTGGTGATCTCGTCGCCGACAAAGCCGTGCTCCAGCGCGGCGCGATGCCCAGGATGCAGGCCCACGCCGAGATCGATCAGCCGGCCGTGGATGCGTTGCCAAATCCGCGGGTGGTAGTCGCCCAGGGCCCGGTCGCCGGGAAAGTACAGGTCGATTCGTTTGTCGGGCCAGGTGGTTGCCAGATTGACAGCGCTGGTGACCGCCGCCGCACCGCCGCCCACGACGATCACCGAGTGGGCCGCAGCCATCCGGTCATGTGCAGCGCTGAGGTCGGCGGCGATTTCCGCGGCCGACTGCATGGTCGGCCGGCGCCAGAAACCGTTGCTGACTCCGGTGCAGATGACCAGCGCGTCGTACTCCTCGGCGAACGTTGCGCCGTCGTCGCGCCGACCTGACACGGTTCGGGCGGCCAGGTCGAGACCGGTCAGCGTGCCCTGGATGATCTGCACCCGATCCAGCCGTCGGTACCTGTCGAAGGGGACCCAATAATCGCGGGCCCAATCGCGAGGGCGGGCCAGCCGGACGCCGAGCTCTTGGCCGCTGACCAGTCCGGGTTTGACCGAGATACCGACGACATCGGCGTACTTGGAGAGACGAATCGCGGTGAGGATACCGACGTCCCCCAGTCCCGCGACGACGACGCGTTTGCGGTGCACATCGTCATCTTGCACGGTGACCTGGAAGTAATCGCCGCCGGTCCGTCGATTTCCGTCGGATCCAGGCCGGCTTAGACGCTTTCCGTCACGACGAACGTGCGGCAGCGACTGGGCTTCAGACTCGTATGCATGAAATCACCTCGCCCGGTTGTGGCTGCGCAGCGCGAATCGCTGACATTTCAGGGCAGGCGCCGCTCATTCATTGTGGTCCGCGGCCTACAAACAGCGACCGCGCCACAGCCGCTCGTGTTGGTGTGTCATGGAACTTTGCAGACCGCGCGTTCCATTCGCGGCTTCGCTGGGTTCACTTTCGACCAGTACGCGGCAGACGGGAAAGCAGTTGTTGTCTATCCCGAGGCGCTGCGACGCGATTGGAACGGAGCGCGCAAAGCAGTGATGGCGTCAAAGAAGACCAAGAAGGTGGACGACGTCGGATTCTTTCGAACGCTCATCGCGCATATGGTGGCCCGTGGGAGCGATGCGCAGCGGGTGTACGTGGTCGGCTTCTCGCTCGGCGGGCAGATGGTGATTCGGCTCATCCATGAAGTGCCCGAGCTGCTGGCGGGGGCGGCCGTCATCAGCAGTACTGTGCCTGCCCCTGACAACATGAACATCGACCGTGACGCGGAAGGCCAGCTGCCCGTGATCACCATGCACGGCACCGCCGATCCGCTAGCCCCATTCGATGGCGGCCTGGTGACCGTCCACGGGCATCTGGCGCGGGGAGAGCACAGGTCCGCGCCGGCGACTGCCGCCTACTTCGCAGCGCGTAACGGGATCACCACCCAGCCTCGAGCCACGCGATTGCTGCACATCGGCGACCCCGGCAAACCCACTGCAGTTACCCGTCACGACTACAGCGCCGACGGTGCCGCACCGGTGCGGTTCTACGCCATCGCCGGCGGCGGACACGTCATACCGAATCCATACCGCCGACCCGCGCAGTGGTTCATGGGCCCGACCACCGGTGATCTTGTCGCCGCCGAGGCCATAGCCGAATTCTTCTCGCTGGCAAGCTCTTCGGCTATCCGACCGGCGCCCACAGGTCGACCGGAACGACCTGCTGCGCGCGGCCGTCAGGCCCGAGGAGCCGTCCCCAAGACTTGACGGACCGCAACACCACGCGCGTGTCAAGCACTGCCACGCCGGGGTATTCGGCTAACAGTCGATGAATCACAGGATCGAGGTCGGACACCTTGTGTAATTGCATTGTGACGAACAGGTTGGCCGGCCCGCCGCCGATGATCGCCACGCAGAATCGGGTCTCCGGGTAGTGCACGAGTGTGCGTCCCACCGCAGCCGCCGCTGACCCGGTCACCCGCAGCTTGAGCGTCACGCCAGTCAGCCAGCCGGCTTCCACGCGTGCAAAATCGGTGCGAAAGGCCAGCAATCCCGAACGGGTCAACAGCCCCACCCGGCGTCGCACTGTGGGCTCCGACCGCCCGACCGCCGCGGCTATATCGCGGAAGCTAAGCCGCGCGTCGCGCTGTAGGGCCAGGAACAAGTCGCGGTCAAACTCGTCGAACTCGTGCACCTCGCTGGTTTGGGCCGGGTCATGTGTCACGGCACGGACCTGGCCGGAACTGAGCCCACCCAGCCGCCAGCGGGTGCCGCTGAACAACTGGGTGATCAGTGCGGACTGCACCCGGCGGATTCCCGCGGTTGCGGGAAGCGTGTCGACGAGCAATGCCGACAGTAGCGGTTGGTCAGCGGCAACCAGCAGCGCGTAGAGGTTATCTTTGCCCGTGGTGATATTGACGCTGAAAACCTGTGGTCTCAAAGCGAACTGGTTAGCCACCGACGGCGCAGCGCCGGGTTCGCACTCGGCCTCAAACAGCGCTGCCTTCATTGGTAATCGTGGTCCGGGAGCCGAGGATACCCAAGCCCGGCCCGTAGATACCAGACGACGCCACCGGCGTGCCGCGGTCACCGGCGACACGTCGAGCACCTTGCCGAGTTCTTCGAAGCTCACCTGCGGATTGACGTGAAGCCCGTCCAATAAGGCAATATCCAGCTCGTCTACAACATCGCCCACAGCGACAATTGTCACTCGTTCGGAAGCTTTTACGTGCGCCTTTAATGCCGCCGCTATTTTATCCTGGCCTGCCTTAAAAGCCGCGCCCCAAAGTCGCAGCCTCCGTGGGCTGCCGCACCCGGCCACCAAAGAACACCAGACACCAGGACGCGGTGCTCGCAGGAGCTTCGTATAGCGATCATTTGCCGACGATTTCCCTCGCCCTAGGCCTTGTTTAGATCGGTTTCCTTCGATTTCGGCGGCGGGCTTACGTCCACCCCGATATTGGAGCCGAAACGCCAAGCCCGCGACTTCCACATTCAGGAGGCTGTCGATGACCGATGCAACATCGTTTACGACGGGCACAGCGCCTAATGATGTCGCGGCGTCGATTGCTGGTATGCCCTCATGAGACTCGCGGACCTTTTCGACCTGATTGAAAGACCCCTCGCCACGTTGTCCAGCATGATCAACACCCCAAACGCCGCGGGCAGATATCGGCCGTTTTATCTGCGCAACCTGGTCGACGCGGTCCAAGGCAGCACACTCAACGACGCTGTCGACGGCAAGATCATTCTCATCACCGGCGCATCATCCGGCATCGGCGCAGCGGTCGCGAAAAAGATCGGCGACTCGGGCGGCGAGGTGGCACTCGTCGCGCGCACGCGCGAAAACCTTGAAACGGTCGCCGATGAGATCCGCACAGCCGGGGGCATCGCGCATGTGTACACCTGCGATCTGTCGGACATGGATGCGATCGCCGTTCTGGCCGACCGGGTGCTTTCCGAGCTGGGCCGGGTAGACATCCTGATCAACAACGCGGGCCGGTCGATCCGGCGCTCGCTAGAGCTGTCATACGACCGCATACACGACTACCAACGCACCATGCAGCTGAATTACTTCGGTGCGGTGCAACTCATGCTGAAGCTAGTCCCGGGCATGCGGGAACGGGGTTTCGGCCAGATCATCAACGTGTCCTCGGCTGGCGTGCAGACACGCGCGCCGCGGTTCGGGGCCTATATCGCGAGCAAGGCTGCCCTGGAGACGCTTTGCGACTCCCTGCAAACCGAAACCATCGCCGAAGGCGTCAGATTCACCACGGTGCACATGCCGCTGGTACGAACCCCGATGATCAGCCCGACGAAGATCTATGACCGGTTTCCGGTGTTGACACCGGAGCAGGCTGCCGGGGCGCTAGCCGACGCGATCGTGCACCGGCCACGCTACGTGAGTCCACCGTTCGGCCAGTTCGCCGCATTCGCAGATGCGGTCAATCCGAATTTGATGGACCACGTGCGCAATCGGGCTTTCGCTCTCTTTGGCGACTCCGGGGCGGCGGCGGGCAACGAATCCGAAGAGACACGGCTCTGATCGTCCTGGTCATCTGGATCGTCGCGGGAACAGTGTTGACGCTGGTCGTATCCAGGGTGTCGCCGCGTACTCCTGCGGCATCGTCACCAGCGACACCGGACGCCGCAGCATTCGCCCGCGCTTGGGACGCGTCCGGCGTGGATTAAGACTTACCAGCAGATTTCGCTGCTATCCGGCGTCGCCGAGGTCGCCGTTGTCGAGGCCTATCACCCGCCGGGGTGTCAGGCCCAGCTGCCGCCGACGGCGCTGTCGGTGGAGTTCATGTTGTTGCCGGCCGTCTGCACCTTTTGGCCGATCGACATGAGGGTGTGCTCCTAAAAGTCGTGTGACGGTTTGGGTTAGCTCGACAGGATCTGCTGAGAGGCCTGCTCTTGCTGCTCGTAGTTGTTGGCATCCCGAATCAACCCGTCACGCACGCCGTGCAGCATGTTGACGATGTTGCGAAACGCCTGGTTCATCTGGCCCATGGTGTCGTACGACGTCATCTGCGCGGTGCCACTCCAGCCGGCACCGGCGATGTTCTGGCTCGACGCCCACATCTTGCGGGCCTCGTCCTCCACCGTCTGCGCGTGCACATCGAAACGGCCCGCCATCGACCGCATCTCGTGCGGGTCAGTCATAAAACGCGTAGGCATATCCTTTGCTCCTTAACTCGATTTCATCGGCTCTTCGGTGCACTGCACCCAGTTTCACCATGGAGCACATTCCTTTTGCCCGTCATGTGACGGTCGGCTTTCCTGATGGGACGAAGGTGCGGGCCTTCGAAACAGCACCTCCGACAGCGCGTCCCGCCAAAGTCCCTAAAAGCGACTTTCCGAAGGTGCCGCCCGCTAACGCAGTCGAGGTGGGCGCGGTGTCGATGCTGGCATCTTGCGACGCAGTAGCTGCGAGTTTCACCGCCGGAGCAGCAGTCGCCCAGCTGGGGGGTATCGACATGCCGCCGATCGATGACGCCTGCCCGACGCCCGCCGATACCGGAGGGCCTTCGAGTAGCGATGCCAAACCGCCCGGACCAAGTCCGCTTCTCGCGATCGATCCCATCCCGCCTTTGCCCAGCACGAGTGGCAGTCTGCTTAATCCCTCCAAAACCTCGCCCATGTGCCTGCCGCCGACGACGCTGGCGAAATACGGCAATGGGCTCGTCCCCATCTGCGTAAGCATGGGTGGCAGATTCATTATCGACAGCGTATTAGCCAGCGATGCCAGCCCAGACGTCGAAGACGTCGGCGACGCGAGGCCTTGTAGCACCGCAGGCACCTCAGAGATCAGCTGCTGTAACACCGAAAATGGTTGCAGCCCATTGTTAGTGGCGGCCGTCGCGGCAGCGTGTCCCACTGCACTGAGTTGACCGGTCAAGCCCGCGGCGTTGCTGGTCGGCGGTGGTGAGCTGAATGGTGTCAGTGTCGAAGCCGCTGCCGCCGAGGTGCCGGCGTAGACATACATTGCGGCAACATCCTGGGCCCACATTTCCGCATAGTGAGCTTCGGTGGCTGCGATCGCAGGAGTGTTTTGGCCCAGAAAGTTCGTGGCGATCAGCGCCATCAACAAGGTTCGGTTAGCCGCGATCACCGGTGGCGGCACCGTCATCGCAAACGCCGCCTGGTAGGCAGCGGCGGCGGCCTTGGCTTGGGCGCCTGCCTCTTCGGCCTGTGCTGCGGTGGCGCTCATCCATGCCACATAGGGTGCGGCCGCAGCGGCCATGGATACCGATGAAGGTCCCAGCCACGGGCCGCTGACAAGCCCGGAGACCGCCGACTGGTAAGAGGCCGCCGTGGAGTACAACTCAGCGGCAAGCGAATCCCAGGCTCCGGCAGCGGCCATCATCGGCCCCGAGCCCGGTCCGACATACATGCGTCCGGAGTTGACCTCCGGCGGTAAGATCGCGAAATCCATTCCCGCACAACTCCTCAGCCGATCACTGCCGCGTTAGCGGCCTCGGCGGCCGCATAGGAGCCTGCGCTGGCCTGAAGGGTGGTCACGAACATGTCGTGGATCCTCGCCGCTTGCGAGCTGACCACCTGGTAGATGGCGGCGTGAGCAGCGAACTGGATCGCGGTCAGCGCCGAAACATCGTCCGCGGCAGCCGGAATCACCTCAGTGGTCGGCTCAGCAGCGGCCGCGTTCTGAGCATTCATCGCGGAGCCAATGCCCTGCAAGTCACCAGCGGCCGACGTCAGCAGTTGCGGTTGGGCGGTTACGAACGACATGTTCTTTCCTTCCTCACAGAATCAATCAGGAGCTTTGATTTGATGTTGTTCGGGGCGCGCTCTGCGTCCCTTCATATTTCGGGTTTCCGGTTCACCCGGTCTCCGTCTACCTCTGTGTGATGGCTGCCGCGATGACTCCTGGCGTCAGGCAGCGGCCAACCGGCCGGAAAACAGCAGGTGCTGACCGGCATCGGACCCGCGATGTGATCGCGGCGTCCGTCAGGTCGGTGCGAGGTTGCTGGCGCTAGACCATTCGGGAAGGCTGGATCCGCGCGGCACCAGGAGGGGGTCGGGCCAGCGTGGTGGAGTGTGGCTGAAGGTTACCGGTGGAGCCAGCATGTGGACGTGGCCCATCGGGGTTTCGGCTTCGTAGGCCTCGGGCTCGCCGATGGTGTGCTCGTCGTCGCGGCCGGCATCAGCAGGGTTGACTAGGCCAAGCGTCTGATACCACATTGCGTTGCGGGTGAGGTTGACAGTGACGTGCCAACTACCGCCTTCGGTTTGTTGTTTGATCAGCCCGGCGGCGGCGCCGAGGGCGCCCATGTAGCCGGTGATGAAGTCGTTGATCAGCCCGGTGGGTGGCAGCTGTGGGTTTTCGGGACCGCCTTCGATCACCATCAACCCGGAGGCCGCCGAGCCGTTCATGTCGAATCCGCCACGGTTCGCCCAGGGTCCGGCTGATCCGTAGCAGGTGACCGAGACGTGCACCAGACCGGGGTGGGTGTGCGCCAGCTCGTAAGGATCGATACCCAGTTTCTCGAGCTTGAGACCGCGGTGATTGTTGACCACAATGTGTGCATCGCGCAGCAGCCGATCGACGTTGGCCTTGCCGTTCTCTTTAGTCAAATCGAGCCAGGCGCTACGAGACCCGATATTCGCCTCGAAGTAAACCCAGTCGTGTTCGAAATCGTTGGGGCGGGTAGCGCCCAGCACTTCGGCGCCCTGTTCGGCCAGGACGCGTCCCACCGTCGGCCCGGCTACGGCGTGCGTGAACGAGAGCACCCGCGCCCCACCGAACGGTCGATCGGACGGATCCAGTTGACGCGGCGGGGCGTCACCGACGCGGGTCAGCCCGATGACGGGCTGGCTGGCCAATAAGGCTCCGTGTGGATGGGCTAGCCACTCTTGGGGGCTGCGGGCCACACAAGCCGGCAAACCGGCACCATTGGCGGCCTCTTCCAACTCGAAAGCATCCCAATGTTCAAACGCCTCAGCAACTTTGGCGAAGTCGGGTGGCACATCCAGGAAGCGACACCACTTAGTCGCCTGATGTGGGTATACCGCCGAGGCCATTACCGTGCGCCCGTCGCGTGTGCGGTACGGAATCAGCGCGAACGGGTTGTCCAGCACCAGCGCAATCGAGGGAAACTCCCCGGCCAAGGTGGGTTTCCAGGCGAAGCTCGGGTTGATATGGTGAACCGCCTGCCGCAAGTCCAACTGCAAATCCTGGCCGGGACCACCACGATGGCGATGCATCGCGGCCGCGGCAACGGCATTGCCCATCATAGGGATACCGATCGCCGCGCCCAACCGGTGACGGGCCTCGATGATCGGATCCTGCCCGACAAATGTCACCCGTCCCCCCGCATCAGCAACCGATAACCCCACCTCGGCAAGCAGGTCATTGAGAGCAGCGGTCGGATCGAAGGCAGTATCGGTCATCGACGTCGCTTCGGCTGTATCAGTCATGGGTGACCTTCCTTCCAGGCAGTGGATCGGTATGCACGTGTGGCGCAGCCGCGGCGCTTATCGGCAACCACGAGGTGCCCAGAGCTCACTTGCTCTATGGTCGCCAGCTTGAGAGTCAACAGACGCCACACATCGAAAATGACGGAAAGTTGTTCGAATCCCGATCCGGATGATGGAAATAGTCAACTCTGCGGCCGAGTCGGCCGGTACAGGGGTTGGTCGGTGCGCCCACGGGGCGATTTGTCACAAGGTCAGCGCCAGACACCCATTACGTGCGGCGCCGCGAACTAATGATTCGGAGCTGCTGCGTCATGGTTGGGGCAGGGCCTGCAAGCGCTTCGCCTCGCGGGTAGACCACTCGTCCGTCACCGCCGTTTCCGCCTCTTTCAGACCGACCCGACTCAGCGAGCATGCGTCGCGCGTCAAGTGTGAGCCTGCTGAACTTCCACGAGAGCATCCCACGATGTCGCCGACATCGTCAGCAACCAGATGCTGAAAACTGTCGGCAGCCAATCGTCCGTAACCGTCCGGATCTTGGACACAAGCGAATACAATCCGGCGTGTGATGACCCCGTCGAACCCTTGGGGGGACGACCGTGGGCAACTCTCGCAGCGGTTTCAGTTGCGAAATCAGGTCCTTAGCCGCAGGCAGGCGCGACGACTGAGTCGGCGCTTCGCGCGCGTCGGCGTCGATACCCCGCCGCACCGGTTGCGTCAGATGCTGGCAGGGGTGCCCTTCGCAGCTGATGAGGTGGCCGACGTCAACTTCGCGTTCATCGCGAGCCGGCTCAGGCGTGAACAGCTGTCTGCGAAATTCAAGCGCCTGAAACGCCGCGGCGCGCGGTCGCTGCTCTTTGTGGGCTTGGTCCTTGTCACGCTGAACTTTCTGTTCTGTATGGCCTACGCCTTGTTCAGCTTGACCCTCGAGGCCGCGCCGCTGTAAATCGCGGCGCGGCCGCGCGATCATCCAGCAGGCGTAGCGACGTTGGCATGCGGGAACGTGGCGGCGGCCAACTGCAGGATTTCCTCGCGATCCGCGGCCAAGATGAACCCCGCGTCAATCGCCGAGTCCAGCGCGACAGTGAAGCGTTCCAGATAGTCCGCCGCGCCGCCAGGGTACAACCGGCGCACAGTGGCGGCATCGAATGGTTCGCCGGAGCCGAAGATCGACGACATCGTGCTCTCCTCGCCGCCGATACCGGATGTCCGGGCGATCGGCACGTCCGTCCACGGCGTCCTGACACCGCCGCGCGCGAGCCCATTTGCATCGAGGACGGGCTGGGGCGGGTCGGCATCGGTGACCTCAATGGGGGGTGCACTGTGCGCCGGCTGTCCGGTTCGCACCCACTGCCGCAACTGCGATAGCGCCGCCTGCAACACGTAGTGATGCTGCGGCCCGAAATTGATGCAGTGATCCAGTTGCTGACCCATCAACATGTTTGTCGGCGCGTAGGCCGCGACGATATCGGTCAGTGCCGCAGAGCCGGAGTCGATCGGTGCCACCTGAATCGTGTAGTTGTCGGCGTGCGCGGTTCCAGCAATCTCCCAGACCCGAAGTTGTTGGCTTTCAGGCTGTCTCGCGCTGTAATAGCCCTGGCGCGGACCACCGAAGAGATCTGTTTCGGTGATGATGGTGACCAGCGGAACGCGGAGGTCCGGGCGAAATGCCACCGCGAGTGATGCGTTGCTGTCCAGCACGTCGAATATCGAGCCGCCGTCCAGTGGGGCAGCGGGCCCGAATCGTGAATGCACCAAGAAGCCGTCGTAGACCCGGGCGAGCGGGTCGACGCCGTTGATATACGTCGTCAGGAACAGAGCCGATTGGGACTCCCCCAGCGCGACGACGTGTTCGGGCCGCAGCTCACGCAGCACGCCAGTGCGCTGTGCGTCTCTGACGATTCGGCCGGCTTGGGAAAAGATATCGTAGGCAAACGCATCACCAGGATGACATAGGGCCGCATACCGTTGTGGATCTTGGCTTTTCAGCGACATGTCGATGCCCATCAAGTTCGTGCCACCCTCGACACCGACGCGCTGGGCCGACACCGCGACATAGGCGTAGCCAGCGCGAACCATTTCGCGATGCGCCATCATCCAGACCGCCGGAGCATCGATACCGCCGCTTACATTGAGCCACTCAACGAGTACTGTCCCGTTGAACCGGGCCGGATCCGCCGGCGTCAACGCCACCATCCGGGTGGTGAAGTCCGCGGTTCCCGACGGCGTCACGCTCCATCGGCCGTCCGCTCCAAGTTCGGCGGCGGGACCGTAGGACGACGCCGTCCCAGAGAGGAAGAATTCCTCGGCGACATAGCCGACGCTCGCTATGTCGAAGGCGCCCAACAAGAGTGCGGGTTTTCCGGGCGCCGGTGTGGACACGGCCGGAACTCCGCTGATCGACACGGGCGCATCATAACAAGATGATTGTCATCGTCGGAGCTGGAATTTGCGGGCTCGCTACGGCCTACGAGCTGTCGCGACACGACGCACAGGTGGTCGTGATCGAGCGCGGTGAGCCGTTCGCCGAGCAGTCCGCGGGACTGGCGCGCATCTTCCGTATCGCGCATCGGCGCCCACAGTTATGCACGCTCGCGCTGCGGGCCCGCGCCGGCTGGCAGCGCTGGGAGGCGGAATTTGGCGCGGGGCGGCTGCTCGGGTCGGAGGGCTTCATCACCGTCGACGGCTGCGAGGACGTCGCGGCGGCGCTGACCGACGCCGGTGCCGACTTCTCCTGGCTTGATCGGCCTGAGATCACCGCAAGGATCCCCTTTGTGGCCGCGCCCTGGGAGAGCGGCATTTTCGATCCGCTCGGCGGGAGCCTGCGCATTCGCCGCGCGCTGACCGCCTTGGCGCGGCGGGTCACGATCCGCCGCGGCGAAGTCGAGTCGGTCGACGACGACGGCGCGACGACGCTGACCGACGGCACCGTCCTGCATGCCGATCGTGTGCTGGTGTGCGCGGGTGTCCAGACCCCGGCGCTGTTCGGTCCGCTCGACGTGGATTTCGCGCCGCATACCCGATTCAGCTATCAGGGCGTCGACGCGGTCGGTGCCGCCTGCCTTTCGGCTTCCGAGGGCTACGGGTTGCCGCTCGGCAGCACCGGATTGTGGGCGTTCGGGCAGGAGGTGCCGGACCCGGCGAGCGTGCGCGCCTTGTTCCCGTCGCTATCGCCGGTGGCTCGCGTGGATTGCGTCACAGTGCGCGCCCCGTGGCTCGACGCCGGCGGTGACGGCTGGACGGTGGCGCGCCGCGGCCACGTCGTCGCGTTCGTCGGCGCCAACCTGATGAAATTCGGTCCGTTGCTCGGCGACCTGCTCGCTCAAGCGGTGCTGAAGGACGAACTGCCTGCCGACGTGACTCTGTAGTGGGCACTCGAAAAATGAGTGGCCGACGGCCCCGCGGGGGAATAACTTGTCCGGCGGCGTCGTCGTGTTAGTTCGCGCACCTAACCCCGGGAGGAGATCAGGATCGTGTCGGGTGAGTCCACCAGCCTGATGGGCCCGCCGCCGACACTGGTCACGGCGGCGGGGCGCAGTGAGTCCGGTGTGAACACCCGGTTCAGCGCTGTGTTGGCTGTGCTGTTCGCAACCGGATGGGTGGCCAACCACTTCGTCGCGCTAATGCCCGTGATCAGCATGCGCCAACACCTCAGCGCCGCCACCATCGACGGGACTTTCGGAATCTATGCGCTGGGCTTGCTGCCCGGCTTGCTGATCGGCGGCCGCGCCTCCGACGTGCTTGGGCGCCAGGCAGTGGCGTTGGCGGGTTCGGCGACCACTGTGGTCGGGACGGTCGCGATGCTGGTTTCGCAGCACGCCGACGTACTGCTGGTGGGACGCTTGATCGTCGGAGTTGGTGTGGGTCTCGCGATGACCTCCGGCACGGCGTGGGCTTCCGACCTGAAGGGTTCCGCCGGTGCGGCCACCGCTGGTGCGGTGATGATCGCCGGTTTCGCCATCGGACCGTTCGCCGCGGGCCTGATCGCCGCGGCGGGAGAGCCCGGCATTCGGGTCTCGTTCGCAGTGGCTAGCGCCATCGTCGTGGCCGCGATGGTCGTCACGATCGTGGCAGTGCAACGCACAGATGTGGCGGCACCCGCCGACCCGCGTAGCCCCGAACAGTCGAGGCCATCTCTGCAGGGCAGCACGCGTGCACTGAGTTGGGCCTTGCCGCTGGCACCGTGGGTGTTCGCCTCGGCGACACTGGGATTCGTCGCCATTCCCGCTCGGGTCCATACCGGACTAGCGGCACCCCTGGCCGCAGGGATAGCCACGCTGATAGTCAACGGCTCCAGCGGGGTAATTCAAGTCATCGCCCGTGCGGGCAAGTGGGGTCCGCGGACAGGCACTGCCGGCGCAGTGCTGGCCGCGGTCGGATACGCATTCACCGCGTTGGCACCGCCGACCATGACGGCGGCACTGAGCCTGCCGCTGTTGCTCGTGCTCGGGTGCGCGTCCGGTCTCTCGCTGCGGGAGGGCCTGATCGACCTGGAAGCCGCGGCGCCGCAGCATGTCCGCGGCGCGCTCACCGGAATGTTTTACGCGTTTACTTACATCGGCTTTGGCTTACCGCTGTTGCTGACCACGGTCGGGTCTGACGTCTCGCAAGTGGTTCTTGCGGTTATGGCGGCGCTGGCATCGACGTCAGCGATCAGCCGGGCAATCCGGCTCCGGCGAGATGCTCACCGGCAGAACTGATTATGCTGCTACCACTTTGCGGGGCTTGACGCCGGTAACCGGTATCGGGTCGTTGCTCACCACGCTTAACCCGCCGAGGCGCCGCCACGACCGGATGGCGTTGCGGGTGACCTCCAGTATCCGGGCGGCTCCAGCTTCCCCGTTCGCCAGTCGGTGTGCGCGCAGAGCGTTCCCGGTGACGGCATCCAAGGTGTCCCAGTCGTCGGTCTCAAGCAGTGCGCTCGACTGGTATGCGGCGCGGATGGCATACAGTTCAGCGCCCTGTGACGTCTCGCTGACCGCGCGAGCGGCGCGGGCAGCACGGTCCCACTCGGTGACCGATGGCGTGTCGCCCGGGGCGAACCTGCGATGCAGCTCGGCGAGGCCCGTGATCGCCTCGGCCGCTGCGTCGGCGGCGTACCTCACGACGCCCCACGGCGGACTGATCAGTAGTTTGGTCACCCAGATGTGCATGACGTCGTCGGCAACGTCCGCGGTTCCTATCGTCAGCCAACCGAGGTCGAGAACGGTGAGGCTGTCTTCTGGCGACAGGTAGCCGTCGGGCCCGGCCAGCAGGTCGTTGCACAACTGGACGAACGAGGCCAGCGGGCGTGCGGAAGTCGCCGGAAAGTCGGTGATCTGCTCGTCACCGTTGATATAAGAGATGACGTTCATGGCACACCCTTTGCCAGATCCAGGCTGGTGCGATCCCCTGGCCAGCCGTAGCGGGTGGGTAATACGGTCGAGGTCCATTCGAATTGCCCCCTAAGGGTTTTCGAGCTTAAGGGCTATAAGTCGGAGATGGACATCTTATGTCAACTGAGGTCGCGGGCAGCAGCGACACGGCGGGCGCGAAGCTTAGAGGTCCCCGGAGAAATCGGCGGTGAGCCAACGGTCAGGGCGGATGGTGAACAGGACGCCGGGCGAGTCCTTCATGGCGCTGACGAATCCGCGGCCACCTTCTTCACCGAGATAACGGATCGCGATGGCTTCACGCACATCCAACGGTGCCGGCGTAACCGTGTCGACGACGGTGCCCTCGACCACCACGTATTGGTACGGCGGCTCCTCACGCTGGACGACCAGCGTCACCACACCGGCCTGCTCGATCAGCTTCGCCTTGCGTGAACCCGCCCCGGTGTTGACTCGGATGTTCCCGCCGGGGGTGTAGTCATACCAGATCGGGACACTGGCCGGCGGACGGCCGTTTGTCGCGGCCACGGACAATACGGCGACATGCAAGGCTGCGAGAAACTGTTGACGTTCGGTCTCCGTGAAAGATTTCATACGCGGCTCAACGTGACGGCCCCGCGAGGCTATTCCACGGCGAGGATCAGCTTGCCGGTGTTTTCTCCGCGGAATAGCTTGAGCAGAGTTTCCGGAAAGTCGCCGATGTCGCCGTGCTCGATCTGCTCGTGCGATCGCAGTTCCCCGGTGTCGAGCCACTTTGCGAGCTGCGCAATGCCTTCCGGATAGCGATTGGCGTAGTCGAAGATGACAAAGCCGGTCATGGAGGCGCGAGCGACCAGCAGCTGCATGTAGTTGGCCGGCCCCCGCGGGGTGTCGTTGTACTGCGACACCGCACCGCAGAGCACGATTCGCGCACCGCGCGCGAGCCGGTTCAGCGCGGCCTCCAGCGTCGCACCGCCGACATTGTCGAAAAAGACGTCAACACCGTCGGGTGCGTACGCTTTGAGCTCTGCGCGCAGGTCGGCGGTCTTGTAGTCGATCGCCGCGTCGAAGCCGACATCCTCGACAAGCCAACGGCATTTGTCCTCGCCACCGGCAATTCCGACGGCTCGGCATCCTTTGACCCGCGCGACTTGCCCCACGACGCTGCCCACCGATCCGGCCGCACCGGACACCAGCACGGTTTGACCCGGCTCGGGCCTGCCGATGTCGAGCAAGCCGAAATACGCGGTCAGACCACTGATGCCGAGAACCCCCAAATGCACGGTTGCCGGCGCTAAGCCGGTGTCGATCTTGTTGACCTCGGCGCCGTTGGACAGCGCATAGCGCTGAACACCGAATAACCCGGACACCTCGTCCCCCACCGCGAATCCGGGGTGGTGTGATTCGACGACGTGCCCGACGCCGAGCGCCCGCATCACCTCGCCGATCTGCACCGGCGGCACGTAGCTACGGCCGGCGTTCATCCATGTGCGCATCGCCGGGTCGATCGACAGGTAGTCGACCTTGACCACGAATTCACCGTCGGCGGCAACCGGTTTGGGCTCCTCGACGATCGTCCAGTCGCTGGCTTTGGGCAATTCCACTGGACGCGCCGCCAGCCGGCATTGGGTGTTCAGAGCGTTCATTGGGCGGCTCCCCGAGCTGGTGAGGTGATTCGACAACTATCCGCGGCACACTGAAGTGCGGTCCGACCCGCAGGGTCTTCGGCGGTTACCGGTATCACCGCGACGGTGTCGGCGCCGGCTTGCAGGTAGGCCCGCAGTTGGCCGGCGACTTGCTCCGGAGTACCTAACGCGGCCAGCTGCTCGGCCAGCTCGAGAGGTATCGCCGCCGCCAACTCCGACCGGCGCGCGCCGTTGCGGGCGCGCTCGACGAATTCGGCGAATCCGAGCTCGCAGAACATCTCGCCGTAGCCGGGTGGGGCCAGGTAGACCGCCAGCTGACCGGCGAGCTGGCGCAACGCGGCCTCGCCGGGTCGCACGGCGACCGGTACCCACGCCGTGAGGTGCGGCGGCGTGCGTCCTGCCGCGACGGCACCCTGATCTATCCGTTGGCGCACTTGCGAGACACGTTGCGGCGAGGCAAGATTGAGCACCACCTCATCGGCGAACCGCGCAGCGACTTGCACCATCGTCGGGCCGAACGGGCCGACGCCGACGCGGGTGCGCGGCAGCGGGTGACGAAGCCGGAATCCATGGCTGTGGACATAGCGGCCGTCGTAATCGGCGCGTTCGCCACGCAGGATCGGCCGCAGGCATTCGATGGTTTCGCGCATGCGCGCGGCGCTGTGCGACCACTCGCGGTCATGCCAACCCGCCACGATGAACGGGCTGGAAGCACCCAGTGCGACATCGATATGACAGCCGGTGAGGGAGGCAACCGAACTGGCGCCCAACGCGATTGACACCGGGGTCCGCACACTGACCGGCAACGGCCCGACTCTCAGCCCCAATCCCGGTGCGCGCAGGCCGACCGCGGTGGCCAAGGCGAACGCGTCGAAGGTCGCCATCTCGCCGATCCAGAGGGCGCTCAGCCCTACCGCGCTGGCCGCGTCGGCGATTTCCAACGCCTCCTCGTCGGGCGCGTCCAGCCAGAACGGCAGCACCACTTCGATCGGCGCCCTCACAGCATTGCCGCCTCGGTGGCCTGGCCCAACAGAATTCGGCCCGGCAGCTCGCGAGATGCCTCGTTGACCTGGAAGTGCGCGGTCGCGGTGAACGCGTCGCGGAAGCGGCGCTGCAACGGTGCGCCGTCGTAGATGGCGCTGCCCCCGGCGAGGTCGTACATCGACCGCACCACGTCGGCCGAGACACGCACACCGTGGGTTGCGGCCAGCCGCAACCGAGTACGCGCCTCCAACGGGACCGGCGGCGCGTCCAGGCTGGCCTGCCACGCGACGTCAATCGCCTGGTAGTAACCCGCCCGCGCAGCCTCCAGTGACGACTCGGCCGCGGCGACCGCCGACTGGATGGTGGAGCGCTCGGCAAGCGTACGGCTTGCTGCGACACCTTTCTTGGTGCCGGCGAGGTCAACGAAGTTGTCGATCGCTGCGCGCGCGTTGCCCATCGCGGCCGCGGTGATGCAGGCCGCGAAAAAGCCGAACGGCGGGAATCGGTACAGCGGCCGGTCGATCACTGGTCCGTCGAAGATCGACAGCACGCGCTCGGTCGGGACGAACACCTCGTCGACCACGGCGTCGTGACTGCCGGTGCCGCGCAGGCCGAGGGTGTGCCAGGTGTCCAGGATCTGCAGCTGCTCGGTGGGCAGCGCCACCACGGCCGGGCGATCTTCGAGCACGCAGCCGGCGAACAGCACGTCGGCGTGGGTGATGCCGCTGCAGAATGCCCAGCGGCCCGACACCACGACGCCGCCGGGCACGCGACGGGCCTTACCTTGCGGTGCCCATACGCCGGCAGCCACACCGCGTCCGTCACCAAACAGCTCGTCGCGGCTGAGCGGCGGCAGGTAGGCAACCAACAGACTGGCGGTGATCGCGATCGAGACGCACCAGCCGGCCGAGGCGTCGCCGCGCGCCACCTCCTCCGCGCAGCGCAGAGCCGTGCCCGCAGGCAGTTCCAGTGCGTCGACCTCTACCGGGGCACCGGCCCGCAGCAAGCCCGAGTCGCGCAGCGCGCCAACCAATTCGGCCGGAAGTCTGCGTTCAGAATCGATTTGATCCGCCATGCCACGTGCCAAATCGGCGATCTCGCGGGCCCGGGATAGGACCGGCACGGTGGCGACGTCGGTGTCTTGCATACATCCTCACTTTGTGCGACGAGCTTGTGGTTCAATTATGTTACCACTACCGGTTTAGTTTTTGAACCGGTACATTGGTTGAACCATGGACTACCCGGATCTGTCACACCGCTTCCAGGGCGAGTCCGTTGCCCGGGCCCTGGAGGTTGTCGGCGAGCGCTGGACCCTGCTGATCCTGCGTGAAGCGTTCTTCGGGGTGCGTCGCTTTGGCCAGTTGGCCCGCAACTTGCAGATTCCTCGGCCGACGCTGTCGTCACGGCTGCGCACCCTTGTCGACACGGGGCTGCTGGAAAAGGTCCCGTACGCGCGCGACCCGGACCGTCACGAGTACCGGCTGACCGACTCCGGACGGGACTTGTTCGCGGCGATCGTGGTGCTCATGCAATGGGGTGATCAACACCTCCCGCAGCCGAAGGGTCCGCCAATCGTGTTGCGCCACCAGCCCTGCGGTCATATCGCCGACGCGGTTCTCGCCTGCGCCCACTGCCGAGAGGAGATTACCGCCCACAACGTGACGCCCGAGCCCGGACCTGGCTACGTTCCCGCTCAGGCGACCCGAAAGACGGGGTACTGATCGACGATCCGCTCGAAGTCGGCAAGCGGCACATGACGGTCGATCGAGAAAAACGGACGTGCTCCCGGTGCCACCTCAAGGTATCGACGCAAGATCGCGGCGCGGTTGTCGGACAGGTCCTCCACTAGAGAGACGTCTTCGGGCCGGCCGCGCCGCAATACCGCGCGGCCGTCGCCGGCGCGCAGGTTACGCACCCAGTTGGTCTTCTGGCCGAGCATGGCCACCAGGTAGCGCTCACCCTGGTAGTCGGCGACCACCACCGGGAACGAAATCATCCGCCCCGACTTGTGGCCTCGGACTTCGAGTGTGGCAGCGCCGCTGGGCCCGATACCGGCGGCAAAGCTCAAGGCGCCCAACCGGTTTGCGATACGTGCTGACCATCCGGGACGGCCGCGACGATACTGCCATCGTTGAATCGCGCTTATAGCGCCGCTTAGCACGGCTTCACGTTACATCTGCGCCCAGACGATCTTCGTCTG
>DATJOR010000017.1:0-10591 GCA_035506875.1 Mycobacterium sp.
GGAGAAGGCGTTCTCGCGCACGCGACGATGCGATGAGAGGCGGGTCGGAAGTGACAGAAGCCTGTGCCAGCAAAGTCGCTCTGGTCACCGGCGCCAGCCGCGGCCTGGGGAAGGCGATCGCTGCGCGATTGGCGGCCGAAGGCGCCACGGTCGGGCTCACCGCGCGCACCATGGAACCCGATCCCAAATACGACGGCTCGCTTCGGCAGACGCTCGAGGAGATCACTGCCGCCGGCGGATCGGCGATCGCTATCCAGGCCGACCTGTCGAAGACCGAAGACCGGGAGCGGCTCTTCGCCGAAATGGTCGAACGTTGCGGTGCGCCCGACATCCTGGTCAACAACGCCGCTGTGACGTTTCTCCGTCCCCTCGACGAGTTCCCGGAACGGCGCACGCGGCTGATGATCGAAATGCATGTACTGGCGCCGATGCATCTGACCCAACTGGCCGTCCCCACGATGCGCCAACGCGGCCGCGGATGGGTGCTGAACGTGACCTCGGTGGGCGGCGATCTGCCGCCGGGCCCGCCGTTCTCGGAGTTCGATCGCACGGCGGGATTCGGGGTCTATGGCACGGTCAAGGCGGCGCTGAACCGGCTCACCAAAAGCCTTGCGGCCGAACTCTATGACGATGGGATCGCGGTCAACGCCGCCGCCCCGTCCAACCCGGTCGCCACGCCGGGCGCGGGCACACTCGACCTGGCCAAGACCGACACCGAGGACATCGAGCTCATCACCCAGACCGCGCTGATGCTGTGCACCGGCGACCCGAAGTCGATGACCGGCCGGATCGCGCATACGCAGCCGTTCCTGCGTGAGATCGGGTGGTTGCGCTGAGCGACCCGCTGCTCGCCCAGCTCGCTGGGCGACTTTCGTCACGGGACGTTTCGGCGGTGACCTCGCTGCGGGGCGGAGCATCAAGCCTGACCTATGTCGGGCGGTGCGCGGATCGGCCAGTGGTGATCAAGGTGGCGCCGCCCGGGGTGCAGCCGATCGCGCACCGCGACGTCCTGCGGCAAGCCCGGATCATCCGGACACTTGCTGCGACGTCGGTGCCCGTCCCGGACGTGCTCTTCGACGATCCCGGTGACCCACCCGACGTGCCGCCGCTGTTCGTGATGTCCCTTGTAGAAGGGACCGCTTCCGAGCCGCTGTTCGACGGCGACAACTGTGGACCCGAAACCGTTGTGGCTGAGCGCTTTCGGAACGCCGCGGCGGCCATGGCGCAGTTGCATCGAGTTCAGCCCGCCGCCATGGGCTTGGGGTCGGAGCCGGTGATCGGGCCGTCCGCTGAGGTCGAGCGATGGTGCCACACGCTGGAGACCGTCGATGCCGCGCTGGTGCCTGGGTGGCGCGAGGTCGCCGCCGCGCTCGAATCCAGCGCGCCGCCGGCTCTGCCGGCCGCCATCGTGCATGGCGACTTTCGGCTCGGCAACCTGTTGGCGGTCGACGAACGCATCACCGGCGTCATCGACTGGGAGATCTGGTCGGTCGGCGATCCGAGGGTCGACGCCGGCTGGTTCTTGATCAATTGCGACCCGCGGACCTACCGTCGTGCCAAGCGGCATGTCGACGCGACACCTTCGCTGTCGGAGCTGGCGACGATTTACCGCGAAGAGCTGGGACACGAAGTGCCGCAGCTACATTGGTTTCAAGCGCTGGCGTGCTTCAAGTCCGTGGCGACCTGGTCACTGATCGTCAAGCACAATCGACGGCGCCGTGTGCCGGACCCGAATCCGGAGGCGATGGCCCCGACTTTGCCGCACTTGCTTTCGCGAGCGCGCGAGCTCCTCAGCTAGCCACACCGAAGGCTGGCAAGGTGCGCTGGCCGCCTAACGTTGAACGGCGCCGGGGTCCAGATCGGCCAAGCCCTGCTGGATTCCCTGGGTGATCGGGTCCGGGGCGGGCGGGACGAATAGCGGCGCCGGCGGGCCGAATTGCGGGGCCGGCGGTTGGCAGGAGCAGCTGATCTCGCTGAACGTCGGGGGATCAGCAAGCGCGGACGCCGCTGTTCCCACCCCGATGACGACGGCGATAGCGCCCGTGACGAGAGCCTTTGTGACCAAAGTAGTTCTCCTGTTGGTGATTACTCCACGATACTCGCTGCGGCCGCTATTGGCCTGCGGCGTTTCTCGGCTGTCAACTGTTCTAGGCATGGCCCGGGCAGTACGCGCCGATGCTCGCGCCGACGAAGTATCCGGCATGGAAAGGGTCGAGGTTGCTGACGTTCATCACGTCTTGCGCGACTTGCTGCGGGGTCTCGCCGTGATCAAGTTCTGAACACACCAAACGACCGGCCGCGATGGCCCCCTCCGGCGACTGGTAGGTAATGGCCTGGGACTGCAATGCCACCAAAAATCTGTCGTCGATTGGGTCGGCGCGCGCGATCGGAGCTGCCGCTCCGGGAGGTCCCAGTAGCGTGACCGCCGCTAACGTCGTGACCGTCGCAAACGTGGGGACACGGGTGCAGCCCGTTGCCATGCCCAAGCCTTTCTAAGCGGTAACGCCGATGGGTGGTCATGGTCGGCGCGCGGTGGTGCGCACAGCTAGCGCCAACGGTAACCCGTGGCGCTGACCGCCGTGCTCGCATTCACCACCGATTTTCGGTGCAACGCCCACCCACAGCCGTCCCCGCGCGAAACCTGATGGCTGCGCCGATCATTCGCTGCTCGGCTAGTCCCGCGGAATGCCGGCGAGCTTGTCGGCGAACTTGGCTTCTGCGGCTTCCCGCAGTCGCAGCAAGTGTTCCGATGGGAAGATGTCGGGCGCGGGCTTGTAGTCCTTGAGAAGCAGGCGCGCCAGGGTGACCTTGTGCACCTCGGTCGGCCCGTCGGCCAGTCCCAGGACGAAGGACTCCACCATGTGCTGGACGAACGGCATCTCGTGCGTGACTCCCAGCGATCCGTGCAGCTGCAGCGCGCGGGCCGACACGTCGTGCAATACCTTCTGCATCATCGCCTTGACCGCCGAGATATCGGCACGCACGGCCTTGTAGTCGTTGTGCTGGTCGATCTTCCACGCAGTCTGCAACGTCAACAGCCGAAACGCCTCGATCTCCATCCACGAATCGGCGACCATCTGCTGGACAAGTTGCTTGTCGCCCAGCATGTCGCCTTGGGTGTGCCGTGAAACCGCACGCTCGCAAAGCATGTCGAATATCCGCCGGACCAGGCCGACCGTGCGCATCGCGTGGTGAATGCGGCCACCGCCGAGACGGGTTTGAGCGACCACGAAGGCGCCACCTCGCGGTCCGAGCATATGGTCGGCGGGAACCCGGACGTTCTCGTACCGCACGTAACCTTCGCGCCCTCCACTGCCAAGCGGCTGGTAGCCGAGGCCGACATCGCGTAACACGTTGATCCCGGGCGTCTCCGCGGGTACGACGAACATCGAATGGCGTTGGTACGGAGGCGCGTCGGGATCCGTCACCGCCATCACGATCAAGAACGACGCCATCGACGCAAAGGACGAAAACCACTTCTCGCCGTTGATCACCCATTCATCGCCGTCCTGCACCGCGGCCGTGGTGAACACTTTCGGATCCGCGCCGCCCTGCGGCTCGGTCATCGAGAAGCAGGACACGATACGGTTGTCCAGCAGCGGCTCCAGATAGCGCTGCTTGAGCTCCGGGGTGCCGTAGTGGGCGAGGATTTCGCTATTACCGGAATCCGGAGCTTGCGAGCCGAATACGATCGGCGCACATTCCGACCGCCCGAGAATCTCGTTGAGCAATGCCAGTTTCACCTGGCCGTGTCCGGGCCCGCCGAGATGCGGACCCAGATGGGTAGCCCACAGCCCGCGTTCCTTGACGATCTGCTGCAGCGGGGGAATCAGCGCCTGCCGCACCGGGTCATTGAGATCGTGAGACTCCCTGACAATCAGATCGATTGGCTCACACTCGGCGCGGACGAACTCGTCAACCCAGGCGAGTTGTGCGGCCCATTCAGGGTCGGTCGAGAAATCCCACGCCACCGGATGTCCTTTCGCTACTTGCCTGTTGATGACCACGTCTGCCTGCGGGCTGCCGCCTCGTCGGTGGCATGGCTGAGTACCTGATTGCGGTTCTCGAGTTCGAGGGCCGATTGCAGCCCAGCGGCGTCGGTGTTGACCTGGATCGCCCGCTTGGTCAGCTGCACACCCAGCGGAGCGAGTTCAGCTATCCGAGTGGCTATTTCGAGTGCACGCTCGGATAACAATGCGGGCTCGACCAACTCGCTGACCAGTCCGCGGCGGTCGGCTTCCTCAGCCGAGACGATGCGGCCGGTCAGCATCCATTCAGCGGCGACACTGGCACCGACAATGCGGGGCAGAAAATAGCTCATGCCCATCTCGGCGCCGGACAGCCCGAGCAGGATCGCCGCGTTGCCGAATGTCGCAGTGGTCGAGCAGATTCTGATGTCGGCGGCTAGGCACAGCGCCAAGCCCGCGCCGACGCAGGGCCCGTTGACCGCGGCGATCACCGGCTGCGGAATGTCGCGAATCGCCTGCGGCAGCGCGGCCATCCGCTCCTGGAAACGCAGCCGGTCGATTGCCGGCGCTGTCGCCTCGGGTATGTCCGGGCCGAAGTCGCGCATGTCGATACCGGAGCAGAATCCCCTTCCCGCGCCGGTCAGCACCACAGCGTTGACCGACGTGTCCGCGGCCAGGCTAGCCAGCGTCTCCTTGAGCTCACCGACCATGACGTCGTCGATCGCGTTGAGCCGCTTGGGCCGGTTCAGCTGCAATACCGCCACACCGGCGTGCGGCCTCTGCACGGTCAACGTCTCGGTCGCCGTCAATCGAGCTCCCTCCGTCGCAAGCCCTGAGACACTCATTCGCGGATGAGGAGAATGCTATTCTTCCGCGGCCCCCTCATGCAATCGGGCTGCTAGACGAAGTCGGAGCCTCCGTCGACATTCACTGTTGCGCCGGTGACATATCCGTTCCGTCGGGAGGCCAGGTAGGTGGTGATGGAGGCAATCTCCTCGGGCAGCCCGGCTCGCCCGAGATCGCAGGGCTGATGGAAGTTGTTATCGATCCACGTCATCACGTCGTGCGGGTTCGTGGCGTCCAGACCGTCGGCGGCAAGGATGTCCTTGAGTTGCTCGGTGAAGCTCGCGGTGACGATCGTTCCCGGGCACACGCAGTTCACCAGAATGCCGTCCTTGGCAAGGCTTTTCGACAGGTTCTTGGTGATGCTGGACAGCGCCGCCTTCGACGCCGTGTAGGCGACGATGCGCGGATTCTGCCGCTGAATGGAATGCGCGGACAGTGTCACGATGCGAGCCCAGTCGGCGGCGCGCAGCATCGGCAGTGCGGCACGAATAGACCTGACGCCCGACATGGTGCCAAGGGTGAACGCGGCGTCCCACTCAGCGTCGTCCATCTGCTCGAAGTACCCGTCGCCGGGGCCGATGGTGTGCACCAGGCTGTTCAGCCGGCCCCAGCGGTCGGATACTTCGGAAAAGCCACTGACGATGGAGGCGGCGTCGGTCATGTCCACGCTGATGCCGACAGCGTCGGGCGCGCCCGCCTTTCGGAGTGAGTCCACCGCGGCGTCGAGGGCCGTTCTGCCTCTAGCCATCACGGCGACGCTGGCTCCTTCAGCCGCCAGGGTTTGCGCGATCGCCAGTCCCATGCCCTTGCTGCCGCCGGTGACGACGGCGGTCGATCCGGCCAGATCCAGGTCCATCGTTGATCCTGACTACTAGTGGCGCGCGGCGATTTCGGTGATCGTTTCTGGTGTCACGCCCAGGCCGCGCAAGCAGAAACGAAGAGCACGTTGGCGGACCTCGGCCCGTTGACAATCGCCTGCGGCCCATTGCCGTTCAGTGCTGGCCCACACCACACCCTGGATGGCCTGCGCGTCGGTCACCGGGTCGATGTCGAGGAAGGCGCCGAGAATCAGGCCTCGCTGCAGTTGCTCGATCAGTGGCTTCAGCATCTCTTCGTATGCCGGCTGAATCAGCTCAGGAGCGGCGAACATCTGGGACTGCGCCTCCAACGACAGCCGGCGCAGATCCGATTTGATCTTCTCGTCGAACGCGAGGTCAAGACGGCCGTCGATCCATGCGGCGACCGCCTCGACGGGGTTGGTGGCCTTTGCCATTCTTTTTCTCAGTCTGCGCTCTTCGGCGTGCGCCATCTCGTGAAAGATCGCGGCGACCAGTTGGTCTTTCGATTCGAAGTGCCGGTAGAACGCGCGGGTGCTCAGCTCGGCGCGTTCGAGCACCGCCGCAACGCTGAGTCCTCGAACCCCTTGTTCACGAACGATTTCCGATGTGGCGGTGACGATGACGCGGCGGATGTCCGGGTCGGGGGCCAGCTTGTCTCGCCGCCGCTTAACCGGGCGGGTCATGCGCTCGCGTCGTAGGTGGCGAGGTAGTCCGCGAACCGTTCGCGAACACCCTCGGGTGTCAGCCCATAGTCGGCCAGGTCGTAGTCATGTGTGCCGCGGGCACCGGGCTTGTGCTCACCGGCCCACCGCTCGACCGAACGCGCGCTCGCGTCGGAGAAGGTCAAGCCCAAAGCTGCGTAGCTGGCTTGCAACGTACGTACCGGATCGCGTTGCAAATCCGTGAAGGAGACGTCGGAAAACCGTTCGTCACCAACACGTTTGCGGAAGTCCATAGCGCGACGAGTGCCTTCCGCCCAGCTGGCGAGCTGCTCTGCGCCCAGTTCCTCGGGGTCGTCGCGGTCGCTGCTCCAGCTGCGCACGTAACGAATGAGGCTGCATACCGAACCGATGACCTTGGCGGGATCACGATGACTCCACAGGAATTTCGCGTTCGGGTAGGCCTCGACGAGGGCGTCGAGCGCGAACATGTGCACCGGAGTCTTGAGGTGCCACAGCGTCGGTGGGCAATGCCACTGCAGCAGTTTGAGGACCCGGCGATGGAACAGGTAGGTGTCGCGCATGTCGCATCGCATCAGCCACGCCAGGTAACTCGGGACCCGAACAACGCCGTCGAAGTGAAAGGTGCGAAAGCTCATGCCCATCAGGTCCTGGCATTCGGTCGCCGCCGTCGCCTCCGAGTTGTGCATCGTCTTCATCAGCGGGAACATGTCGTTCAGCATCCGCAGGCCTTCTTCGGCCTGTGCGATGCGCGGATCGGTGTGTTGGGTTGCGGCCTCCGGCGGTGGCGTCGGCGCCTGCGATTCCCACGTCCGCAATGACCGAAATTGGGGGTCAGCGGCCACCAGTTGGCTTAGCGCGGTGGTACCGGTACGGGGCAGCCCAATGACAAACACCGGCCCGCCGACCACCTCGTCATCGATTTCGGGATGCCTAGAGTACGTGTCCTCGATCTTCAGGCGCTGGATCAGCGCGTTACTGATCGTGGCGTGCTGGATGACCCGGCCCATGTCGGAAAGTTCGGCCTCGGTGTTCAGCGCATCAACGGTGCGTTCCAAACCCTCCCGGTAGTAGGGCGATCCGAAGTCGTGCAAACCCGTCGCGGCGCGGGCGCCATCTTCCAACTCGTCAGCCGAGAACGTCACAGCGCGAACCTTTCGTGCACGGCGCGCCGGCGCCGCTCAATGATCGATGCCCGTTCGGCGGCGGTGACCCTCGGCGTATCGGCGGGCAACGCGGATGCGATCGCATCGAACGCCACCACGCGAGCGCGTGGGGTTGGCGCTGTCGTGGTGCGGACGCAGCGCAGAATCATGGCGCCGTTGCTGAATCCCGCTGTGTCAAGCCAATTCGCGACCCCGGGGTCGCGCTCGCACAGCACCACCCGTACCAGCCCGTCGGAGTCCACCACGGTCTGATGCGCGTTCAGGCTGGACTGATGGCGACCGTAGTGAATCGTCTCCCACCACGGGTTGCCGAGCGAAAAGCTCCAGTAAACCCCTTGGGGCGGTTCGACTTCGAGGATGAGAGCCTCATCAGGCCGGAGTTCCCAACGCCCGATCACCGGCTTGTTTTCTGCGGCCGCGCCCATCGCGGTGCGGTCGATCGGGGGCAGAAAGCCGTTCGGTGGCGCCGCCTCGCCGAATCGCAGAAAGAAATCGAGGTTGTCGTGTACAAAATCGCCCAGGGCGACCAGCTGACGCGACACCACGCTGTCAAGATCGGCGGCGGGTGCGGGGCGCTGTGTCGGTTCGCTGATCCGCTCGATTCGCAACGACGATGGCGTCTCGGTGTCCCAGTCGTAAAAGAAATGCCGCACGGTCAATGTCGGGTGGGGGCCCTCAATTCGCATCCAGTTCCCGTCGTGCTCCTCGGCGGATAACACCATCTCGAAGTTGCCGTTGGCGTCGGCGTCGAGTTCGTCGACTAATGCGTTCGCGGTCGAGGCGATGCCGTTCATCGTCTGCAGTCCGACATACCGGGCGGTGCCACGGTTGCCGAACAGCCGGTAGCTCTCACCACCGCGCATCGTGGCGCGGGTGTATAGGCAGTCGGGGCATTCCATTCCCCACGTCACGACGTCGTTGGTGCTCGCACGCTGGACGGACAGAATGGGATCGGGATCGAATCGCAACGCCTCGTCGACCCCGGCAGCCAACAGCACCAGCAGATGCCGCATCCCCGCCGCGAGGTCGACCGGATTTCGGGTTGCGGGATCGGCTTGCACGATCTGTGCCGCATCGTCGAGTCGGCGCATCAAATGCGCCCACGCCGCAGGTAAGTCCACGTCACCGCTTGCCGGCGCGTCGGCGGAGGCCTCGGCAATCGAGTGCGGCAACCACGCCATCGGCTGCTGCGCAGTGCTCACATTTCACCTTAACTGAGAATCGTATTTTCATTTAACGCTTGATCACTATCACAGCCGAACCGCGAGATTGTCAATGGCCCAATCGGTAAGGTCCGGAAGGTCGAGATGCGCGAGGAGGATCTATGACAAACCCTGAGGTGTTCGACGGCGTGACGATCGTTCGCTTCGACCAGCCGTCAGTGAACGCGCTCGATCTCGACTTGCTCGACCGCATCATCGCGTCGATGCGAAACGTCGAGGGGCCCGTCGTCGTCACCGGCGCCGGCCGGTGTTTCTCGGCCGGTGTCGACCTGCGTGCGATCGTCGAGGGCGGCGCCGAGTACGCCGAGCGCTTCGTCGTCGCGCTGTCGGAGGCCTTTCTCGCAATTTTTGACCACCCGGCACCGGTGGTCGCCGCGATCAACGGGCATGCCATCGCGGGCGGTTGTGTGCTGGCCATGTGCGCCGATGTACGGCTGATGTCGGGTGGGACGATCGGCCTCACCGAACTTTCGGTTGGTGTGCCGTTCCCGGTGGCTGCGCTCGAGATATGTCGTTTTGCGATGGGCACCTCGGTCACCCGGGCGGCGTTGCAGGCCAAGACGGTTGACGCTGAGGCCGCGCTGGCCCAAGGATGGGTCGATGCTGTCGTGCCGGATGACGAGCTGATTTCTCAGGCGACGGCGACGGCGCGCGAACTCGGTCAGTATTCACCTGCTTCGTATGCGGCCACCAAACGGCAGCTGCATCAGCCGGCCCGCATCGCGATCGACGCCGGCGCGGCAATGGATGCCCAGGTGCGGGCCAGCTGGATCAACGAGGAAACACGCGGCCGCATCGCCGCATTTCTCGAAGCGCTGGCGCGAAACCGTTAGGTGGGCCCATTGTGAGCTTTTGGATCGCCCACGCCGCGGAGACGCTGACCGAGGAGATACCCGCGTCACCGGACAAGGTCCGCGACTTCTATGTGGATCTGGACAACATCAAAGTTGTTCATCCGCTGGTGGTTTCGGTGCAGACCGTATCCCGCAGCGAGACCGCCGAAGGCCACGTGCAGACCTACCGGGTCCGTGATCGTATCCCGTTGGGTCCGCTCGCGATCGGGATACGCTACTGGGCCCGGGTCGAGGTGCCGGTACAAGGCGATGTGCTCACCGAGGCGCGTCAGTTCCCCAGGGTGCGGCTGCGCGGCACGGTGTCCTTCGAGCCGATCGACTCGGGCACTCGTCTGACCGAGCGGCTGCAGATTGCCGCTCCCCGTCTGCTGGCGTCGACGACCCGGCGCCAGGCGGTCGACGCCCACGTCGCCATGTTGGCCGGCATCCGCAACCATTTCGCGCACTAGGCATAATTGGTCGCGTGCCGCAGACACACACGACCAATGCGCTCGCCAACCCAGCTCAGCCTCATCACGCCGTTGTGCGCGAGTTGGAGCGCTACATCGCGGCCCACAATCCCGACGTGACCGACGTCAACGTACTGAGCGCGACGGACACGGGCCGAGTCGACAAGAGCCATAAGCCGGTCCGCCACTGGTACCACGTCACCTACGAAGCGTGAAAGTCAACGCACGCCGTATCAGACCAGTTGCTGCCGCAGCTCCCGCTTGAGCACCTTGCCGTAGCTGTTCTTCGGTAGCTGATCGACGATCAGGTAGCGCTTGGGGCGTTTGAAGCGGGCGATGCGCTGCAGCAGGTGCGCGTCGAGTTCATCGGACTCTGCCACGCCGACGATGAACGCGACGACGACCTCACCCCACTCCGCGTCCGGCGCTCCGACCACGCAGGCTTCCGACACGCCCGGATGTTCGAGCAGCGCCTCCTCCACCTCTCGGGGATAGATGTTGGTGCCGCCGCTGATCACCACATCTTTCGAACGGCCGTGCAGCGTGAGGTAACCACGCGAATCGAA
>DATJOR010000018.1:0-5472 GCA_035506875.1 Mycobacterium sp.
GGCCACCACGCGACTCGTTTGAACGCATACAGCGCGCGGATATCTGCCGAGGTGTAGATCAGGAACCGATTTCTGGCGACCCCGGCCAGGATCTTGTCCGCGGCTTTTTCCGGCGACACCGCGTGTCCGCTGAAGCGATCCACCCAGCGACTCACCTGCGGGTCGTCGCGGTCCACGCCGGCGATCTCGATGGTGTTGACCAAGCCGGTCCGCACCGCGCCCGGTACCACGACCGAGACCCCGATGCGGTGCCGGGCCAGGTCGAAGCGCAGCACCTCGGACAGTCCGCGCAGCCCGAATTTGCTTGCGCTGTAAGCGGCATGCCAGGGCAGCCCGATCAGCCCGGCGGCCGAGGACACATTGACCAGATGCCCGCCCCGGTGCGCCGCGACCATCGGTGGCAGGAAGCTTTCGATGACGTGAATCGGGCCCATCAGGTTGATCGCGACCGTCTTGGTCCATTGCTCGTGGGTGAGCCGGTCGACGGTCCCCCATGCCGCAACTCCGGCGATGTTCATGACGATGTCCATGCTCGGGTGCTTGGCGTGGATCTCGTCGGCGAATGAGGCGACCTCGTCGTAGCTGGAGATGTCCAGCGCCCGGTGCTCGGGAACCTGCGCGCCCAGCGCGCGAGCATCGGCCACGGTCTGCGCCAGACCGTCGGCGTTGCGGTCGGTCAGGTAGAGCTCGGCGCCGTGACCCGCGAGCCGCAATGCGGTCGCCCGGCCAATACCGCTGGCCGCACCGGTAATGAAGCACCGCTTACCCGCGAACGTCTTCTGCGCCATGAGGGATGACGATACGGGCGCGGTATCGGCACGGCCTGGCCTGGGGACTAGGTCGCGTCGCCGCCCCACAGCGCGTTGAGCCACAACGCCTCGAGCACCCGCACGCCGCGCTGCACGTCTCCGTCCTCGCCAAGGAAAGCGGTGTCGCCGGACAACATTTGCGCGGTGGTGACCGACAGTGTGCGCACCAGCGTCGAGATGTCGTCGCTGATGGGGTGGGCCGTACCGGCCCGCAGCTCGTCTTTGACGATGCCGATGATCTGCTGAACCACGCCTTCGACCTGTTGGTCGAGCAGGTCGCGGATCTCGGCATCGGTGTTGCGGGCGGCATTGCAGGCCGACATCACCGGGTCGTTGTGCGCGTAGACCGCGGCGGCGCTTCCGACCATCCGCTTGGCGAACGCCGCCGGTGACTCATCGGGCCCGCGGGGCGCAAAGTATTCCGTCAATTCTTCGAGTTCACGCGTCGCGTCGGCGAGGATCTGAGCCAGCACCGCGTATTTCGAGTCGAAGTAGAAGTAGAAGCCGGAACGGGCCACACCCGCGCGGTCGCTGATCGTGCTCACCGACAGCTGGGCGAACGGCTTTTCCTCGAGCAGTTCGCGCACCGCCTGCACGATGGCCTGCCGCTGCCGATCACCGCGTCGTCTCGGCACCGGCACGACTTCGCCCGGATCAGCCACCCTGCCGACCTCCTGCTCGATGCGCACCCTTTGACCTTGCACTACGCCACGCCCAAATGGAAACTTGACAGTCGTCAAGTTTAATCTGAGGATGGCAGTTGGTGACGTCTGCCACAACGCCGGTCAAGGCCGGCCTCCCCCTTCGCAGGCGTCGAGGGAGGAACGTCTTAACGTGTCTAAGGCCACCATCAGCACCACGCATTACCTGCTCGACCAGGCGAAGCGCCGGTTTACCCCGTCGTTCAACAATTTCCCGGGCATGAGCGCTGTCGAACGCAGACTCCTGAACACCGAGTGGACACCTAGGAAGCTCGCGGATCCGCCCCCGGGCAGTGGTCTCAAGCCGGTCATGGGTGATCGGGGGCTGCCCGTGCTCGGCCATATCATCGAGATGCTGCGTGGTGGACCGGACTACCTGATGTTCATGTACCACACCAAAGGCCCGGTCATCTTCGGGGATTCGCCGGTCCTGCCCGGGGTCGCAGCGCTGGGACCCGATGCCGCACAGGTCATCTACTCCAACCGCAACAAGGACTACTCGCAGCAGGGTTGGGTTCCGGTGATCGGGCCGTTCTTCCACCGCGGCCTGATGCTGCTGGATTTCGACGAGCACATGTTCCACCGGCGGATCATGCAGGAAGCGTTCGTACGCTCCCGGCTGGTCAGCTATGTCGAGCAGATGGACAAGGTTGTCTCCCAAGTGGTGTCCAACGACTGGGTCGTCGACGATGCACGCTTTCTGCTCTATCCGGCGATGAAGGAGCTCACCCTCGACATCGCCTCGATGGTGTTCATGGGTCACGAGCCGGGCACCGACCGTGAACTGGTGACCAAGGTGAACAAGGCGTTCGCGATCACCACGCGGGCCGGCAATGCGATCATCCGCACGAGTGTTCCGCCATTTACCTGGTGGCGAGGCCTCAAGGCGCGAGAACTTCTGGAGAACTACTTCCGGGAGCGCGTAACGGAGCAACGCGGAAAGCAGGGCACCGACCTGCTGTCGGTGTTGTGCCAGACCGAGGACGAAGAGGGCAACAAGTTCTCCGACGAGGACATCGTCAACCACATGATTTTCCTCATGATGGCGGCCCACGACACCTCGACGTCGACGGCGACGACAATGGCCTACCAATTGGCCGCCCACCCCGAATGGCAGGACCGCTGCCGCGACGAGTCGGACCGCCTCGGCGACGGACCGCTCGACATCGAGGCGTTGGAGAAGCTCGAATCGCTCGACCTGGTGATGAACGAATCGATCAGGATCGTGACGCCGGTGCAGTGGGCGATGCGACGGACCGTGCGCGACACCGAACTGCTGGGCTACTACCTGCCGAAAGGCACCAACGTCATCGCTTACCCCGGCATGAACCACCGGCTGCCCGAGCTGTGGACGGATCCGCTGAAGTTCGACCCCGAGCGGTTCACCGAGCCACGCAACGAGCACAAGAGGCACCGCTCTGCCTACACGCCGTTCGGCGGTGGTGCGCACAAGTGCATCGGGATGGTGTTCGGGCAGCTGGAGATCAAGACGATCCTGCACCGACTGCTGCGCCGCTACCGGCTGGAACTGCCTCGACCGGGCTACAAGGCGACGTGGGACTACGCCGGTATGCCGGTCCCGATGGACGGTATGCCGATGGTGCTGCGACCGCTCTAGCTGTACAGCCGGTTGGCGCAGGCGATGACCGCGGACAGTGCCGACTGAGTCGGATCCTCCGCACAGCCCATCGCCCACTCGGCCCGGCAGCCGTCGCTGCCCTGAATGAAGGTCGCGGTCGTGTCCGCTGACCGCAGCTGATGAAACCGCAGCATCTCCACGGCCATGCCGTGGTCATAGAGCATGGCGGTCAGCGCGGCCACCGGGCCGGTGGCGGTGGCGATCGCGGTCTCGATCCGATCGCCAAAGCCCAGCGTGGCCCGGAATGTTCGGCCCTGCGGACCTAATCGGGTGGCGGGACGTGCGGTATCGGTGCATTCCCAGTGTCCTAAGCGCAGTGGCCCGGCGGTGGGAGCGTAGGTGGCGGCGAATGTGCTCCACGACATGGTGTCGGCGTCCTCCCGGATTCCCCGTGGCAACCGGATGCCGTCAAAGCGGACCGATGGCGATTCGGGTAAGGCGGCCGCTAGGTCGCTGATATCCGAGCCACTCGGAAATCTCAAGTCGGTGATTGTCATGTGCCGGTCTTCTCTGGTCTGAGGTGGTGACCGACAGGTAGTAGCTTCCGACCCACAGCGGGGGGTCGGTCTGGATCAGACCCCGCTGCGGGTGCTGGCTACTACGAGAAGACTGCGCACGAAGGCGAGGGTAGACGCTGATCGGCGGCCTGTGCAACTTCATTAACGCTGCGCGGGGCGCGAGATCGCAGTCATGGTCGTGGTCGCCGCCGCAACCACAGCCCTCAGCGCAATCTCGCGAAGAGCGGCGTGTCTGGGTGTAGAACGGACCTCATGGGCCCGCTTTGCCCAAGGCGCACCACGGCGATGACCCGCCATGCATGAGCTGTCGCTGTGCCAAGCCATCGCCGGAGTGGTCAAGCCGTATGCCGAAGGCCGCCACGTCGACATCGTGCGGGTCAAGATCGGTGCGCTGCGCCAGGTGGTACCCGAGTCGTTGACGTTCTGCTGGACTCTTCTCCGCGACCACGAGGACATGCCCGATGCCGAGCTGGAGCTCGAGTTCGTCACCGCCGAGGTCCGGTGCCGCTCGTGTGGCCAACGTTCGACCATCACGTCGCAGTGGTCGTTGCTGTGCCCGCATTGCGAGAGCGCCGACGTCGAGGTGCTGTGCGGTGACGAATTCCTGGTGACTTCGCTGGACGTTTCGTAGCGGCCCGTGAAAGGTAGAGCGCATGGGCAGGTTTCATCGACACGACGACGGCACGGTGCACACCCACGATCACCCGGATCCTGAGAATCACGGCCATGAACATCACGACCACGGCGACCACAGCGGCTACGAGACCGGATCGCAGCGCATCGACGTGCTGGAGTCGATCTTCGCCGAAAACGATGTCCGCGCGGACTACAACCGAAAAGCTTTTGAAAGCAACGGCATTCGCGCGCTGAACTTGATGAGTTCACCCGGTTCGGGCAAGACGACGGTGCTGGGCGCAACGCTGGACGAACTCGCAGGCGAGTTCGCCGTCGGGGTGATCGAGGGCGACATTGCCACCGATCTCGACGCGGCCAAGCTCGGCGGGCGGGGCGCCCAGATATCTCTGCTCAACACCGGCAACGGGTTCGGCGGCGAATGCCACCTCGACGCCCCCATGGTCAACCGCGCGCTACAGGGACTGGATCTGCCACAGCTGGACCTGGTGATCATCGAAAACGTCGGAAACCTGGTGTGTCCGGCTGAATTTGACGTCGGCGAGCACGCCAAGGCGATGGTCTATTCGGTCACCGAAGGCGACGACAAACCGCTGAAGTACCCGGTGATGTTCCGCGCGGTGGACGTCGTGCTGCTCAACAAGATCGACCTGGTTCCGTATTTGGACGTTGACGTCGACGCCTATCTGGCCCGCGTCCGCGAGGTGAATCCGACGGCGACGATTTTGCCGATCAGCGCCCGCACCGGCGCCGGGATGTCCGCCTGGTTCGGTTGGCTGCGACGGTTCATGGCCGCCTCAGCGGCCTGAACGCGCACCAGCGTCAACCCGGGCGAAGCGAGCCGCGCGATACGGAAACCGCCTGGGCTGCAACACATGCAAGTGATTCGCAAGACGGCAGCGGTGTTGCTGATCGGCACGCACCAATGACGGCCCCCGACCCGCGATCGAGCGTTCAGACTACCCCTCGGCAGCCGAAATCACTCTCGAAATCCGGAAACCCGTACCGCGCCTCCGAATTTGCCAGCGCATCGTTGACAAGGCAGTTCGGCGAGAGTAGACCCAGAAAATAGCGCCGCGTAAGCGTGCCGACCGTCGACTCCCGCGGTGCGAGGGGCCTTTAGCCCAGGCCCCGGAAAGCTGCGGTATGCCAACAGAAGCAGCAGTCAAAGC
>DATJOR010000019.1:0-22471 GCA_035506875.1 Mycobacterium sp.
GCGTATTTAGCCGATGTTCTGCGTGGTACGCTGCTTCAAATTTCCGGTCTTGCGCTTTCAGTCTGCTACTGATCCACAGCCCAATAAGTGCAACCACGACAGGTGTGGCCAGTGATGCAGAAAATTTTGCAAGTTCCAGGCTGTTCCATACCTGCTGTGTGTTCATGAGGCAGCGCCACATTTCCTCTGGGCTCTAGGTACTTACCCGGGGCCAGCTCGAGATACCCGGGTCGTTAGGAGGCGACGATGGTGTAGCCGCCGACGACGTCACCCTCGAAGGCACTCAAAGTAAACCGCAGCGCATGCTGCGCCCCGGGCGGACCGCCGAGCCGCCGCGCTACAACAGTCGCTCGGAACTCGCCGTCGATTTCGAGCAGTCGACTCATGCGCCAATCGGCTCCGCGCAACACCAGTTCAGAGTTGCTGACAAACGGACGGAGCGACGACAAATGCGGAGCTAGGGTTGCCTGAACAAGGAAGGAAAACGAAGCGCGAGCCACGGCTTACGCCCATAGGCGAGCATCTGCCCTTTAAAGGCGGGTGACCAGAGACCGAGTCGGCCGTAGGCGGAGAGCAGGAATGACGACGGGTTGGCGGAGATGCGGCAGTCTGGCCGGGTTGCCTTGCCCTCGGCGAAGGTCAGGCGGCCATCAGAGAAGCTCATCGTAATGATGGGCCCTCCCCGCAACGAGACCTCGTAAGTTCCTTGGAAGTTGGCTGCCTCGGGTGCGACGAACATCGGCCAGACTTCGCAAGTTCCACGGATAATGACGATCGCGTCGGCGGGCGTGATCGGCCACGGGACACCGAGTGCTTGAGCGATATCCCATCCATGGATGAGGAACTCAGTTGCGATCCCCGCGAGTGCCGTCGTGGCCGACGCGGGCATTCCGAACAAGTAAGTGATCGGCTTGGCGCCGTAGGCGCGGAACGCGGCAGCCATCGCGGGGGCGTCCCGCTCGATCACTGCGGCAAGTGCGGGGGGATCGCGCTCTTGAATGTCGGCGATGATAGCTGCGTTCGTTTGCGCGCGGCTGTCGATGTCAGGGCACGGATCGGAGCCTCCTTCAAGGAGACCCGTACATATCGTCACGCCCGACCACAGATGCGCTGCCGTTTCGGCAATGGTCCATTGGAGATGCGGGACACGCTGTGCGCCAGAGGGCACATCGCGAACGAGCGCTGTGATGCGTGGAATGGCTCGCTCCAATACATTAGCCGCATCGTCCAGCGTTGGTGGTCGCACGGCGGCGGGTCGGGTCGGTTCTGGGTTCGTCGTCGTGTTGTTGGCCACGGCTCCTCCTCCATCCAGAGGCAATACTCCGGCACCAGAGTATTGCATACTCCGGTGCCGGAGTAAAGTGCGAGTATGAGTACTGAGTTGCCGACGACGTCCTACGCCGTCCTGGGTTTGCTGGCGTTGCGGTCTTGGACCGGCTACGAGCTCGCGCAGCAAGGGCGGCGAAGCATGGCGTTCATCTGGCCTAAGGCCGAGAGCGTGATCTATGAAGAGCCTCGGCGCCTGGTCGCTCTCGGTCTCGCGCGCACCAGCAAGGAGAGAATCGGTGGTCGATCGCGCAATCGGTACGAGATCACCGACGAAGGTCGCGCGGCCCTGCGAGCCTGGCTCGCGCGGCCGAGCAGTGCTCCACGCTTCGAATTCGAAGCCGTGCTGCGGGTCGCGTTCGCCGACCAGGGCGAGATAGACGATGTACTTGCCGCCATCGCGACGCTGCGAGATTGGGCCGCGGAGAACCTGGCCTTTGGGCACGAGATGTTCCAGGCCTTCCGCGACGGACAAGCACCGTTTCCCGAGCGAATGCACATCAACGTCCTCGGCGGGCACCTTCTCGTTCAGTTCTACGGCGCAATCCTCAGGTGGGCCGAGCTAGCCGACAAAGAAATTAGAACCTGGGACCGCACCGACGGACTCGGCATGACAGACCGCACCAGGCAACTGCTGCACGAACTTGTCGATTCTTGGCCCGCCTATCCGAACAAGCCACATCGCCATATCGACTCCTTGTGATCAATCGACTTCGAAGTTGTGGCTTCTCTACGCGGTTGATCTTGAACAGCCTTGCGCGTTCCCCACACCCCGGCGTTACCCCGGCGGCCCAAAACGCCCTAGCAAAACTTGCTACCAGGCCTTTTAGGTGGGGCTGTTCAGGTGGGGCGGGCGGAGCTCGAACCCGCGACCAACGGAGTAGCGCGCGCCCGTCGAGCATCTCAACCCCTGCGTATAGACGCGCACATGCGCGTTCAGCCTGCGTTGAGGCCCAGAAGGCGCTGCTCAAAGAGGTCAGCACCGCGGGCCACTCCGCCGGTGGCAGCGAAGCCCGCCGCTACCCGTTTCGCTCCGTCCGTCATCGTCATCGCTTCGCGCACCTTGGTGCGCAGCTGCAACGGCGACAGTTTGTTGGCGTGTAGGCGGGTACCGCATTGGGCTACTTCAACACGTTGTGCGACTTCGAATTGGTCACGCCCGAATGGGACGACACACACCGGTACGCCGTGAGCGAGCGCCTGTTGAGTCGCGCCCATCCCGCCGTGCGTGACCGCACACACGGCGCGGTCGAGCACGACACGGTGTGCGACGAACCGGCACACCGTCGCATTGGGCGACGGCGTGAATTCATCGGGTTGCCTGGCTGGCACGGTGGCGACCACATGGACCGGTTCATTGGCCAATGCGGCCAACGCGGTCGGAACAAGATCGGTGTCTGCTTGTTTCTCCGACGAGGTTGTGACCAGGATGATCGGTCGGTCGATCGAGGCCAGCCAGCCGGGCATCGCATCCGGCCCGGGATCGAGTGGGCAGTGACCGATCATCTGTACCGCGTCGCCCCAATCGGTTTGTGGGTACTGGAACGGCTTGCCGCTGGCGATAAGCATCAGCGGCGCTCGCCGCAGAAACTCATCGAGCGAGGTGACCGGCCGAAGATTGACCTCCGCACGAATCCTGTTGACTGGCGGCAGCATTACCCTCTCGATAGACCTCGTCACTACGGTCTGCACGGCGGCATCGCGTATCCGGCCTCGCATACCGGGCAGTGGTCTAAGACCCAGTCCGAAGGGCGGCACGCCAGGTGATCGCAGCGGTGGCGTATACGGCGCGAAACACGTCCATGGGATGTCGCCGGCCTCGGCCACCGAAAGAGCACCCCAGCAATTCACATCAACAAGTAATGCGTCCGGATGGACCCGCGCCACCGTCTCGGCCAGATCGGTGGCTTCGTGCACGGCACGCTGTCCGAACACCGCGACTGAAAGCTTCAGCGACGCCCGAGGATTGGTTGTTTTCCAATCGTCAAGCTCGATCCGCTCGATCCGCGGGTCGATCGCGTCGGTGGTAAATCCGAGCCGTTGGCCGATCTCGACAGCGGTGGAAAGGGTGCGCAAATGAATGGTGTGGCCGCGATGGGACAGCTCTGCTAGTAGTGCGCTGATTGGTAGTAGGTGACCCAGTCCCGGGGAAGTGTAGGCCAGTATCGCCGCCATCGTCGTCGCTTGCCGTTTAGACGGTTCGGTTGACCATTTGGCGCGCTTCGGCGAGTCTGCCCCGGGCGTCGAGCCTCTCGCAAACCGAGAGGTATTGCTTGGCCAGCTCCGCGTACGCGTTGAGGTCGCCTTCCGACTTGGCGAGCAGCGCCCGCGATTTCAGCCACCACAGGTCCAGTGCCGGAATGCCAGGCCGATGGTCCTGCCAGTAGTCAACGATTCCTTGCGCCTCGGTGAGGTCATCGGTGGATCCGCGCTCGATGAGAAGGCCGACCAGTGCCTCCCCGGCGCAACCTATCAAAATGCGCGAGCCGCCAGTCGTGTGAAACGCAAACATGGCACGAAGGTCATCGATCGCTTCGCCAATTCGCCCGTGGCGGGCAGCGTCGAGCGCCAGGTCGGCACCGACGGCCGGCAATGCGAAAGCAAAGGCAGTGTGCTTGCGCATGTTCGCGTGGGCCTTGTGAAGCATGTCGATCCCCTCGTTGAGCGCCGCATCCTCCTCTGTCTGCAGCAACACCGTTCCGTAGGCCAATTGCGCGACGATGATCTCGCTAATTTCGCCGAAGGATTCCGCGCGCCGCAACGCCTCGCGCACATGATCGACCGTCTCGTCAGCTTGGTCGACGCCCAACGCCGTCGTCACGACCGCATATACCAGTATCAACGCATAGCGGGGGGATTGGAGCGCGCGCGCATGCTCGAGTTCGTCTCGGAGGCGCCGCCTACCCTGCTCGTGGCGGCCGATGCACATTTCGATGACACCCAGAAGGGCGTTTGCCGAGATAAGTTCGTCCGCCGGTACATCCGTAGCTCGTGCGTGTAGCGCATCGATAACCTTGAGCGCGGCATCGAATTCGCAATTTGCGAATCGCACAAATGCCACCGCATTGAGGATGATGGATCTGGTCTCGGCATCGCAGTCAATCTGGTTCGCTATATCCTCGAGCCCCGACACCAGCGCCGCGGCCTCGGGAACGCGGTTTTCGTTGACCGCGAACGAAAACCCTAGTCCGGCTGTTGCCAGCGCCAGCGATGTCAGATCGCCCGTTTGCGTTGTCAGATCACGAAACTCGCGGTAACGCTCGTCGATGCCCGCATCACAGCCTACGTAGAGCATCGTCGAAATCAGCATCGTGCGCGGCCCGGTGCGCATGGCGATGACGTCGTCGTGGTCATCAGGTAACTCATCGGCGACGCGGCGGGCACTCTCCCAGCGTGCGCGTGCCGCCGGAAAATTGCGAGGCCGTAGCCATTCCGCCGCCCGCATGTGCCAACGATAAGCATCAGCCAGTTCACCGGCCGCCTCCAGATGATTGGCGATCAGCGCCGCATTCTCATCGGCGGAACTGGGGTTGTGCGCCTCAATGACGGCGGCCAGCCTGCGGTGGGCCTGCACGCGAGCGGTGCTCAATTGTGATTCATAAGCGACCATGCGCACGAGCGGATGACGGAAGCAATAGCGTTGTCGCCGAACAAATTCAGTCTGATCGATCAGCTCTGCCGACACCAGTTCGGTCAACCTTGTCGACACGCTCGCCGGCTGCAGATCGTGAAGGGTGTCCATGTCGAAATCCATACCGATCACCGCGGCGGTGTTCAATACCGCCTTCGTTGGAGCGGACAGCCGGTCGATGCGGGCCGCGATGGTCGCCTGCAGCGTGGCGGGCACGCCAACCTCATTAATGTCCGAGGTCGACACGTATGCGCCGCGCTCCCCGCGCAGCACGCCACGCTCAGCCAAGTCGCGCACGATCTCCTCGGCGAAGAACGGATTCCCAGCGGCGCGCTCGGCGACCGTCTGGCCCAGTGCACTAACCGAGGGGTCGCGACCGAGCAGTTCTGACACCAGTGCTGCGTTTTCTGATTCACTCAGCGGCGCAAGGGCAACAGTGTGGGCACCAGCCACCCTGCTCAACACGCCTTGGTATTCGGGGCGGTAGGTGACCAGCACCAGCGAGGGCATCTGCGGGACCACCGTGACGAAGTCGGCCAGCATCGACTCGCTGACCTCGTCGATCCAATGGGCATCTTCAACGACGTAGACCGTGGGTGCGTTGCGGGCCAACGAAGCGGCATTCAGCAGCTTTGCCAACCGTCGCCGACGCGCGTCGGGATCGATTGCCGGTAAAGGAATATTCGGGTCGGCGATGCCGAGTAGGTCATCGAGCAGAAGCAAGTCCTCAGGGTCTGCGTCGGGAACCCGATTGCGCACTCGATCACGAGCGGTCTGCCCGTCAAGACCATCGACGCCGAACGCAGCCCGCAGCAGCCGCGCCACGGCATGAAACGGGACCTGGCTGGTGTGCGACTCACAGAGGGTGGTGAACACCTCCACGCGACGGGAGGTCGCCGTCGCCGTAACCTCGCGCACCAGACGGCTCTTACCGATGCCAGGCAAACCCACAACGCCCACCACCGCACCGTGCCCGTCGATGGCACGGTCCAACAAAGCCTCGACACCGGCCATCTCCCATTGCCGGCCCACAAGATTGGACTCAACACGCCCGGCAGCGGGGTGCCCATCGCCCATACCCAACAGTCGGCGCGCACGCACTGGGGTGTGCTTGCCTTTGATCCGCACCAGCTCGGTGTCTCCGAGCGCAGCAGCACTCTCAACCAGCCGGGCGGTGGACTCGCTGACCATCACCCCACCCGCCGGTGCCACCGACTCCATCCGTTGAGCCATGCCGACCTGCTCACCAACGGCGGTGTACCCGAACGGTCCGGAACCGATCTCACCGGCGATCACCTGACCAGAGTTCAGTCCCACCCGCAGCTGCAGCTCGACACTGTCGCGCTCGCGGACGTCGACGGCAAGCCGCTTTGCCTCCTCCTGAACTCCCAAGGCCGCGCGACAAGCCCGACTGGCGTGGTCCTCAAACGCCACCGGCGCGCCGAACACCGCCATGAGCCCGTCGCCGGTGAACTTGTCCACCGTGCCGCCGTACCGCTGGGTCACCACCGCGCAGCGGTCGACGAGGTCGGCCATGATTTCCCTGAGCCGCTCAGGCCCTACCGTCGCGGCGAGCTCCATCGAGTGCACCACGTCGGCGAAAAGGACGGTTACCTGCTTGTACTCCGCATGTGTGCCATGCTCGGTGACGGGGGCACCGCAGCTGTCACAGAATCGTGCGCCCTCTCGCGGCTCGGTGCCACACGTGCGGCACACGGTCATCCGGCCCTCCGCCGCTTCCGGCCCCCGGTTTCCTGCTCAATCAGTTGCAAGCGTGTAAGTTCCTCGCCCGCTTGGTGATCGCTCCAGAAATAGTCGCGGTGGCTCATTCGATCACCTCACTAGGTTGGTCTACTCGGCTACCGGCCAGACGAGGTTCGGAACATGTGGCGAAATTGGTCTCACCTGATATGTGGACTTGGGCGGCTACCTTGCCGTCTACCGTGACCCGGCACCACGACTGCCCGTCGTGCCCGACGGGCCTGGCGATCGTATACAGATACTTCGGCGGTTGCGGCACGTCTTTGCCGGTCAAATCGACTCGGGTTACGCCAGCCGGGTAGTGAATCCCGTTCTGGAAGTTGTCCTCGTAGGAGGCAAAGCTGATTTCGCGGGCCGACCTCGTAGACGACGGTTCCCCGCTTGGTCTGGCCCTTAGTCACAGAGCCGGGGCTCCCGCACGCTGTCAGAGCCAGCCCTGCAGCGGCTGGCGCGATAACTGCGTTCATTCGTGGACCTTTCACTCGACGATTTCCCCGCAAATGTCCTAGCCGCCGAGCGGGGTGCCCGACCAATGCGAGCGGGTGGACATCATCAGGCTTGGGCGGGCAGCACGCCCATCTGGGCGAGCACGGCCGCGGTGTCGTAAAACACCTTTTCGCAGACGAGCCTGTCGTCCTCGAACTCGAAGATTCCGACACCGGTAAACTCAAGGCGGCGGCCAGTGGGCGGAATGCCGTTCCATTCGCCGTCGTGGGTGCCGATGATGCGGGCCTCGATGATCACGGCGTCGTCGGTGTGACGCAGCCGGTCGACCGAGGCACATAGATCAGGCAAAGCCCCGGTGAGAGTTTTGTGCAGCTCGCGCACAGCGTCGGCGCCGTCGTGCGTGACGCCGTTCATCTCGTACCGAGGGCGCTCGAACGTGGCGATGGTCGCCTCGATGTCGTGCTGATTCTCAGCCTCCACGTGACGGTTGACAATTGCTTCGCGCCGCTCCCGAAGGTCGGATGCTGTCATGGGTGTGGTCGTTTCCTGTCTGTTGGGTGGCTGAACCCGCAGGGGTGTTTCGCTTCTACCTGGCCCGTGAGGCGCAAGAATGGTGGCTGTTAACCAGTCCACCTGGTCGGCGATGATCCGTGCTGGATGGTCGCCATAGAACGGCTCGAAGTGATCAACGTCGTAGCGTTTCAGCACGGCGCGCGATACCTGTCGCGCGAACTGGTCGATGGCCCGAGCCGACACCGTGATATCACGCTGGCCAGCCTGAATCAGTACCGGGCACTTCAGCTTTCGCGCGCGGACCAAGGGGCGCCAGATCAACATACCGAAGAACAAACCGGCGCGCACTTCGTTGCGCCAACTAGGCGCCGCAACCGCGCGGAAGCCGTCGAACTCGCCGGGGAACGTCATCGCCCCACGGCCGCCCGGCTCGCCGGCCACCGGGATCATCGCGTCCCTAATCGCCCGCCCCGCAGTCCACGCCATGTTACGCGGCTGCGTCCTAATGGAGCGGTTGATGCGCGACCTGGCGTCGAGAAATGGGCAGACCAGGATTGCGCCGGCCACACGCCCATCTGCCGCGGCCGCGGCGACCGCGGTACCACCGCTCATCGAGTAGCCCCACACGATGATCCTGTCGGGGTCAATCCCGTCGAGTGTGCGCGCGAATTCGATAGCCGCCAGGCGGTCAGCAAGGTGCTCGGATATGCGGACCCGTTGCCGCGGTTCACCTTCCGAGTCGCCGAGGTAGCGATGGTCATAGACCAGCACCGCCGCACCGGCCCGCGTCAGCGCCTCGGCGTAGAGGGTCAGATTGTCGTGGCGGGTGAGCCCGAAGCCGTGGGCCATCACAACGCATGGGACGGCGCCATCGGTATCGGCCGGGCGGTACAGCCAGCCCGCGCAACGCGCGCCAGCGGACAGAAAAGTGACATCGGAGCGTGTCATTATGACCAGAACTCGTCCCACGTCACGGCGTCGAACGGCAACACGCGCAGTTCGGCGATCTTGCCCTCGTGGAGGCGGTACATCGAGCAACAATCCATATCGAGCACGCGGCCTTTTCGTTTCGCGGTGGCACGCTCAAGCACGGCGACATGATTGTTCCCCCGGTAACATCTCAATGACTTTCGTGGCGATCGTTCCGTCGGTCAGAACCGCGAGCTGGGTGGCGTGCTCGAGGATTGCCTGTTTGCCGCGGTACACACCAGATCGCTCGTTGCGACCAACCTCGTCCCACACCGAGTCATCGGTGTATGCGTCGAACGCGGTGAGGTCCCCCGTGCCGTAAGCCTGGTACAGCGCATCAACCACCTGCGCGTTGACGCTCGCAGTCATGCTGCGCTCCCTTCTTTTTTGGTCATCGGGCCAGAAGCCAGCCCGCCTGGTCGGCGATGATCTCCGCTGGATGGTCGCCGTAGAACGGCTGGAAGTGATCAACGTCGTAGCGTTTCATCACGGCGCGCGGTGCCCATTGCGCGAACTGATCGACGGCCCGGGCGGACACCGTGATGTCGCGCTGGCCAGCCTGAATTAGTAACGGGCACCTCAGTTTTCGCGCCTTGATTACCCGGCGACGCGCCTTGATGACTCGGCTCATGCAGTGTCCTATGGGCCGGAATCGATGGCGAGGATGTGCTTGGCGGCATTGACGCCGGCAACCACCGCGGATTCTTGCGAGGGTAAGGCCATGTAGTCGCCCGCGATTTGGACCGGTGTGTCGGCCGGGTAGTTATCGAGAATCTGTGCAGGGCCGTGTAGTAGCTAACCTCGGCCTGGTTGGCGGCATACGTCCAGCGAGTGACGCGGGCCGTGAGGAAGTGGTCCTGAAGTTCAGGGAACAGCTGCTCGATCATCGTCCGCGCCGTCGCGGTCAGACGATCGTCACTCCAGTTCGAAAAGTCGATAGCCGCGGTGATGGGGAAGAACGCGGTGATGAGACTGGTCCCTACCGGCGCACGGTCGGGCGCCTTGATGTGCTCGAGAAACAGCAAACCGATCTCACGGGAAGTGGCCGCGGGCACATCACCAGGAACGGTTGCTTCTCGGTGCGCGTGGAATAGGTGAGTTGCACTTAGTAGCAACCGGAGTCCTTCCCTTTTTTGAGTCGGTCGGCTCCCGGTCCTTGCAGCGGCGGATAGATTTCGGCGGCGGCACGGAACGGCGTGGCGATCACACAAGTGTCTGCGCGCTCCTGCCCCTCAGTCCCCGAGTCGTTTCGGTACCGAGTCTCTACTCCGCGGTCGGTACGGCGCACGGCGATGACGGGCGAGTTGAGCCGCACGTCGAGCTGTGCAGCCACCTTGATCGGTAAGCGCTGCAGGCCGGCCCTAAGAGTCTGCATCTTGCTCGACGCGGTGACGGCGCCGGCAAGGAAGCCGACCGCCGACGCCTCGCCGGGTGTGCTGGTAACCATGGACCGTGTCATGCCTTCGATGAACAACTCGTTCAGCTCATGCCCAACACTCGGTCGACGTACATTTCGATCGATTCGGTGTCGTAGTGGGTACGGTTGCTCAGGTCGTAGGGGTTCATACCGTACAGCGGTTTGACGAGCCGCACTCCGCGTACCTGGGCGGCCGTTCAGCGTTGCAGCTTCGCAAATTTCGCGCTGTCGGTGTGCATTTCACCGCGCACAACCTTGCCATCATGGTTAAACCTCAGCACGTTGACGAACGGCGATTCTTCGCTGCCGTTGTCATTGGCGAAACGCACGGTCCCCAGGACGACGACGTATTCACCGCCGTCGATGTAATGGCTCGGCTCTACGCTCACCGTGGTCCAGTGGTCAGGCAACTGGCCCATCATCTCGATGATGGCGTCACGTCCGCGCACCTCCCCGCCGGGCCGAAGCTGGTCGGAGGAGTACCAGACAGCATCCTCGGTGTAGGACTCCTTCAATGCGGCCAAATCCCCGCGGCTGAACGCTTCATGGGCGGATCGGGCGGTATCGACGTTAGACATCTCGGTGACCTCCTTGGCCATGTTCGTGTTTCACAGCGTCTGTGCTAATCAGTCGACTATTCCGCCGTTCCGCGGGAGGGGGATAGGGTAATCGCTTACCCCAATTCTTCGTTAGCGCAACTTCCGTGTCTGCGCGATTGGTGGCGAAGTTCACGGATGGCGTCCCAGTTGACCCTGGGCGGTTTGACGCCGCGTTTATCGAGGTATCGCTGCCCTGCTGCCCGGTTACTCTTGGCGAGCCGCCAAAACGCGAGCAGTAACCCCGATGGTGGTGTGAATGCGGTGCTAGCGAAGACCCAGCCATCGGCGCGGCGCTCGAGCCGGCCTTTGATCGATGTTCCAGAGCTTCTCGTCGTGATAGTGGCAGAGAACGGTAGCTGGGCCGAACATCAACTCGAAAACCGATGCGCGCAAAAAAGTTCGCGAAGCGCAGGCCAGTGCCCAGGAACAGCAGCGCAGTCGACAGCACGGTGCGCGCCGCGACTCCCGACAACGACACGCACACCAGCAGCACAATGCCGAATGCCAAGACCAACGCCATCTCGAAACCCCTCAGCCGTCATTCGAGTCCCACGGGTGGTGCGACTGCCGAGTTCAGCGGCCAGGCGTCGGCCCAGTGCATCGCGTTGTGACTCGGTGGTGGCGGCGGGTCAGGCCTCGACATGACCCCGCTCTGCCCGGACAGCCCCGACCAACGGAGGACACCATGACCGACTGGGCTGATCCTGGACCACGATGATCAGCACCGCCCCGGCCGCCGCCGCCCCCATCCATAGCGACATGTACGCCATCAGCACACCGCCCGATCTCTTGCGTTTCCTCAGCCCCACACGCCGCCTGAGCAGCGTCGCCAGGTGGTGCGCGGTAGTCGAGTACCAAGTCGGCGGCGACCCAGCCCACGATCCCGCAGGCGAGCAGCCCCATCACGAACCCGAACAGCGCCAACTGAGTCATCGTCGGTGCCCGTTCGGCTCGGGCCGGTGGTCGATGTACACGTACTGGCCGTCGCCCGTGACGTGCACCCAGTCGCCGTCGGATTCCGACCCGTCGCCGTTGGTCCACAGCTCGAGCTGGCCGTCGCAGACGGCGCATGGGGCCCAGTCGCGCGCCTTGATCATCGAGCCGCATCGCCATTGCGGGCGGCGACCTCCAGGCTTCCCGACGCTCCACCCGTAAGATGCCGTAACAAGCAGGCTGGGCAACTCAAATTGACTGGCGGCCACGTACTCCCCGGGGAGGAGGTGGATGTCCTCAACGGTGCCGGCAAGGTACTCCAGCTCATTCTGCGCGAGCGCCGAGAAAAGGGGAATCGTGGCGATCTCATCGACAGTGAACACGATTCCCTCACAACCGCCAGCCATCGTTCCCAGCGCAGGGCGCGGGCAGTCAATCCTCGAGATGGCACTTATAGTCGCAACGCTCAAGCCATGACTGCAGGTTGTAGATCTCCGTCGTGAGCATCACCAGCAGCACGGCGGAGCCGACGACGATGACTGCGTTCATAATCCGTGCATTTCGCGTGCCAAGAGGGTGTGCTCGAAGAATTCGTAACGCGTTGGGTAATACCGTGGCCGCGGCCGTGATGCATCCGTTGAGGTCGCGAACGGTCGCCGCACGATGGCGACGAGCCGGCGGCCGATGTTCTCGCGGTGCACTCCCACAGCGGCTGCGGTGCCGCAACCACCTCCTGTTCGGTGATCAGAACCTCGGTGGATGACACCTCAAACCAGGGTGCAGCCGAGGGTGGTCGGGGCATGGGCTCGTCGACGGCATCGGCTGTGGTGGCGGGTGCCGCTAATGAATCCGACATTTCATTCATCTCCTTTGCCGTATCGCATCGTTGGCCGGCGGAACCGGCCTTGGCGCAAGCACCCTACGGTCGGCGATCACCCACAGGCACGAGTAACGGACTACCTATTTCTGTGCCTCACCACCGCGGTGAACCAGGTACGAATCGAACCTCGCGCGGCGCCCAAGCTGGCCATCCTCAAGTGGCGCCTGGGGCGCACGACCGCCACCGACCGCTGGCAGCCCGTGCTCGCCCGGTACGTCGACGTCGCGGAGCGCCGCGTACGGGGCCTCGGTGGCGACCCCGACCATATCCCGCCGTCGCCGCTGGGTTACTCGACGCTCGCGCAGCCCACTCCCTCGCATGAGAACAAACACATACGCAAGGTTTGCGGGCTGCGCTGCAACCGTTTCGGCGGCTTCGAAGGCTTCGACTTACGCACCCTCGACGGCGCCGAACACCGCTTCCACGCCCGCGAGCGGCGCATCGAAGCCCTGGTCAAGCAGGCCTGGATGGAACGCCACCTCATCGTCGTCATCGTCAGCGCGGCTGCCACTCACTGGCCCGCCGAGTTCATCCTGCTTCAGGACTAGAGGGCGGCGGCAGCCACCATATGAAGGAGCGTTCGCAGTTTCGGCTGCCCCTTTGACTGCGAACACATGCTTTCGAGTATCCGGGGGGAGATCGCCGAGGTCTTCGACGCGCTGCACACCACGGTGTCTCGGCTGCTCGGGCTCTCGTTCGATGCATTGACCACCCCGGAACGCTTGCGGCTGCTGGGGTAACTCGAACAGGAGACTCGCCGGCTACCGGTCCCAGGGCACGCCCTGATCAACCAGGTACGCCAGCAGGCGACCCCAACCGAGCTCGGCGGCAAGCTCTCCCACGCGCTGGCCGATCGGCCGCGCATCACCGGTGGAGAAGCCGCCCGCCGCATCCATGAAGCCCAAGACCTCGGTGCGCGGCGCCCTCACCGGCGAACCACTGCCACCGCTGCTGGCCGGCACCGCCGCTGGGCAACGCGCCGGGGATCTCGGCGATGATCCGCGGCTTCCTGCACAAGCTGCCCGGCTGGGTCGAGGGATAAACCCGCGAGCGCGCCCGGGCGCACCTCGCCACACTCGGGGCGCAGTTTCGCCCCGAACAGCTGGGCAAGGCGGCCGACAGGCTCACCGACTGCCTCAACCTCGACGACAACTTCACCGATATCGATCGGGCTCGCCGGCGTGGCCTCATCTTGGGTAGCAAGAGGCCGACGGCATGTCGGCGCTGCGAGGCTGGCTTACCCCCCGAGGCGCGCGCCGGGCTGGAGGCGGTGTTGGCCAAGTTGGCCGCCGCCGCATGGCCAACCCCGACGAGCAAACCCCCACTGTGGAGGGGGCGCCGAGCGAAGAGGCGATCCAGCGCGACACCCGCAGCACCGGCCCAGCGTAATCACGACGGCTTGAATGCCGCACTGCGCGCGGTGTTTGGCCTCCGGGAAACTGGGTGTGGACAACGGGCTGCCGACCACCATTATCGTCACCACCACGCTGCGCGAACTGGAATCCGGTGCTGGACGGGCGGTCACCGGCGGCGGGTTTGTTGCCAAATCGAAACGATGTTCCGGTCAGTCCGTTACCGGCAAACCCACCGGGTCGACCGGGTCGACCACCCAGCGCGTCTTGCGGTACCACGAATACCCCGGGGCGGCCGCATAGCCGCAGGCGGCCACGCACAACAAAACCCAGGTGATTATGCTCGGATAGCCGGGGATTACCCGCGAAACCAGAATAGACGCGCAACACCCGGAGTCGATACTGATGGCGGTGATATAGATGTTGGCGGTGACGGTGGAGCGGGGGTCGCGGCGCACCACCCGCAGCAGCCGCAACAGGTTAACGAGAAGATAGCCCGCCGCCGCGCACAGCGCCGCCCAGTAGAGGCTCATCCAGCCCGTCACCGGCGCCTGGAACAGATCCGGGTAGTGCTCCTTGAGGGTGCCGACAATGAACAGCCCGACCAGCAGCGGCAACATGATCGCCATGGGTATTTCCAGGTGTCGGCGCAGGAATCGTTCCGGCTCGTCAAGAGTGATCCGATATACCAGCGTGTGGAAAAGTGCGGTGAGCCCGGCCAGATACACCAGGTGGCCCAGAAGATCCTCAAGATTCCACAACCCGGTCACGGCGTGGATGGGCGTGGACACTGCGAGGGACAGCGCGGGACCCATCAGGAGAACGCAGAGAAACATTGACGCCGCGACGATGCTGCCGCCCAGCTCGAACCGGTGACCCCACGCGCGGCGCCGCACCCATAGGCAGCAGCCGGTGATCGCGACGGTGGCGACGGTGATGACGGTGACCATGCCCGAACAGATACCTAGAGGGCGGGGACCTCGGTGCGCGGTGCGGCGTCACGCAACCGCGTCGTTACCCCTTTGTGGATCCTCGTTACCCCAAAATTGGGCTCCGACCCCACAAAATCACTCACCGCCTCGGGGCTCACCAGGTCGAAGCGGGTCAACAGTTCGATGGGGTTTAAGTTGAAGTACCCGGCCACCCGCAGGAGGTTGTCGGCGGTGATAAGCCGTCTCTGTCCTTGCGCCCTGCGGTAGCCCGACCGGCTCAGACCGAACGCGGCATGAATTTCCGCTGCTCGCAGCTGGCGGCCCACCAGGAACATGATGACCACCGCCGGGTCCTTCTCGGTGTCCTTCATGGCGGGTGACGATAGCGCCCAGACCGGCCCCTGGCAACGTCAAAATTTGACGTTTGACCAATATCCTTCACTGTGGTGTACTTCCGGACCATAAACCGGCACTGTCGGACACATTGAGGTAGGGATGCTAGCGGCCCCTCATCACCATTACCCCTGGGCTGCATCGCCGGGTCGCTGTTGGATCCGACCGGTCACCTGGACCTGTCGCTGGGAAGTGGCGGCCACCCTCAATATCGCGCTGCACGGCTCGCCCCGGTGCTGATGAACCCGCTGGCCTCGGAAACCGTCAGTCAGGTGCAGCACCACCTGACCGGTCGGTGGAACCTGGAAGACTATCTCGGCCACGACGCCTACATCGTGCACGGCAACGGCCTGCAGGTTTGAGGGCTCAACGATGACCGAGACAGGGCACAAGACCGTGCCGTCGAAGCGGTGGCCGATGGTGTTCCGCGGCGATGAGTTCCGCCAGGCGTTGGCGCTGCTTGACGACGGCGCGGAGGGTCGGGGCGTGGCGTTGGTGGGTGAGAGCGGAGTCGGCAAGTCGACCCTGGCTCGCTCTCTTGCCGAGACCTTACGGTCGAACGGGCGGACGGTGCGATTCGTGCTGGGCACCCAGACCGGTCGCGGGGTCCCGCTGGGGGCGTTCTATCGGTCGGTGACTGTCGTCGACACAGCCCATGAACCCGCCCTAATGCTGGCTGCCGCACACCGAACGCTGGACCAGGACGAGAACCTGGTCATCGTCGTAGACGATGCCCAGTTGCTTGATCCGCTGTCGGCGACATTGGTCCACCAACTCGCTGTCAGCGGCAGTACCCGATTGATCGTGGTGGTCCGCTCGGGTGAGGCGGTGCCCGACGCGGTGATGGCGCTATGGAAAGAACAGTTGCTGCTGCGCCTGAACATCAAGGCGTTCACCCGGGCGCAAACCGCGGAACTCGCCCGCGGCGTGCTCGGCGGCGCGGTCGACAACTCGCTCACCGACGAGTTGTATCACCGAAGTGCGGGCAACCTACTGTTGCTTCGCGGCCTGCTGGGCGCCGGTCCGGAAAGCGGTGTGCTCGTGCGGACCGAGACCGGTTGGCGGCTACGCGGTCCGCTGCGTGCAGACGACGAAATCTGCGAGCTGCTGGAGTTTCGGCTGCGGTCGTTGGCGCCCGAGGAACTAGAGGTAATCGAGGTGCTTGCTACCGCGGAAGTGCTGGACTGGGACGTCCTTCGGGCAATGTGCGACGCCGATGCGGTCGCACGCCTGGAGCGCCGGGGATTGATCCAGCTCGTCCCCGACGGGTCACAGCTGGTGGTGCGGCTGAACCATCCCATCATCGGTGAAGCGGCAATTCGCCGCGCCGGAGTGGTGCGGACACGTCAACTCAATAGCCTTCTTGCACAACAACTCTCGCAACAGGCGCGGTGCTCCGCGTCGCCGGACGAGCGCAGCCAGATCCGGCTGGCCCAGTTCATGATGCGTAGCGATCTGCCACAGGATCTGGACGTGATCATTCACGCGGCGGCGAGCGCGGTCGCCATGTCGAACATCGTTGCCGGCGAGGAGCTGGCCCGCTTTGCGTTCGACCGCGGCGGTGGCTTGCCGGGAGCAATCGTGCTTGCTGAGGCCATTAGTTGGCAGGGGCGCGGCGAGGAGGCCGAGGCCCTGCTGAGAGCCTTCGAGCCCGACGGTGCCGACGAGTTGCTGACCGTGCGGTGGGGCTGTCTGCGCGCGGCAAATCTTTTCTGGGGCTGCGGACAAGTCGATGAGGCGTGGGCGGTGCTCGCTGCTGTAAAGGACCGCGTCGATTCCAAGATCACGCTCGGTTTGGTCAAGGCCATGGAGGTGTCGTTCGCGTTCTTCTCCAACGACTTGCCGAGGGCGATCGCGATGGGGTTGGCCGTATGCGAGTCGGAGATACCGCCGCCGGCGATGGTGTGGGCGGCCATGTCGACCTCTTGGGCGTTAGCGAAGTCCGGGCGTTTCTCAGAGTGTCATCGAATTGCCGATGCGGGTTTTCGGGCGGCTACGTTCGGTGAGTCGGGGCCCCAACGGTTCGCGATCGCGCTGGCTGAGGTCATGGCACTGACGGCCGTCGGTAATCTGCCCGCGACTGATCGAGTGCGGGAACGCTATGCGGCCCCGGCCACCGGTGTGCGCGAGGCGGAGGCAATCATGAACGCGGTCCGGGGACTGATCGACCTCGCCCGCGGCGCGCTGGGTTCGGCTTGCGAGGCGTTACGCGATGCGGTGTCGGCGATGTCGGCGGGTTTTCCGTCCGGCTGGTTGATGCTGGTCTCAGCATGGTTGGCGCAAGCCGAAGCCGGCCATGGGAATCGCGACGCAGCGGCCACCGCGCTGAAGCGTTCCGAGGACGCCAACGGGCCGCAAGTCGCGGTGTTCCTGCCCGAACTCGAGCTCGCCCGCGCCTGGGTGAGGGCATCCCTTGGCGAGAGGACGTCCGCGCAGAGGCACGCGATACGTGCCGCGCGGATCGCACGACAATCCGGGATGTTCGCCGTCGAGATGCGCGCGTTGCACACCGCGGTTCGGTTCGGCGATCGTTCGCACGCGTCCAGGCTGGGTGAGCTCGCCAGTAGGTTGAAAACTTCGATGTCGGAGGCGGTCGCTGCGCATGCTCGCGGCCTGGCCAACCACGACGGCGACCTGCTGGACGCCACGGCGGATCGGTTCGCGGATATTGGGTCGCTGGCACTTGCCGCTGATGCGGCAGCCCAGGCTGCGCGCGAGCACGCTCGCAGCGGCCACCGCCGCAAGGAGCTAGAGTCGTCGGCCCGGGCGCGCTGGCTGGCCAGTCAGGGTGGACTTCGGACACCAGCAGTCGATGCCGCGGCGCAGCCGCTGCCCATCACCGACCGTGAACGCGAGATAGCGATGCTGGTCGCGGCTGGTTTGTCGAATCGTCAGATCGCCGATCGGCTGTCTGTGTCAGTGCGGACCGTCGGCGGACACCTTTATCGCATGTTCGACAAGCTCGGCATTGAACGCCGTGACCAGCTCGTCCACTTACTCAGAACGGCTCGGTGCGGGACCTAAGTCGATGTCACGATGTCGCGACGCATGGTGTCGGCTGTTGTGTACTTTCCTTTACACCGCCGAGCAGTTGGCCGCCAACCCCATGCAGCTGGTCGGCCGGCCCAAATTGGCCAAACCGCTCCCCAAGGCCCTCCCCCGCACCGCTGTCGAAGCGCTGCTGGAGACTGTCGCGCAAGACCAGGACTCCCAGCGCCAAACCGACTGGGCCGAGCGCGATCTGGCGATCATCCTCACCGCACTGCTGGCGGGCCTGCGCGCCGAGGAACTCCGTCAAGCCGACATCGGCGATATCCGCAGCACCGACGACGGCGCCGCCATCATCCGCGTCAAAGGTAAAGGCGGCAAGGAGCGCAGCGTGCCCATCGAGGCCAAACTGCTATCGGTAACCAAGGCATACCTTGATAGTCGTGCAACCCGGTTCCGCGGTGCAAAAAAGCGCACAGCGGATGTTGCGGGCTCGGCTTTATCGCGATGGCCCTCGCGGTCCCCGTTATTCGTTGGCCGCGACAGCGAACGCATCACCCGGGGAACATTGCAATCACGCATCAAGCGGGCCTTTAAACGCGCCGGCCCCGATGCCCAACCCGTTCCCGGAGCCTTGGTGCACGGTCTGCGTCACACCTACCCCACCGAACTCGCCGGCTCCGAAGTTAGCGTCAACACCCTGATGAAGCTGCTCGGTCACGAATCGATCACGACGTCGCAGCGCTACGTCACAGCTGCGGGCACCGAAACCCGAAGTGCCGCGGCGGAACCCGTTGTACGCACTAATTCCCGACAGGGCCGAATATAGATAGTCGCAGCCTGGCCGGGCAGATCATTCCCCGCTTTAGCTCAATCCCAATTACGCGCGAGCTGAAGGCGACCGCCCGAACCCGTCCCGCCGCCGCCGATCACCGCAGCACTCACTGAATGACATCAATACGCCACGGTGAGGTTCTCTTTTAAGGCCAATGAACGCCAATCATGCTGTCCCCCGGCATCTTCAGCGTCAGATCATAAATATTCGCTACCATCCATGAACTGTTCTCGACGGCTCAGCCTCAGCCTGCTCCGGTTGTCGACGTTACCGATTAAGGGCGCTTGACAGGTCTCAATGGGTTCCCTAGCTGAGGCGTACGGTGAAGCGGTAGGCGTAGTAGGAATGTTTCTCGTTCAAGACGTACTCGGCTTCATACGTCGCGACACCCCGCCTGACTAACGCTTCGATCGTCTTACGCTCCCGACCGCCTAGCACGACCGTGCCTTCATGCTGTAGACGCTCCAATAGGTCTTGTTGACTATGCGTTAGCTCGGGCATCGCTGCGACAACTTGAGGGCTCTCGGCACAAACCGTGTGATACCAACCGGCGGCAGGCTTAACTTTCGATGCTGGCTCAGCGAGGCTTGGCCGCGGAGTACTCCCACCGCTGCGTCTCTGGCGGTACGACCACGACCTCCTGCTTATGCCGCTCGGGTAGCTTTCAGGTTCGCGCGCAGGAATGGTCATTGAATCGATGGCAGCCATGATTTGTCCCTCGGTCATGGCCCACCGACTCCCTCGTCTCAGTCCGGCGAAGGTACCGTTGGCCAAGCGTGCCCGAAGCCAGTCACCCGACACTCGGAGGGCCCTCGCCGCCTCTGCCAGCGTGTAGATGTGTGGGATGGGGATCCGTCGTCATCGCTCTCGACCACCCCTCCCTGTAGGTGTGGGCACGTCTGGGTGTTTGTCGGCAAACTTCTGGTGGTCGTCACGCCGACGCAGAGCGTCGTGCCACATCTTTGTAGTGGAGCTGCCGGGAATCGAACCCGCCGCTCTACCAGGGCTTTTACCATGTGAACTGCCGGTTCGTTCCGTTTGCGTCCGGTTCGTTCCCGTTCGTTACCTGCGGTTTCGCTTTCGTGCCTTGACGGCGTCAAGAGCGGTCACCTACCGCACCAACTGACCCACTTCATTAGCGATCGTGGCCGCCCGTCCCTCCCGCAGTAGACGGCGATCTCCAGGCCTGCGGCGCATCAAACCCGACGCGCGGCGGCGATGTGCCCTGCGGCTCTTCGTGCTAGGCGCGCTCAACCTCCGCCAGCCGAGGTCGATCCTCAACGTTTTAGGGCAGATGCCTCATGTGCCGCCTTCGGTGTGCGGTGGACGATTACTGCGTCGAGAATTTCGAACATCGCACGCGTAAGCCGCTTTCTGAATCGGCGGCTTCCCCGTGAAATAGCTTGGGAGGCAGTTATGTTCACTCTCGAAGAGTTGGCCACGATTCCGCTCTTTTCGACGCTTGGGGAAAAAGAACTGGAGTACCTTGCTGGCGCGGTGGAGGACATCCACCTCATCCCAGGGGAGTACGTAGACCACGAGGGCCAAAGCCGGTCCCTGGCCATCGTCGTCGAAGGCAAGACCGAGCTGACAAAGCTGGTGGACGGAGTTGAGGAGGTGATTGGCGTCCGGCTTCCGGGCGAAGTCGGAGGCGAGATCCCGATGATCCTCGGTACTCCGTTGCCGGCCAGCATGCGAGCCATCGAGCCTTCGCGCGTACTGAAAATGACAGTCGAGGTGTTCCACACGCTTGCCGCCATGGCCCCCCAGGTCTCCGAAACGGTCGGTGCCGCCGCGTTGAAGCGCATGGAGATGCTCAGAAACGCCGCTGCGCACCCACGCGAACCCGCACTGTTCGTCATCGGCCCGCGCGTCGATCCACAAGTCCACGGCTGCGACAGCTTCCTCCATCGCAATCAGATTCCTTACCATCGCCTAGACCCGGACGATCCTGCAGCTCGCGCCCTCACCGGAGGCAAAGCTGCCGCCTATCCGGTGGTGGTAGTGCGCGACGGCCGCCGGCTGATTGACCCGACGATGCGTGCCGTTGCCATTGTCGCTGGACTCACGGTCGCGCCCGGCAGGGCGCACTACGACGTATTGATCGTGGGCGGCGGGCCGGCGGGTCTGACGGCGGCGGTCCACAGCGCATCTGAGGGGCTGCAGACGGGGCTAATCGAGTCCTTCGCCCCCGGCGGACAAGCCGGTACCTCAACCCGGATCGAGAACTACACCGGGTTTCCATTCGGCGTTTCCGGTGACGAACTCGCAAGCCGGGCGCTGCAACAGGCGAAGCGGCTGGGCGCTGAGATCGTCGTCACGCGTCGGGTAGAACACATCGACGCCTCTGACCTGACCGTCACGCTGGATGGAGGCGACGTCCTCCGAACGAAGTCGATCGTGCTCGCTATGGGCGTGGAGTGGCGACGCATCGAGGTCGATTCGATCGATCGATTCGTCGGCTCGGGCGTTTACTACGGCGCGGCACGCAGCGATGCCGGTCTGGCGCAGGGAAACGATGTTTATCTGATCGGTGCTGGCAATTCCGCTGGCCAAGCCGCCGTCTTCTTCGCCAACCACGCCCGATCGGTCACGCTCCTCGTACGGGGCGAATCGCTCGCGGCAAGCATGTCTCACTACCTCATCGAGCAAATTGCAACAAAAGCGAACATTCGGGTGGAAACGCGATCAGAGGTTGTCGCGGTGCACGGAGACGAGCAACTTGAGGCGATCGAAGTCATCGATCGAGAGACCGGCGCGACATCCCGACGGGAGGCGACGGTGCTATTCGTTCTCATCGGTGCCGAAGCGGCGACTGCTTGGCTCCCCCCGGAGATCTCCCGCGACGAGCACGGCTTCGTGTTGACGGGGACCGACGCGGTGAAGGCGGGACAATGGAAGGCCGACCGCGAGCCCTTCGCTCTTGAAACAAGCGCCCCAGGGATTTTCGCGGTCGGCGATATTCGCTCAGGATCAGTCAAGCGCGTGGCGGCATCCGTAGGCGAAGGCGGCATGGCGATTTCCCACGTGCATCGCTACCTCCAGCTCCCCCGCTAGCCGCGGCTGCGTATCCGGCTCGGCCGATTGCAGCGTAGCTTCGGCCACCAAGAAGGCCGCCAAACATTTCTCAGTGAAGCTGCCAGGAACGAATCCGTGAGTTGACCCGCAGAAGCCGTTGACCTGCGTAGTTGTCCGCGAAACTGCGGATGATTACGTCAAAGCGCCTCGTATCACGCCGGATTTGGTGGCGGCGCCAAAACACAGAGAGGGAAGATCACGTAGGACGGCCTGGTTTGCCAGGTGTAATTTTCCGAGTTTCGGTCAGTTTGCCGCCAGATATGCCCAGAAGGTGCTCAGCCAGGTCTGTCGTTTCTCAACGTGGGAGCGACGCTGTTGCCATAGGTTTATCAGGCATCGGGCTTTGTGACCAGGTCGAGAAGGGGGCGCGTTTCATGCCCTTCGGCGGAGCTGTGTCGCGGACTGAGGTTCTGGCGG
>DATJOR010000020.1:0-6340 GCA_035506875.1 Mycobacterium sp.
TGGGTGAGGCCTGGCAAGCACACCGGGCGTTGTCAGCTCTTGATGCCCACCGTGATCAAGTCTGAGATAGCCCGGGTCAACAGCGGGCGCCGGACCCGGTGTTGCTCGGCGATCGTGAAGCCGGCGTCCTCGAACAATCGCTGCATCTCAGCCGCCGACGGGTGATGCGCCGGCTTCCACCGGCTGGTCGCCGGGCCCTGCGGGAGGAGTTGCCGCGCACTGAGAGTCGAGACCGCCGCCAGCCCGCCGGAGGACAGCACCCGGTGGAATTCGCGTAACGCCGCGGTTTGGTCGAAAAAGTGAAACGCCGATGTCGTCACGACCGCATCCAGCGCCCCGTCGTCGAACGGAAGCTGCTCGGCGGGGCCGCGCATCCACTGCACATTCGCCGAGCGGGCGTGGGCCTGGCCGAGCATGCCCTCGGACATGTCCACACCGTAGACCTGAGCGGGATGTAGTTCACGCTCGATTCGGTCGGCTAAAATTCCTGTGCCACAAGCGATGTCAGCTATGCGCGCAGAAGAGTGCGCGCGTAGCTGAGCAACAACTTCGTCGTGCGCCGGCCGGTAGACCCACTGCTGCAGAAACGGCAGGTTGTAGGCCGGCGCCGCGAAACCCCAGAAGCGCGTGACGGCGTCGTTGAATCCGCGACGTTGCGCTGCGGCGGTCACTTGATCGAGGTGTAGTAGATCGTGTCGGCCACGGACACAGAGTCGTTGCCCTGCGGGATTGGCGAAAGTCCGTTCTCGGCAACAAGTTCACTCATCGACTTGCCGGTCGACTGCCAGCCCAGGGTGTCCAGGTAGGCGGCGACGTCGTTGCGGTCGCCTTCATAGCCGAGCTCGGAGAACTCGAGGTCGAACCCGTGCGCACGCCATTTCTCGGTGGCTTTGCGCATCATTTCCCGCGCCTGGTCGTGGTCGACGTCCGACATGTCCGGGATGGCCTCGGTGGCAAGCCGGCTGCCGTCAGCGCTGAGTGCGGAGATGTTGTCCAGCAAGCGGTCTTGGGCTTCCGGGGGCAGATAACCGAGCAGTCCCTCGGCGATCCACGCGGTCGGCTGGTCCTTGTCAAAGCCCGCCTCGATCAACGCGGCCGGCCAATCGTGTCGAAGATCGATCGCAACCGTCCGGCGCTCGGTCGTCGGCTCGGCGCCCAACTCGGCCAGTGTGGTGGTCTTGAAGGCGATGACCTCGGGCTGGTCGACCTCGAACACGGTCGTGCCGGCGGGCCAGTCCAACCGGTAGGCGCGCGCATCAAGACCGGACGCCAGGATCACCGCCTGGCGGATACCGGTCTGCGTCGCGTCGGCGAAGAACGCGTCGAAGAAACGGGTGCGGACACCCATCGCGATCGGCATGTGCTCGAGCTTCCAGGGCGCCTCTTCGTCGTCGACGTCAGCGGCGTCCAACTCGCCGGTCGCCAGCTTGGTGAGGAAATCCACGCCGACGGCTCGGACCAGCGGTTCGGCGAATCGGTCGTCGATCAAGGGGTTGTCAGCTTTGGTGGCGATTGCCCGGGCGGCGGCAACCATCGTCGCGGTTGCTCCCACGCTGGTCGCGAGGTCCCAGGTGTCGTTATCGGTGCGCGGCATTGCGTGCTCCTAAGTTCGAATCAGAGTTACTTAGTTAGTATAACAAGTAGTTAGTCCATATAACAAGTCGGGACCGTCGATCGGACGTCTGCCTGACGGTTACCGTTGACGACTTCGCGTTCCAGTGTTGGGGTTAGCGGAGAAAGGGGTGCCCGTGTCCGAGCAGCCGCGCCCAGCAATGGACCGACGTCACCTTCTCGGGATCTCCATATCGACCGCCGGTGCGATCGTGCTATCGGCATGTGGCAAGCCGCAGCCCAAGACGGGAGAGCCTGGCGCACCCGCAGAGGGCGAAGTACCGGTCACGCCGCCCGAAGACTTGATGCGCGAGCACGGGGTGCTCAAACGCATACTCCTGATTTATCGAGAGGGACGCCGTCGCCTGGACGCGGGTGATCAGCTTCCTGCCCAAGCGCTCAATGCTGGGGCAGCGATTATTCGAAGCTTCATCGAGGACTATCACGAGCAGCTGGAAGAGCAACATGTCTTCCCCAAGCTGGAAAAGGCGGGCAAACTCGCGGACGTCACCGCTGTGTTGCGCACCCAGCACTCGCGGGGGCGCGTGCTGACCGACCGGTTGCTCGCCGCCACCAGCGCAGCGCCAGCGCTCGATCAGGCTAAGCGGGAAGCCCTCGGGCAGGACTTGTCGGCGTTCATCCGAATGTATGAGCCCCATGAGGCGCGCGAAGATACGGTCGTTTTCCCGACGTTGCGTCAAGTGGTGCCCGCCAAGGAGTTTCGCGAGATGGCGGACATCTTCGAAGACGAGGAGCACAGACGGTTCGGTCAGGCCGGATTTGAAGGGGTCGTCGACAAAGTCGCGGATATCGAAAAGAGCCTCGGTATCTACGATTTGAGTCAGTTCACGCCGACGGCGAGTTGATGAACCAGACGTTGTCTTCCCGCAGGCTGCGGCTGCGCCAGCCGTCGCCGGTGCGGACGAGTTCGTGGTAGTAGTAGCCGCCGCAATAGCTGAGGCCGGTCATCCCCGGCAGCTGCATGGGGTTGTAGAACATCGCGCGCACCTGGGCGGCGTCGCCGTCGATCCGGCTTTCGATGTTGGTGATGTAGTGCATCGACATCGGAATCTGCGCGAATCCCTGTGCCAGCCAATCGGCGACCTGTTCGCGACTGCCGGCGATGGCGCCTGCCGAGGAGTAGTCGATGTGCGCGTCGTCGGTGAACACCGATCGATACAGATCCCAGTCTTTGGTGTCGACGGCGCGGGCGTATTTAGTGAGCAGCGCGGTGATCTCCAGTTGGTCGCTGATCCGCTGCAAATCCATCCGAGATGCTCCTATCTAGGTTCGTCGTGACGTGCACCATGCGTCGTCCGATCGCGTCGATCCGCTTGCGGGTCAGATCCTGCAGCGGATGGACGGCCACAATCATGTCCACCCGGCCGCGCTGGTCGAACACCGGCGCGGCGATGGTGGCCACCGGCTGCGCTCGACGCGGGGCAGCGTCGTCCGCGTCGTCGGTCAAAAAACCGATCGTGGTGAATTCCGCCAGCAGCTGATCGGTGATCTCGCGTACATGGGCGGGCAGTCCATCGCTGGGAAGCGTCCCGACCACGTGCGCGGCCCGGGTGAGCGCCGGCGTCGTGCAATCCACGTCGAATCCGCGGTCGCGGGTGTGTGCCAGCACCTCGTTGAGGCGTTGTGCCAGTGTGGAATTCGTCGCCGCGCCGCGCTGGATCCACGCCCGCTGTTCGTCGTCGGTGTCCCAGGCTGCGAACGCAACCCCGAACGGTGGGGCGTAGCGGATCCGGTCACCGGGCGCGCCGCCGGACTGTTGGCCGGCGTCCTCGAACGCGGTGATCACCAGCGAATCGCCGAAGCGCTCGACCACCGAGGCGGCGTAGCCGAACTCCTCAGCGAGCTGCAGTGCGGCCGCGCGGGCTGTGTGCGCCAGCGGCCGCGCGGTGTCGATCCGCCCCGCGACCGCCGCGAGGGCGGGGCCCAGGGAAAACGTCTTGTCGACCGGATCGCGGCTGGCCCAGCCGCGGTCGCAGAGCGTCGTCAGGATGGCGTGCGCGGTTGCCTGCGTGAGACTAAGTTTGCGCACCACATCGGAAAACCTGAGCCGCTCGTTGCCTGGCCCGGCGAGCAACTCGACGACATCGAGGACGCGAGTGGTGGGCGCGGACGGCGGAATGTCTTGACTTCCTTCCTGCACGGTTCCTACTGTGAAGCTCAAATTATCGAGATGCTATCTCGAATAGTCGAGAACAGCCAAACACAAGGGAGTGTGCGGGTGCGTGCGGTGGTGTTGCGCGACGGGCGGCTCGACGTCCGAGATATCGCCGATCCGGTTCCGGGTCCGGGGGAGTTGCTGCTGCGAACGCTGAGCACCGCGATCTGCGCGTCGGACGTGCATTTCATGGACCACCCGGAGATGGGAATCAACGATCCCACCGGGCGCTCGCTCTACGACGCGGACCGCGACATCGTGCTCGGGCATGAGTTCGTCGGCGAAGTCGTCGGTCATGGACCCGGTTGCACGGACCAGTTCCCGGTTGGCACCCGGGCGACGTCTATCCCGATTCGTCTGGTTAACGGCGGAGCCGATGGCGCGCGGATCATCGGTCAGCACCCGGAGGCGCAGGGCAGCTTCGGCGAATTGGTGGTCATCGCCGAGGCACTGGCGAAGTCCGTCGACGACGCAGTGCCCAGCGACGCCGCCGCACTGACCGACGCGTTTGCGGTCGGCGAGTTCTACGTCCGCTCGGCGCGGATGGAGCCGGGGGAGGTGCCGATCGTCGTCGGCGCCGGTGCGATCGGACTGTCGGCCGTCGCCGCGCTGGCCAGCCGTGGCGTCGAGCCAATCATCGTGTCGGATTACAAGTCTGAGCGCCGTGTCCTGGCGTGCGATCGCTTCGGAGCGCACGTCGCCGTCGATCCGGCCGAGATGTCGCCGTTCGACGTGTGGCGAGAGCTACGCGCCGAGCGTGGGCTGTGGGGTTCGCTCGTCGTGTTCGAATGCGTGGGCGCCGCAGGGCTGATCCAGAAGATCGTGGAATCCGTCGACATGAGCACCCGAATCTATTGCGCCGGTGGGTGGTACAGCGGAGATTCGCTGAACGTCACCGACGCCACCCGGCAGGGCGTCACCATCCAGTTCGGCGGCGGCCCGCACCCACAGGACTGGTACGGGACCCTCGACGCCATCGCTGCCGGCCGGCTGGATCCGCTGCCGAGCGTCGGCGCGGTGATCAGCCTCGACGAGGTACCCGACGCACTCGATCTGGCCCGAAAGTCCGACGGTCCACCGCGAATCGTCGTCCACCCGAACGGAGATGTGAAGTGAGCGAGCGGGACGATCAGCACGATATCGCGGGGATCCTGCTGCGTTACGCGACCGGGATCGACCGACGCGACTGGCCGTTGTTCCGCACCGTGTTCACCGACGACTGCGAACTGGACTACGGCGAGATCGGTTCCTTCAAGGGCGTCGACGCGGTGACCGAGTTCATGCAGCAAGCGCACGCGATGGCGGGTCACACCATGCACCGGTTGACCAACCAGGTGATCACGGTGGACGGCGACACGGCCGAGGCGCGCACGTACGTCGACGCGCTGATCATGCTCGCCGACAACAGCTCCGGCGTCAACGCGGCCGGTTTCTACGATGACGAACTGGTCCGCACCGACGACGGGTGGCGTGTCGCGCGCCGTCACTTCGTCCAGGTGCGGGTGGCTCCGATTGGACAACCGTCATGACATTTGCAGCCAAGTACGGCCCATGGGCGCTGGTGGCCGGCGCCTCCGACGGCGTCGGCGCCGCGTTCGCCGAAGGGCTTGCCGAGCGCGGGGTCAACGTCGTGTTGGTGGCGCGCCGCCAGGCCATGCTGGACGAAGTGGCCGCCGGGATCGCCGGCCGCGCCGGTGTCGAAACCCGTGTGCTGGCGGTCGATCTCGCCGGGCGCGACGCGGCGTCCGTCATCGCGGCCGCGACCGATGACCTCGATGTCGGCTTTCTGGTGTATTGCGCAGGAGCCGACCCTAACTTCGAGCCGTTCCTGGCCAATCCGATTGAGACGGCCGAAGCGATGGTGCAGCGCAACTGCACGGTGCCGATGCAGCTGTGCCATCACTTCGCCCCCGCCATGGTGCAGCAAGGCCGCGGCGGCATCGTGCTGTTCGGCTCGGGCGCCGGACTGGCCGGTGGGCCGAACATGGTGGCCTACAGCGCCACCAAAGCGTTCGACATGGTCTTCGCCGAAGCGTTGTGGAGCGAGCTGCACGACCAGGGCGTCGACGTGCTCGGACTCATCCTCGGCAAGACCGACACCCCTGCACTGCGCCGCCTGGAACACAGCCGCGGGGTGCTCAGCTCCGAAGGTCAGACACCGCCGGATGCCGCCGGTATCGATCAGGTGATCGGCGAGGCATTCGAAAACCTCAGCAACGGGCCAACTTTGATGGTGGGCGACATGATGCGGGCGGCCGTGCAGGTATTATCCTCGGTGACCCGCAATGAAGCCGTCAACTTCATGATCCAAGCCCAGGCCGCCGTCATGGGTGGCGGCAGCGCCTGAGTATCACGTATCCACTTGCTTGATGAACACACTGACCCGGTTGATGAGATCATCCGAGTTCTGCTCGAAGACAAGACATTCCGGGTATTCGGTCGGCACGCCGTCGATGTCGAAGGTCTCGCTCAGCTCGACGTAGCACACCCGATCCGGGGTGTGCGAGATCCGGTGTACGTCTAGCCGGTAACCCTCGAGCGAGGCGAACACAC
>DATJOR010000021.1:0-2535 GCA_035506875.1 Mycobacterium sp.
GGAGAACAACTCACTGGACACCGTCGGCGAACTGCTGCACCGCGACGACGTCGTGCTCGGGCTCGGCGACGGCGGCGCGCACTACGGAATGATCTGCGACGCCAGCTATTCGACGTACTTCCTGGCGCACTGGGCGCGGGATCGGAAGTCGGGTCGGTTCACGGTGCCGGCGGCCGTGCGCGAGCTGACTTCGGTGCCGGCGCGCATCGCCGGGCTGGGCGACCGCGGCCGCATCGCTGTGGGCTACAAGGCCGACCTCAACGTCATCGACCATGCGGCGCTGGCGCTGCACAAGCCGGTGATCACTCACGACCTGCCGGCCGGCGGGCGCCGGCTCGACCAGACTGCCGACGGCTACGTGGCGACGATCGTGTCCGGCGAGGTGATCGCCGAGAACGGCGTGCCCACCGACGCGCGGCCGGGCAAGCTGATCCGCGGCCGCCAGCCGGTCCCCGCCTAGCACTGCATCTGCGCCGACTGTGCAGGTCGTGGGCGTGAAAAGGCCGAAATCCCATATCTAACCTGCACACTCGGCGTTAGACCGGGCAACCCGCTGCTCGCAGCTTGCTGCGGACTCGTTCGATGATCACTGCCGGTCTGGACAGCATCTCGGCGCTGACCCTGACAACGACCCATCCCATCGCTTCGAGCATCGCGATGCGGTCGATATCCCACGACCGCTGATATCGGTCGGACCAGTGCTGAACGCCGTCGTATTCCACCGCAACTCGCCATTCCCGCCAGCCCATGTCGACCCTGATCCGAGCGACGCCACGGTCGTCGGTGAACTCAATCTGTGTCTCGGGCGGCGGTAATCCTGCACCGGCCAGCAACAGCCGTACTCGGCTCTCTTGTGGGGACTCGGCACCACCGTCAACCAGCGTCAGCGCCGAACGCAGCCGTCGGACACCGCGAACGCCAGCCTTGGCATCGGCAAGGGCGACGACTTCAGCGATCTTGAAGTCGGTCGCATTCGCCAGCGCGTCTAGGACGGGAACCGACCGGTTCTGGGGTAGCGACCGGCCGATGTCAAACGCGGTCCGTTCCGGAGTGGTGATCCGAATGCCATCGAAAACGAACACTTCTTGGATGTCCAACTGGTAGGAGTGAATGAGAATCCCTGGTGGGGCGTGTCGATTGGAGCGGCTCAACTCGGCGGGTTCCTCGGCATCAAGCCATTTGGTACCCAACACCGCCGCTGCGGAAAGCCCCGTGAGCGTTGCGTCACCGCCGGACCAAAGCCACGCTGCGCGGGCTCGGGTGAGCGTTGTCAGCCTCGTCTGCTTACTCAGATAGACATTGCGGTAGATGGGCCGGTAATCCCGCCGCAGTCGCCAAGCCGAAAGCTCGCCGCGCCGCACTGCCTGCCGCCCGAGAAACGGCCAGTCGTCCCCATTCATGGCCGAAATCTTCGGCTAACGGCGGTCGGAGCCGCGCGCAATTATGCACAGGGCATCGACTGTGCATCTTTTGCTAGCGCAAACGGCGTAAAGGCACGAACAACCTGCACAGTCGAGCCCGGAGGGAGGTGGCGCCTAGCCGGACAGCGCGTCGAAAAGCGCGGCCAGCTGATCCGGTGTCACCGCCGTATTGCACTGGCCGCGAAGGTTGAGTAGCGGCTGGGCGATGTTCTTCAGGTCCAAAGCCTCGCCGGGGTGGCCGAGGAAATAGCCGCGCACCGACGACTTCGCGTCCGCAGGCGGCTGATTGACCGCGGCGGTCAGCACATTGTTGGCATCGGGGTGGCCGTCGAGGTATCCGCTTGCCGCATTCAGCACTCCGCTGGAGGTGGCAGCCAATCCGCTGGCCGAGCACGGGTCGGGCGCAGCACCCGCTGTCGGCGCCGTCGCGATGACCGCGGCCACGGCGGCAAGGGCACAGCTACCGGCTGCGCCAAAGGCGTTGCGCCGTAAGCCTATTGCGGATTTTCTCATTGCAGCTACCCCTTCGTCCCCGACTATTGGAATCTTCAGTACAGCAGTAACCCAGCGAAACGAAAAACCCGGCCCCACATAGGGACCGGGCTCTTCGGGTAACGCGACCTAGAAGTCCATGCCGCCCATGCCACCGGTCGGGTCGCCGACGGGAGCGGCGGCCTTCTCCGGCTTGTCGGCGACAACGGCCTCGGTGGTCAGGAACAGGCCCGCGATGGACGCCGCGTTCTGCAGCGCCGAACGGGTCACCTTGACCGGGTCGGCAACGCCGGCCTTCAGCAGGTCCTCGTACTCACCGGTGGCGGCGTTCAGGCCAGTGCCGGCCTTCGCGTTGCGGACCTTCTCGGCGACAACGCCGGGCTCCAGCCCGGAGTTGAAGGCGATCTGCTTCAGCGGAGCCTCCAGCGCCACCCGGACGATGTTGGCACCGGTGGCCTCATCGCCCTTGAGGTCGAGCTCCTCCAGGGCGGGTGCCGACTGCAGCAGGGCCACGCCACCACCGGCGACGATGCCCTCCTCGACGGCGGCCTTGGCGTTGCGCACCGCGTCCTCGATGCGGTGCTTGCGCTCCTTGAGCTCCACCTCGGTGGCGGCGCCGGCC
>DATJOR010000022.1:0-9932 GCA_035506875.1 Mycobacterium sp.
CCAGCGCCCGCGATTCGCCGTCGGATATCCCGATATCGCAGAACACCTGCTCGTTGAGCGTGACGGTGGCGTCCTCGACGGTCGAGCGGCCCAGGTCGGTGATCTGTACCAGCGTGGTGCGCCCGTCGGTGGGGTGCGGGACGCGCTGCACCAGGCCGTTGGCTTCCAGCCGGCGGATGGCATGAGTGACGCTGGTGACGTGCACTTGCAGCCGGTCGGAGGCCTTGGTGATCGGCAACGCCCCACTGCGGCTGAACGCCAGCAAACGCAGCAGCTCGAATCGGGAGAAGCTGAGATCATAAGGGCGTAAAGCGTTCTCGACACGAGCCAGCAGGATCTGGTGGGCCCGCATCACCGACGTTACCGCGACCATCCCCTGCGCGACTTCGCCCCAGCCGGCGCGTTCCCAGTTGGCCCGCGCAACGGCGATCGGATCGCGGTTGTCGGATTTCGAGGCGGCCACGCCCTTGTTCTTACCGCACTTTCCGTCTCGATCGGGGCAGGTCGGGGTTTAAGCACACGCCTTTTCGACCGCGGACAGCACCGCCAGGGTCGACGGCAGCTCACCGACGGTGATCCGGGCACCGCCGTCGGGGTAGTAGCGGACCTGCACCCCGCGCTCGGCGAACACCTCGGGCCATGGCCGGCGCCCCGGCGGCAGGTACACGAAGTTGGCGTGTGAGTCAGTGCTGTAGATACCCATCGCCATCAATCGCAGGCGCAGATGGTTGCGCTCTGAGGAGATCCGGCGAATGCGGTGCACAAGCTGTGCTTCGGCGTCGTAGGAGGCCGCCACTGCCGCCGCACTGACGTTGCTCATGCCGAACGGCAATTGCATGGTCCACAGCGTGCTGGTGAGCTCGGGCGCAGCGAACCCGTAACCGATCCGCAGCCCGGCGAGTCCGTAGGCTTTGGAGAAGGTCCGCAGCACAACGACATTCGGGAAGCGCCGGATCAGGTCCGGTCCGTCGATGCGGTAGCGCGAGGCAACGAACTCGATGTAGGCCTCGTCGAGCAGCACAACTGTGTCGCTCGGAATCTGTCTGAGGAACCATTCGACAGCTGAGATCGGCTCCAACGTTCCGGTCGGGTTGTGGGGCCGGCATAGCACCACGACCCTCGCGTCGGTGGCGGCGTCGGCCATCGCCGCGAGATCGTGATGGCCGTATTGGTTGAGCGGGATGGTGACCGGAGTCAGCCGGGCCATTTGCGCGAAGATCGGGTAACCGTCGAAGGTGGGCTGACCCATCACAATTCGCTCACCGGGCCGGGTGACCGCGTGCAGAACCTGCATCGCCACACCCGACGCCCCCGTTCCGAGCACGACCTGCTCCTCGTCGACTCCGACCCGGTCCGCGACCAGCCGACGCAACTGCCCGGGCAGAAACTCCGGATAGCGGTTGATGGTATCGATGCTGTGGATTAGCGCCGACCGGACCGCCGGCAGCGGCGGAAACGGACTTTCGTTGAGCGACAACGCGAGCGGATCAACCGCCTGCGGCAGGGTAGCCAGGATCTCGGCGGTCACCGAGGTTCCGTGCGCCGGCTGGGCCATCAGTGACGCCCGCCCCAGCGGATCGCTGCCGCGCCGGCGAAGTCGCCTGCGTGCGCGAACGCGGCCATCATGATCACGTCGCCGGCCTCGACCTGACCTTCTGAGATGGCCCGATCCAGGTTCACTGGAATGCCGGCACCGAATAGGTTGCCACACTCGTCAAAGGTGTCGCGGTGGCGTTCCTCGGGCACCTCGAGCGCTTCGCGCCAGTTACGCAAGAACACCCGGTTCGGCTGATTGGTCACGAGCAAATCAATGTCCTTGGCGGACAGCCCGGTTCGATCACAGACTGCGAGCGCCACTTCGGGAACCTGCCGATTGCCGCGAGCGAGCACCTTGCTGATCTTGGTTTCGGTGAACCCGATGGAGGCCTCACCGGGTCCGGCCGCCCACCACTTGCGGGGCGGGTCGATGGCGAGCGTCATGTCGCCGGCGTATTCGCCGTAGGTGCGGCACTCGATGTCGAGTATCGGCGACTCGTCCGACAGCGTGACCAAACCGACCGCGGCCCCGTCACCGGGTACGGCCGATTGCGCCTTGCGGCGCACCCCGGGCTGGTCGAAAACCTGGCCCGCCGCGTTCTGGGCGATCGCGATCAGCGCTGTGTGCCCTTCTCCGGACGCCAGCAGTTGACGAGCCACTTTAAGGCCCAACACGAACGCCGCGCACCCGCCGTTGTGCAGATCCAGCACCCAGTTGGGTCGCATCCCCAGGCGGTGCGCGATGCCGCCCCCCGCGCCATAGAAAGCCATGTCCGGCACCTGCGTGTGAGTGATCAGCACGTCGACGTTAGCGAGGAGGTCCTGGCCGTGCCGTTCGATCAATCCGGCGGCGGCTCGCTCGATCATGTCGGTCGCGGTTTCGTCCGGTCCGACGTGATGGCGGAACTTGGGCGCGCGGAACATCAGGTTGGCCGCCAAGTCATCCGAGCCGGCGAACTGCGCGTAATAGTCTGCGTCGATCGGTTCGCCGGGCAGGTAGGTGGAAACGTCGGTCAGGCTGACGGTGGGTTGGTTCATGGCAGTACTCACCTCATCCAGGCCGGCGTGACTGGCAGGCCGTTGCGATGGCGGTATTCGGCGATCGTCTTGAGGTTGTGCAACTCAATCCCGTGGCCCGCGCCGAACAAATCCCAGAAGTCGCCGACCCAGCCGGTGCGCTCGGGCGGAGCGGCGTGCGGGTACGGGTTCTCGTCGTAGAACGGGTGACGGCAATTGGTCCACAGCACAACAGAACCGGGCTTGTTCAACACCACCTGCGCGTCCAGCACGCGCATCACATAAATCATCCATAGGTGCGCGCCCTGGTCCCAAGCGCAGTGGTAGTCGACGGTACGGGCCTCGGCGTTGGATACCGTACGGGTGTAGATCTTGGTGTCCGGGAGCAGCCGGTCATAGGCCAGCCAGAGCCCCGGTTCCTCGGTAGGGGTGAAGTCACGCAGGGTGTACGTCCACTCCTCGAGGCTTCTGGTGTCCGACAGCCACTCGAACAGTTCGTCGGGCGGGCAGTCGACGTAGTCGTTGACCGTGCAGTACTGACCGAAAACCTCTTCGTGCGGGTATACCGACCGCATCTGCGAGAAGAAGGTTCCGGCGGTCTCCTCCAGCGGGGTGGTCTCGATGCGAACCACCCCCTCGATCGGAACGGTGGAGCCGGTGTGGGTGAAAATATCGTCAAGCGCTGGCAGCGACATTGATGTGGTCCTCCTGTGTTTGTGGAATCTGTTGATTGACAGTCTTATTGGCCAATGGTCCATCGAGAAACGGTGCAAAGGGCGGGATCTCGTCGGCGGCGCATTCGACGCTGACCACCGACGGGCCGTCGACGTCGAGTGAGCCGCGTACCGCCGCGGCCAGTCCGTCCGTGTCGCTGACGTCGACGGACGTCAGTCCGGGGAACATCGCGGCCAGCCCGGCTCCGAGCCGGCTGGGCGCGAAGCGGTTGTAGCTGTACAGATCGTCGTAGTAGAGCTGCTCGCGGGTCACGCACATGGCGTGGGCGTTGTTATTGAGCAGCACAAAGGTCACCGGCAGCCGGTAATGCAGCGCGGTATGCACCTCCATGCCGTGCATGAAAAACGCACCGTCACCGGCGATCACCACCACACGCCGACCCGGCGCTTGGGCTTTCGCCCGGGCGAACGCCATTCCGATGCCGGCGCCGAAGCTGTAGCCCATGCCGCCCATGCCCAATGCGACCGCGAAGCGGCCCTTTCGTCGCACCGGCAGGTAGTGGATGGCCGCCGCGCCGGTGTTACCGGCGTCGACGACAATGTCGACTTCGTCGGGCAAGGTCTGGTCGAGCTCGGCCATCGCGTCGCGGTACCGCACACCCGGACCGTCGAAGGGCGGCGGGGTGAGTTCGGTGTGGGCCACCATGTCGGGCACTCGAACCCCGGTGGGTCGCCCGGCGCCGGACAGTTCGCGGGTCAGCATCCGCAAGGACGTGCGCAGGTCGTCTGTGTGGATGTGAGTGCAGGCGAGATACGGCGGCGCCGACCCGATGGACACCGTGCGCACCGCCGCCAGCGCCGCGTCCAGACCGGCGCGCGCGGTCACCGACAGCCGGGTGCCCACCACCAGGCACAGCCCGCTGCCGCTCACCGCGTCGGCCACACCGGGATGACCCATCACGCCCGTCACTCCGAGAGCCGACGACGAACCAAGACCCGGTGTTCCGGCGGCATCTTTGGCGTCCGGCACACACGCCACCCGGGCGCGCAGCACCGCACGCAGCGCCGACAGCTCGGCTCGCGCGTCGTCGCGGGCCACCTGCTCGCCGGCGATGATCGTCACCGGTCCGTTGACCCGCCGCAATGCCCGCACGATCGGATGCGGGTCACCGACGGTTCGCGGCCGCTCGACGTCCCGATGGCATCCGCCGCTGCGACCATTGATCTGCAGACTGGACTGTTGAATGTCTTTGGGCAGCAACAACACTGCCGGACCGCCCGCGCGCGCGGCGGCAATGGCGGCCGGCAGCGCCGAGACGATGTCCTGCGGCGTCAGGATCCGATGGCAAAAGATCGACGCTTGGGAGAACAATGCCTCGGCGTTCAGCGAACCGTTGCGGCCGCTGGTGTCCTGAAAGCTGCCGCGACCATCCATGGTGGTCGCCGGCTGTCCCACCAGCGCCAACACCGGTATCCGGCTGGCGAATGATTCACCCAGGCCGGGAAGCAGATTCAGCGCTCCCCCACCGGACGTCGCGGCCACCACACCCAGGCCCTCGCCGCTGCGGCTGTAACCGTCCGCCATGGTCGCGGCGGAGAACTCGTGCTTGGCCAGCACCGCGGTGATGTCCGAACGGAAATATGCGGCGTCGTAGAGATCTTCGATATTGGCCCCGTCGACGCCGAAGATGTACGGAACTCCGATCCCCGCGAGATGCCCGACGATGTGGTCGACCACTCGGTGTTTCCTCGGCATACCAGGTACACGACTCGCGGGCGGTCTGGGTTCATGTCCCCGGGAATTCCAGTCGCGGTGAACCACACCACGCCGGCAACCGTGTTAACGGGGATACCCGTATATTAAAGGAGTCAGGCCGCCTGTGTTCAAGGACCACCAGAGCAAACCTGACGCCGTTGTCATCGGGGCGGGGCCGTCCGGTCTCGCCGTTGCACGTGAGCTCCGGCATCGTCATGGGATTTCGGCTCTCGTCGTCGACAAGGCCGCAGCACCTGCGGTCTCGTGGCGCAATCGCTACGACAACTTCCGCCTGAACACCAACGGCTTTCTGTCGCACCTTCCCGGGCAACGAATTCCTCTGACGGCCGGCCGTTGGCCGACCAAGGAGGACATGGTCCGCTACTTCGACCGCTATGTGCGGCAGCAGGACATCACGCTTGCGCTCGGATGCGAGGTCAACCGCATCGACCGCGCAGCAAACGGCTGGCTGGTCGACACCTCATCGGGAGAGATCCGGTCGTCCGCCGTCGTGCTGGCCACCGGCAAATACCGCACACCCGTCGTCCCGCCCTGGCCAGGGCTGGGTCAGTTCACCGGCGAAGTGGTGCACTCCGGGGACTTTCGCAACGCCTGGCCGTTCGCGGGCCGCGACGTTCTGGTCGTCGGCGCAGGTAATTCGGCCGCTGACATCGCGGTGCAGCTGGCGCAAGACGGCGCACGCAGGGTCTGGCTGGCGGTGCGCACACCACCGCATCTGGTGCGGCGCGCCATCGGGCCCGTTCCGTCGGACATTTTCCTCGAGCTGTTCGCGCGAGTGCCTGCGCGCGTGGTCGACCCGGCGATCGCGCAGCTCAATCGTCTGCTGTTCGGCGATCTTTCGGTCTACGGCTTCCAGCGGCCGCCGCTGGGACTGAAGGCGACGGTGGAACAGCGCGGCCGCATTCCTACCTTGGCCGATGAGCTCGTCGACGCCGTACGGTCCGGGCGTGTCGAAGTGGTAGCCGCGGTCGCGGCGGTCGAATCCAGGCGGGTGATCCTCGACGACGGCATGGCCGTCAAGCCTGAGGTGATCGTCGCCGCAACCGGATTCAGCACCGACCTCGATGGGCTGGTCGGGCATCTCGGCGTTCTTGACGAGGACGGCGACCCGCGCGGCGGGTTCGCCTCGCACCTCGGCGACGGCATGTTCGCGATCGGTTACGGCATCCCACCCAATGGCCCGCTGCGGGCGATCCGGCTGGCCGCAACGCCGTTGGCCGGTCAGATCGCGGCGTATCTGGCAGCCGGGTCACGCAGCGTGAACCCGATCGAGCGTTCGGCGGCGGTATAGAGGGGACTGGAATGGCGTTACTTCGGGAAAAAAACTTCCTCTACCGCGGTACGGATGAATATGAGGCAGCCCGGCGGGCGACAGTGTGGAACAGCATTCTGCCGGACCGTTTTCCGGCGGCGATCATGCAGGCCCGCGAGGCCAAAGACATCGTAGCCGCGGTGCGCCACGCCCGGGCTCAGGGTTATCAGGTCGGTGTCCGTTCGGGCGGGCACAGCTGGAACGCCAGCCATTTGCGCGACGGCGGCATGCTGCTCGACGTCAGCCGCCTCGATCACTGCGTGGTCGACAACGATCGGATGATCGCACATGTCGGGCCCGGCAAGATCGCCAGTGTCTTTGCAAACGAGCTGGATTCGCAAGGCCTGTTCTTCCCCGCCGGCCACTGCGAAGGCATTCGGCTCGGCGGCTATCTGCTGCAGGGCGGATACGGCTGGAACAGCAAGGTCGTCGGGCCGGCGTGTGAGAGCGTGCTCGGACTGGAAGTCGTGACCGCCGACGGCGAGCAGATCTACTGCGATCCCGAACATCATCCCGATCTGTATTGGGCCGCTCGCGGTTCGGGACCGGGTTTTTTCGGAGTGGTCACCTCGTTCACCCTGCGGCTGTATCGGCGCCCCGCTGTGTTGGGCACCTGTCTTTACATGTACCCGATTGAGGTCGCGGACGAAGTGTTCACCTGGGGACGCTCAATCAGCAACGAAATCGACGACCGGGTCGAACTGCAGATCATGACCTCGCGCGGCGCGCCGGACACCGGGTCCGACGCGCCCACCATCGCCATCGCATCACCGGTCTTCGCCGACTCGGAGGAAGAGGCTGTGAAAGCGCTTGCGGCGCTGGGCACTTGCCCAGTGGTCGATCGCGCGACGGTTGGCGTCCCGTTCATGCCGACCACCCTGGCCAATTGGTATGCCGCGGTGATGACCAAATACCCCGAAGGCCATCGGTACAGCGTCGACAACATGTTCACCTCGGCCTCGGCCGAAGAGCTGCTGCCGGGCGTCCGCAAGATCATCGAGACGATGCCGCCGCACCCATCGCACTTCGTCTTCGCCGGCTGGAAACCGTCGGCGGACCGCACGGACATGGTTTACGGCTTGGAAGACGAGATCTACCTGGCGCTCTACACCGCCTGGCACGACCCGGCCGACGACGAACGCTTTTCCGATTGGGCCCCGTCCAACATGGCGGCGATGTCGCATCTGGCGACCGGCATCTCGCTCGCCGACGAGAATCTGGCCCGACGTCCGGCGAGGTTTATCACCGATCCGAACATGGCGCGGCTGGATAAAGTGCGGGCAGCTTACGATCCCGATGGCATGTTCCACAGTTGGATGGCTCGCTAAGCCGCTGACCCGAAATCCCGTTGAGCGAGTGAGAATTACAGCGAGCGCTCGAGCAATACCTTGCCGTTGTCGGCGGAAACCACTTGCACCGACGCGATCTGGTTGACCGGCGTCGAGATGCTGCCGGCGGGCGTAGCGGTATGACCCGGGTCCGCGACCCACGTTGCCAGCTGGGTGTGGGTGCCGTCGCGGTTCACCACCACCATCGCCAACTTGTCGTGGTGGGCGTACACCGGCGCAAGGCAGACACACCGCAAGTCGATGACGGTGCCCCAATTTTGGCTGCTCAGCGATACCGTCGAGGCCAGCGCCTTCGTGCCAACCTGGTCCATCGGCAGCGCCGACACGCTCGGCGGCTGGGCGGTCTGCACGGCCGGCGATGTCAGCGAGTGGTTCGCAACGCCGACGAACACACCGATCGCCAGCAGCACGGCGGCGGCAGCCGACGATGACCACGTCATCAGGCGCATGCGGTGCCGCCGCCGGCGCACTGCGGACTGCAACGACGGCAGCAGGTTCGGAGCCATCGGCGGCTCAGCGGTTTGGTCGTTGATCGCTGCGACCGTCTGGCTGTCGAGCTTCGACAGTAGGGCCGGCATGCCGCTGAGTTCGGCGACGGCCTGGGTGCACTGCGGGCACCCGCTCAGGTGTGCCTCGAACTCCCGTCGATCGGCGGGTGACAGCGATCCGAGCACGTAGGCGGCATCCCACGTCGCGTACTCGTGGCTGTCGTCGGCGGGCAATTCGCTATCCCCCGACGGGCCGTAGCCCCGGATCACTCTCATCGTTCACCCCCAAATGCCGTCATCATCATGTATTCGGAACCGACCCCCGTCCAGATGGCCCGCAGCTCCACCATCACAGTCATCGGGTCACCCCCATCTCCTGCAGAGTGAGGCGCAATGCCCGCACGGCGTAGTGTAGCCGTGATTTCACCGTTCCTTCCGCGATATCAAGGTCGGCGGAGATCTGGGCGGTGCTCCAGCCCCGGTAGTAGGACCGCTCGATCACGGCTCGATGGTCGGGCGACATTTGCGCCATCGCGTCGGCGATCAGCAGCCGGTCGAGCGCCGAATCCACTTCGTCGGGAACCGACCGCTCGGGTGCGCCCGACTCATCCAGCGAGCCAACGACATTGCGGAACTTTGGGCTGCGTCGCTCGTCGATGATCATGTTGCGGGCCACGGTGAATAGCCATGCGCGCGCTGAGCGTTCGGTGTCGCCGATGACCTCCGGATGCTGCCATGCCCGCAAGAGCGTCTCCTGGACCACGTCTTCGGCCCGGCTGGCATCGCTGGTCAGCCGAAGCGCGTAACGCCATAATGGCCCGGCGTGCTCATCGTAGAGCGCCTTCATCAACGCCTCTTCGGCATCGGCTGCGCTCGTGGCCCGAGTCACTCGATCACCTCCTGAACAGTGATACGAGTTGGGCGCTTTTCCAGTTCATTGGGGCCGGACTCAGGTGTGACATTTAGTCCGCGATCCAGTTGCCGTGGAATCCGTGCGGTACACGCCGCGGCAGGCGGACACGGGCGACCGGGTCACCCTCGAAGTCGGAAGCATCGATGACCACCAGGTCACTGGCGTCATTTACCGGGTCGTAAACGTAGGTCAGGTACCACCCGGCGAGCTCGTCGGATTCCCCGACGGCCGGCGCGAACACCGCCTCGCTCGGCGCACCCGGCGCTCGGTGGCCACCGCCGCCAAACCGGTGCTCGGATGCGGTATCCCGGTGCAGGTCATAGCGCACCAGCACGTCGGTGCCGACGGCCACGGAGTAGCGAGCGGCCGCTCCGGCCAGCCGGTCGTCGACGCGCGGGTACTCCACCCCGCGGTCGTCGAGCTGGCTCTCCTCGACTAGCCCGGTGTCCAAGTTGAGCTTCCAACGCCACAGCGCGGCGTGGGTGGTGAACTTGCTACTGTCCCGCCATATTTCGGGGTAGCGGACCACTTCCAGCACCACAGAGTTCTCGTCGGCTGATCGCACGTCATAGGCGTTCGCGATGTGGAACACGTAGCACGGGTCGATGTCGAGCCAGCGCACCGGCCCATACGGGTCGTCGCGGCGCAGCACACCCAGACGGGCACCGTAGTCGTCGTCCCACCGGTACGGCAGGTCCCGCAGTTCACGGACGTCTTGCTGCGCGAGCGCAACGCGGAGGTCGAACACCAGCGGCAAATCCAGGAAAACGACGTGCTCGGCGGTCAGCGCGAAGTCGTGCATCATCGTCAGCGCGGGGACGTCGACGGGACGGTTGACCGTCAACCGGCCGTCGGCGTCCGCACGG
>DATJOR010000023.1:0-9164 GCA_035506875.1 Mycobacterium sp.
GGCTGACAACGTGATGACTTTCCGCTACGTCATCAAAGAGGTCGCGCTGGAAGAGGGGATGCGGGCGACGTTCATGCCCAAGCCATTCGGGCAATACCCCGGCTCGGCCATGCACACCCACATGAGCCTGTTCGAGGGCGAGGTCAACGCGTTCCACAGCCCCGACGACCCGTTGCAACTCTCCGATGTGGCCAAGTCGTTCATTGCCGGGATTCTCGAGCACGCCAGCGAGATCAGTGCGGTCACCAACCAATGGGTCAACTCCTACAAGCGGCTGGTGCTTGGCGGTGAGGCGCCCACCGCCGCGTCGTGGGGAGCGGCCAACCGGTCGGCGTTGGTGCGTATTCCGATGTACAGCCCAAGCAAGACCTCCTCGCGACGGGTCGAGGTGCGTAGCCCGGACTCGGCCTGCAACCCCTACCTGGCGTTCGCCGCGCTGCTGGCCGCCGGGCTGCGTGGGGTCGAGAAGGGTTACGTGCTGGGCCCGCAAGCAGAGGACAACGTCTGGGACCTCACCCCTGAAGAGCGCCGTGCGATGGGCTACCGCGAGCTACCGTCCAGCCTCGACGAAGCGCTTCGTGCGATGGAAAGCTCTGAGCTCGTCGCAGAAGCGTTGGGGGAGCACGTTTTTGACTTCTTCCTGCGCAACAAGCGTCGGGAGTGGGCAAACTATCGCAGCCATGTCACGCCGTACGAGCTGAAGACTTACATTTCTTTATAGATTTTTTGCATCGGTTGGTCTGTGCAGGTATTTGCCGTAGTCGGCCGGATCGCACAACCACGTCCCAGGCAATCTGCGCTACCGTCGTGTCGTGGTTCAACCCGTCACGGAGCGGCCGAAGGTGCCCAGCGTTGGCCGGCTCGGGTTAGTAGACGCCCGCGCCAGCGACTATTTGGCGCGGCTGGGCTGGGACACCGAAGCGCATATCGACCTGCTGTGGTCACTGTCGCGCGCACCGGACGCCGACGTAGCCCTCTGCGCGACGATCCGGCTTGCTGAGGCGCTCGGCGACGACTGGGACGAGCTCAATAAGGCGCTGGCTGCCGAACGCGGCCTGCGCGGCCGGTTGTTCGCTGTGCTCGGGTCGTCGCTCGCACTGGGGGATCACCTGATCGCCCATCCGCAGGCCTGGCATCTGCTGCAGGGCACGGCGAAGCTGCCGTCCGCCGAGCAGCTGCGGGTCGCCTTTATCGAGTGCGTCGCCGCAAGCTCAAACGAACCGGGCTCGGTGGCGTCGCGGTTGCGCACCCTTTACCGCGACCGGCTGCTGGTGCTGGCCGCCCTGGATCTGGCCCCGACGGTCGAGAACGAGCCGGTGCTGCCTTTCAGCGCCATCGGTGCCCACCTGGCCGATATGGCGGACGCCGCGTTGGCGGGTGCGCTGGCCCTGGCCGAGGCCACCGTGTGCGGTGATGCCACGCCGCCACGGCTGGCTGTTATCGCGATGGGCAAATGCGGGGCCCGCGAACTGAACTACGTCAGCGACGTCGACGTGATCTTCGTCGCCGAGCACGCCGACCCGGTAACCGCCCGCGTCGCCGGCGAGATGATGCGGCTGGCTTCAGAGGCCTTCTTCCAGGTCGACGCCGGGCTACGCCCGGAGGGCAAGGCCGGCGAGCTGGTTCGCACCCTCGACTCGCACGTTGCCTACTACCAGCGCTGGGCTAAGACCTGGGAGTTCCAGGCCCTGCTGAAAGCGCGGGCCGCCGTCGGCGACGCCGAGCTGGGCAAGCAGTACATCTCCGCGGTGATGCCGATGGTGTGGACCGCTTGTGAGCGTGAAGATTTCGTGCCCGAGGTTCAAGCGATGCGGCGGCGGGTCGAGCAGCTGGTGCCCGCCGAGGTTCGTGATCGCGAGATCAAACTCGGCAGTGGCGGCCTGCGTGACGTTGAGTTCGCGGTGCAGCTGCTGCAACTAGTGCACGGTCGCGGCGACGACTCGCTGCACGTGGCGTCGACGGTAGACGCATTGGCCGCCCTCGGGGGCGGTGGCTACGTCGGCCGGGACGACACGGCCAACCTGACCGCCTCCTACGAATTCCTTCGGCTGCTGGAACACCGGCTGCAGCTGCAGCGACTCAAGCGCACCCACATGTTGCCCGCCTCCGACGACGACGAGGCGCTGCGCTGGTTGGCACGTGCGGCGCATATTCGACCCGACGGACGCTTGGACGCGCTCGGTGTGCTTCGCGAAGAAATGAAACGCCACAACCTGCGGGTGTCGCGGCTGCACGCCAAACTCTTCTACCAACCACTGCTGGAATCGCTTGCGCCGGAAGGCCTGGAGTTCTCGCACGGCATGACACCGCCCGCTGCGGAACGCCAGCTGGCCGCGCTTGGTTACGACGCCCCGCAGAGCGCGCTGACGCACTTGTCCGCATTGATCAACCAGAGCGGGCGCCGCGGTCGGGTGCAGTCGGTGTTGCTGCCCCGGTTGTTGGACTGGCTGTCGGACACCCCCGACCCCGACAGCGGGCTGCTGGCCTACCGCCGGATCAGTGAGGCGATGGTCGCGCAGCGCTGGTACTTGTCCACGCTGCGGGACAACCCGGCGGTGGCCAAGCGGCTGATGCATGTGCTCGGCACCTCGGCGTACGTGCCAGACCTGCTGATGCGTGCGCCGGAAGTCGTTCAGAACTACAGCGACGGACCATCCGGGCCCAAGCTGCTCGACACTGATCCCGAGACGGTGGCCGGTGGCCTGGTGGCCTCGGCGGGGCGACAAACCGATCCGGTGCGGGCCATCGCTGTCGCGCGATCGCTGCGCCGCCGTGAGCTGGCCCGCGTTGCCTCCGCCGACTTGCTGGGCATGCTCGAGGTCACCGATGTGTGCGCCGCGCTGACGTCGGTGTGGGTCGCGGTGCTGCAGGCCGCCCTGAATGCGGTGATCCGTGCCAACCTTCCGGATGATGGTGAGGCTCCGGCTGCCATCGCGGTGATCGGGATGGGCCGGCTGGGCGGGCGGGAGCTCGGCTACGGGTCCGACGCGGACGTGCTGTTCGTCTGCGAACCGGCCGCGGGCGTTGAGGATTCGACGGCGGTGCGCTGGGCGGTGTCGGTGGCCGAGCAAGTTCGGGCGTTGCTAGGCACCGCGAGCGCGGATCCGCCGTTGGAGATCGACGCCAACCTGCGGCCCGAGGGCCGGAGTGGTCCGCTGGTCCGCACGCTCGCCTCCTACGCCGCCTACTACGAGCAATGGGCCGAGCCCTGGGAGATCCAGGCGTTGCTGCGGGCAAGCGCGGTCGCCGGTGACGCCGATCTGGGCCAGCGATTCCTGCTGATGGTCGACAAGACGCGATACCCCAGCGGTGGGGTGTCGGCGAAGGCGGTGCTCGAAATCCGGCGGATGAAAGCCCGGGTGGACTCCGAGCGGTTGCCGCGCGGCGCGGACCCCATGACCCACACCAAGCTGGGTCGCGGAGGCCTGGCCGATATCGAGTGGACCGTGCAGCTGCTCCAGCTGCGACATGCGAGTTCAATCGAGGCCCTGCACAACACGTCGACGCTGGAGAGCCTGGACGCCATCGCCGCGGCCGAACTGATCCCCGCCGAGGACGCCGAGCTGCTGCGGAAAGCATGGTTGACGGTGACCCGGGCCCGCAACGCGCTGGTGCTGGTCCGTGGTAAGCCGACCGATCAGCTGCCCGGACCCGGACGCCAACTCAACGCCGTCGCAGTCGCGGCCGGGTGGCCGAAGAACGGCGACGGCGGCGAGTTTTTGGACAACTACCTACGTCTGACCCGCCGTGCAAAAGCTGTCGTGCACAAGGTGTTCGACGAATGAGTCAGCCCCGGTTGCGCTCCGCAGTGCACCGCGGTGTTAGTAAAGAGGCATAGGCCGGCTAGTCCAGAACGCCCGCCACTAGCGCCAGAAGGCGGGTTGACGTGGAGATACCTTACGAGGTGATGAGCGCCGACGAGCATGATCGGCTCGCCGGGCTGTATGGTCCGCTGACCGACGCGGTGCGCGAGCTCATGGATGCCACCATCCGCACCGAGGCCGACCAGGACGCCATCACCGCCGCACGGACCGCGATCCAGGCGGCGACCGATGCCTTGCGCAGCAGACAGCGCGATGAAGCGCAGCTGGTGCGCTACGCGGTGGGTGGTCGGCCCGTCGTGTGGAGCAACGCCGTGATCGGGATGCGCAACCCGATCGCCCCGCCGCTGACCATTCACCACAGTGAGGATGGCACCCAATGTTGGAGCGACTTCACCCTCAACGGGGCCTATGAGGGACCACCCGGGCTGGTGCACGGTGGCGTGTGTGCCCTGGTGCTCGACCACGTACTCGGCGAGGCAGCCAGCGAGGGCCTGACCAAACCGCTGTTCACCGGAACCCTCACCGTGCGATTCGTGCGTGGTACCCCGTTGGGCAGGCTTCGCGCCGAAGCCGTCGTCGAGCGCACCGAAGAAGTGAAATCCTTTGTATCCGGCCATCTTTCGGACGCCGAGGGGATCACCGTCGAAGCCGAGGGGATTTTCATTAAGCCGGCGTGGGCGCGGGATGCCGGATGAAGTTCTACATCAGCAGTGCATTCCTCGATACCCGAGAGATCATCGAGATCGCCAAGGTTGCTGATGATCTCGGCTACGACGGTTTGGGGATCCCCGATCACATCGTCAACCTGGAAACGCTGAGCACCCCGTACCCGTACACCAAGGACGGCCAGCGCCGCTGGCAGCCGTTCACCGAGTGGCCTGACCCGTGGGTCTTGGTTGGCGCGCTTGCCCAGGTCACGGCGCGGCTGCGGTTCGTCACCACGGTCTACATTCCGGCGATGCGCAACCCCTACTCGGCGGCAAAAGCCATCGGCACCGCGGCGTGTCTGGCCGACGGGCGGGTGGAGCTCGGTATCGGTGTCGGCTGGTGCACCGACGAGTTCGCATTGTTGGAGCAGCGCTTCTCCGACCGCGGTAAACGCACCGACGAAATGATCGAGCTGATGCGAGCGCTATGGTCACCGGGCTGGACCGAGTTCGACGGCGAGTTCTATGCGACGCCGAGGCTGGAAATGGAACCGACGCCGCCGCGGATACCGATCTATGTGGGTGGACTCAGCGAGATCGCGTTGCGTCGCGCGGCCCGTTACGACGGCTGGATCGGCGACTTGATCAACACCGACCGCGCGATCGCCGCAGCCACCCGGCTGCGTGAGCTCCGGGTCGAAAATGGGCTATCCGTTGACGATTTCACCATCCTGACACCGTTGACCGACGCGACGACGGTCGCCGACTATCAGCGCGCCGAGGATGCAGGCATCCATGGCATCATCACGATGCCGTGGGTGTTCTACACCGGGCCCGATGCCACCCTGGCCGAGAAGGTGGACGGCATGAAGAAGTTCCGCAAAGACCTCGCGCTCGATGGGTGACGCGGCCCGTAGTAAGGAAATCGTTCCGTCGCTCGCCGGTTTGGCATAACGTGTCTGGGGTGGAATTGTTTGGAAACCCCGAATTGGTGCCGGTAACGGCATTGCGCTCAGGCGACCCAGTAACCGATGTCCACGGTGGCGGCCAGCATTACACAGTCCTCGAGTCGAAGGCTTTCGACGAGAGCTGTGTGGTCCTCGAGCTCGAGTCGAAAGCCAACGACCAGCTCCGAGTGATCGAGATGTCCTTCCCGGCCGGCTACTACATGGGCCGGTCGCCTCGGCGCATTCTCTGACGCCCCGGCGTCGGACGGATTTGGGGCGCAGACGTCGGGTCGGTGACACCCGGCGCTAACCCTTGCCTGCATTATGAACTCCTATGTCCGAAATCAAGCAGTTTCGCATCGATGTCCCCACCGAAGTTCTCGACGATCTGCAGACGCGCCTGGCACGGACCCGTTGGCCGGAAGCCGAGTGTGTCGACGATTGGAGCCAGGGCATTCCGTTGGCCTACACGCGGGAACTTGCGGCCTACTGGGCTGACAGCTACGACTGGCGGGCCCGCGAAGCCGCGTTGAACCGGTTCGATCAGTTCACCACCGAAATCGACGGCCTTGATATTCATTTCATCCACCAGCGATCGCCCCATGATGACGCTTTGCCGCTGGTGATCACCCATGGCTGGCCGGGATCGATCGCCGAGTTTCAGAACGTGATCGCGCCGTTGGTCGATCCGCCGTCGGGACGCGCCGAGGACGCCTTCCACGTGGTGTGTCCGTCGCTGCCCGGATACGGGTTCTCGGGCAAGCCGTCGAAGACGGGGTGGGGCGTCGGCAAGATCGCGGAGGCCTGGGAGACGCTGATGCTGCGACTCGGCTATGACCGCTACGGCGCGCAGGGCGGCGACTGGGGCGCCGCCGTCACGACGCAAATCGGCCGCAACGGTGGCCACTGCGTCGCGATCCACCTGAACATGCCGATCGCCCGACCCGCGGCGGGGTCCGGCAGCGATCTGACCGAAGACGAGCAACAGGCGCTGGCAGCCTACGCAGAGCACCGTCAATGGGGCACCGGCTACTCCAAGCAGCAATCCACCCGGCCGCAGACGCTCGGTTACGGGCTTGTCGACTCGCCGGTCGGACAACTGGCCTGGATCGTCGAGAAGTTCTGGGCGTGGACCGACTGCCACGGTCATCCCGAAAACGCGGTTAGCCGTGACGAACTGCTCGACAACGTGATGCTGTACTGGGCCACCGGCACCGGCGCATCGTCAGCGCGGCTGTACTGGGAGAGCTTCAACAGCTTCATCACGGACGGCCGTGTCGAGCTGCCCACCGGCGTCGCCGCATTTCCCAAGGAAATCCTGCGCACTCCGCGACGCTGGTGCGAGGACGCCTACAACGTCACGCACTGGACCACGATGCCGCGCGGCGGACACTTTGCCGCCTTCGAACAGCCGGATCTGTTTGTCGATGACGTACGAGCGTTCTTCGCGACGGTCCGTTAGGCGCGCCGGAGCATTCGTCGCCGCCCACCGCGGCGGGCATCCAGCGCGTAGGCGCCCCCGCCGGCAAAGATCAACAGCAGGAAGGCAAAGCAGTACATCACCGCCTCTTCGCCGTGGTTGTTGATCGGGAAGAATCCGTGTGGCAGATGCACCGTGAAGTAGGCAAACGCCATCTCCCCGGCGGCCAGGAAGGCGGCGGGCCGGGTGAACAACCCGAGGGTGATCAGCGCGCCGGTGATCGTTTCGATCCAGCCTGCGTAGTAGTCCGGCCACTGGCCCACCGGCGCAAGAGTGTTCGCCGGCCAGTCGATCAAGCTGGATAGACCGTGACACATAAAAAGCAGCCCGAATATCACTCGAGACACCGCCAAGGCGATCGGCCAGTACGAATTCAGCCGTGCTTCCAGATTCTGTGCCATGGCGCAGAGAATACGTGGCTAAAGCTGGGCCCAGACTGATTTCGTCTTCAGGTACGTCTCGATGCCCTCTTTGCCGAACTCGTGGCCCCAGCCGGACTGCTTGTAGCCGCCGAACGGCACGTCATGGTCAAAGACCAACTGGCAGTTGACCTGTACGCTGCCCGCCTGCAGTCGCTTGACGATCCGGTGGGCGCGCCTGACGTTCTCCGTCCAGGCGGTCGCGGCCAGTCCGTAGGTGGTGTCGTTGGCCATCGCCACGGCCTCGTCTTCGTCGTCGAACGGCAGGATGCTGACCACCGGCCCGAAGATCTCCTGCTGGTATAGCCGCATCCCCGGGTCGACGTGGGTGAGCACCGTCGGGTGGACGAAATAGCCCTTCCGGTCCAGGCGGTGCCCGCCGGCCACTACCTCGACGCCGTCGCTTCTGCCTTCGTCGATGAAGCCCATCACACGGGTCAGTTGCTTCTGACTGATCAGTGGCCCGCTGACGCAGCCCTCTTCGCTGGGGGCGCCGAGCTTGAACGTATTCGCCATCATCGCAATGCCTTCCACGACCCTGTCGTACACGCCACGTTGCACGAAGATGCGTGACCCGCACACGCAGCCCTGGCCGGAGTGCACGAAGATGCCCAGCGATGCCATCAGGATGGCCTTGTCCAGGTCGGCGTCGTCGAAGATCAGCACCGGGGATTTGCCGCCCAATTCGAGCGTTATCTTCTTCAGGTTGCCCGCGGATGCCCGCACGATTTCCTTGCCCACCTCGGTCGACCCGGTGAAGGCGACCTTTTCGACGTCCGGGTGCGCGGTGATCGCCGCGCCCGCGGTGTGGCCGTAGCCGGTCAAAAGGTTGACGACGCCCTCGGGGACGCCAGCCTGGTGAACAAGCTGGTCGAGCAGAAGCGCCGAAAGTGGTGTTTCCTCAGCCGGTTTGACGAGCATGCTGCCGCCCGCGGCCAGCGCCGGCGCGAGCTTGGCACTCGCATTGAAAATTGGGCCGTTCCACGGGAAGATCAGGCCGACTACGCTGAACGGCTCTTTGAGCGTGTAAGCGTGCATATCGACGAAGGTGTCGGTCGCGATGCCGTCGGTCTTCACGTCGTATGCGGTGCCGTTGAGCTTCGAGCACCAGCCGGCGTAGTAGCGGAAGAACTCCGAACACGTGGACATCTGCAACTGCGCCTGCATCAGCGGCATGCCTGTGTTGAGCGAGTCGAGTTCGGCGAATTCCTGGGCGTGCTCGTCGATCAGGTCCCCGATCTTCCACAGGACCTTGGCCCGCTGGCGACCCGGCAACTGCGACCAGACGCCGGATTCGAACGACGCTTTCGCGCGCGCGACGGCGTCGTTGACCGCCTCCGTTCCGCAGTCGGTGAACTCGGTGATCGGTTCCTCGGTCGCGGGATCGATGACTTGGATGACGTCACCTGCGCCGGGGCGCTTGCGCAGGTCCTCCAATACGGTCTGCAGCGTCATCTGATCCCTTCCGTAGCCGACAATGCTGAGCACCTGCTTAGCATTGTCGGCGCTGCGTGGTCAAGATCGCCGACTAGCGCACACCCAGCGTGCCGTTGAGATATTCGGCGCGACATGCGCGGCGGGCCAACTTGCCGCTGGTGGTGCGGGGGATAGCGCCGGCCGGCAGCAAGCGCACATCGGAGACTTCGAGGTGGTGTCGGCGCCACACTGCCTGCCTGATCGACTCGATCGCGGGTTGCGGATCGACACGGCTGGTGCCCGCGGCCCGCTCGGCAACGATGACCAGCTGCTGGCCGCTGTCGTTGGCCGGTACGGAAAACGCCGTCACGTAACCACGACGTACGACGGGCGAGGCCTCCGCGACGGTGGCTTCGATGTCCTGCGGATAG
>DATJOR010000024.1:0-2987 GCA_035506875.1 Mycobacterium sp.
CTCCGCTGACACCCACAGGTGCATACCAAGAGGAGAATAGCGGGACTAGTGGGGTTAGTGCGACGGGTGGTGGAGAATAAATAAAATTCTATAAATTACTCTGATGTAATTCTTAGCTGCTCAGAGCGGGTTTTTGCGGCCCGCACCGCTTCGTTGACCGCCGCCCGCAAACCATGGCTTTCCAGTTCCTGCAGCGCAGCCGCCGTGGTGCCGCCGGGCGACGTCACAATCGCGCGCAGCCGCGCAGCGGTGGTGTCCAGCGACAGGTCCGACGCCATGTCAGCGGGTGCTCCGCGGTCCTGCTCCATTCGGTCCAGCAACATCGCTGCCGAGCCGGCGATCGTCTGGGCGACCAGCTCGGTGGACACCGAGCGGCTTAGCCCGACGCCGACGGCGGCGTCCACCAATGCCTCGACCAATAGGAAGAAATACGCCGGGCCGGAACCGGACACTGCCGTCACCGCATCCAGATGTTCCTCGGGCACCGTGAGAACAGCACCGACCGAGTCGAACAGCGCTGCGACCTCTTTGAGCTGCTCGTTGGTCGCGAACCGGCCCCTGGCAATGGCGCTGATCCCGGCGCCGACCAGGGCCGGCGCGTTCGGCATCACCCGGACCACCGGCGTCCCGGCCGTCAGCTTCGATTCCAGGAAAGTCGTGGTCACTCCGGCCGCGACGGTGATCAACACCTGGTCGGGGACGTCGTCGCCGGATTCGGCGACAAGTTTGGAAATCTCGGCGACCACGGAAGGCACGTCCGAGGGTTTGACCGCGATGATCACGAACGTCGCGTTTTCCACCGCGTCGTGTACCGACGTCACCAGCACCGAATACGTCTCGGCGAGGTATCGCGCACGGTCGGGCATCTTCTCGGCGACCACCAGGTCCTTGGCTTGGCGGCCGGCCCGCAGCAAGCCCGATAGCAGGGCTTCGCCGATGCTGCCGCCGCCGACGATTGCGATTCTCGCCATGTCGCCCAGCATGGCAGACCCCGACGGATTTCGTGGATACCGGTCAGGCCACAAACGGGCAACAACTACTGGGCGGCCGGCACCATCGCCAACTGGCGGGCCTGCACCACGACGCGGCCCTCACAATCAACGACGGTGTGATCCTCGTCGAACCAGTCCTGTCCGATCTGCATGCAGGTGCACACCACCCGCAACCAGCCATCCGCCGGCAGCGCGCGCAGGTAGGCGGTGAGCTGTACGGTCGGCGCCCAGCCGGTGCGGTTTACCGCGAATGTCACCGGCGCTGACACATCCCCGCACATCAGCGCGAACAGCACGTCAGGCGCCAGGCCACGCGGCCGGACCCACAGCTGGATCACCGGCGGGCCGCCGTCGGAGGGGTCCAGCGTCGAGACCACCGGCCGCACATCGCAACCGTCGGCCAGATGCACCAGCCCGGCCAGCCGGTGGCCCGGACCGATCGGCGCGACATCGTCGGGCGGCTCGGGGTCCATCAGGCCCACCACCGGATTGGCGGACAGCAGCGGCGGCGCCAGGTGCTCGGGCTCGCCGAGCGTGACCACGGCGTGCACGGCGGCGCGATCGCCCTGGAGGAGCTCCACGTCCACGACGCTGATCCGCCGCCCCCGCTTGCGGATCGATGTTTCCAGCCGCATCGGGCCGGGGTCGGGCGCCGACAGGAAGCTGGCGGACACCGCGACGGGTTCGACGGGGCCGCGGCCCGATTGCCCGGCTCTCCCCCGCAAGCGGGAGGTGCCCCCACCTCTGGCCGCTTCACGGCCCCCATCGTCGCCGCGCGCGTGAGCCATGCGGGCGGCGTTGGCGCACAACGCCAGCATCGCCCCGCCGTGCACCTTGGGCCCGATGGTCCAGTGCTTGTTCAACTCGCCGGCGTAGACGCCGGGGTCGACCTCGCGCAGCGCCATCGCAGCGCTGAATAACGCGGACATGAACTCCTTCGGGCGTCAGCGCAGCAGATGCATACGGGCGAATTGCAATGAGTCGGCCAACATGGCCTCGCGCTCATGAGCCGAACGCGCTCCGGACGTCGACACCTCCAACACGACATGGCCGGCGAAGTCGCCGCCGGCCAACATCTCGCACACCTCCACCACCGGCTGGGTACCGCGGCCCGGCGCCAGATGCTCGTCGGCCGGCAGCCCGCTCCCATCGCACAGGTGCAGGTGCACCAGACCCGAACCCATTCGGCGCGCCATGTCCAGCGCATCGGTGCCCGCCGTCGCGGTGTGCGACAGGTCCAGCGTGTAGTGCGCGTGGTTGCCGTCCAGCGGGTCGTAGGACGGGGCGAACGCCGAGATCCCCGGCCCGGGGCCGCCGCCGCGCTTACGCATCCGTTCCCTCAACTGCTCGGCCCGGAAGAACCGGTCCGCCCGGAACGGGAACATGTTCTCCACGGCCACCAGCACGCCGCTGGTCGCCTCCAAGTTGGCCACCTGCTCGGTGAACCCGTCGACGTAACGTCGCTGCCAGCGGAACGGCGGATGCACGACGACGGTTTGGGCGCCGAGCTTCTCGGCGGCGCGCACGCTGCGATCCAGCTTGGCGATCGGGTTGGCACCCCACACCCGCTGCGAGATCAGCAGGCACGGCGCGTGCACCGACAGCACCGGCATCTGATAATGCTCTGACAGCCGCTCGACGGCTTCAATATCCTGGCTGACCGTCTCCGCCCACACCATCAGCTCGACGCCGTCGTAGCCGAGTCGCGCCGCGTACTCGAACGCGGCCTCGGTCCTCAGCGGATAGACCGAGGCAGTCGACAGACCAACCTTGATGGCGGGGCGCACAGTGTCTATCGGCGTCCGGTCGTCGCCTTAACCCGACTGCAGCAACGCCAACGGTCCCAGCGTGACCAGAGCTCCAACCGCCACCGCGATCAGCGTGCTGCCGATGTCCTCGGTCTTGCGCACCACTCGCACACCGACCACCAGGCCCAGGATCACCAGGACCGAGAGCACCAGCGCGACGATGTTGTTCCACTTCCAGAGCTGGTCG
>DATJOR010000025.1:0-4062 GCA_035506875.1 Mycobacterium sp.
TCTGACTGCAGCGCAATTGCGCGAGTCGGCCGAAGCGGTCGCAGCTGGCATGGCGCTGCAGCCCGGGCAGGTCGTGTCGTGGCAACTGCCGACGGTGCTTGAGGCGCCGGTGCTCCTTGCCGCGCTCGCCCGGGTTGGCGCGGTGCAGAATCCGCTGATCACGATTTTGCGTGAGCGCGAAATCGGGCTGATCACCAGGCAGGTGGGCTGTTCGACTTTGGTAGTGCCCGAGGTGTGGCGAGGATTCCCACATGCGGAGATGGCGCGAGGGTTAGGGCTTGACGTAGTGGCGCTCAATCTGAACGGGGAGGCCGAAAATGGCCACCTGCGGCTACCGATGGGAGACCCGGCGTCACTGCCACCACCCCCGACCTCAGCCTCAGACGTCCGCTGGATCTATTTTTCCTCAGGCACTACCTCTGACCCGAAGGGAATACGGCACACCGACGCATCGGTAATCGCTTCCTCATACGGTGTAACCGACCGCCTAGGTGCTTACCCAACCGACATTTATCCGATCGCCTGGCCTTACGCCCATATCGGCGGGGCGACGATGACGCTGGCGGTGCTGCGGCGGGGTGGATGTTTGGTGCTCTTCGAGAGTTTCGATCCGTTAACCACGCCCGAACGGATGGCTGCGCACCGTCCGACGATTCTTGGCTCGGCGACCCCGTTCTTTTGCGCCTATTTGGACGCTCAGCGCCGCCACGGGAATCAGCCTCTGTTTCCCGCGTTGCGGGCATTTTCAGCTGGCGGGGCGCCAACCCCGGACCAGCTCGTCGTCGAGTTGTCGAGGACCTTCGGCGCCAAGAGGGTGTTGAACTCGTGGGGGCTTACTGAGTTTCCCGTCGCTACCGGGCTTGCCGCAGATGACCCGCCCGACAAGGTCGCCGCGACCGCTGGCCGGCCCTCGCCGGGAGTCACCGTACGAGTCGTCGATGGGGAGTTGCGGCTCAAGGGGCCACAATGCTTCGACGGCTACGTCGATTTAGGCCTCAACGCCGCAGCGTTTGACGAGCAGGGTTGGCTTCGCAGCGGGGACCTGGGCACTATCGATTCTGATGGATTTGTGACGGTCACCGGCCGGGTCAAAGACGTCGTGATCCGCAACGCGGAGAACGTCTCTGCGCTCGAGGTGGAGAACACCGTGTTGGATCATCCTGACGTCGTTGAGGTGGCCGTTGTTGGCCTGCCTGATCAGCGCACGGGCGAACGTGTGTGTGCGGTGGTGGTCGCCCGGCTCGGCGCAAAGATCACCATCGATGCTCTTGCTGCGCATTGTCGGGCCGCGGGCCTGGCTCGTTACAAGACACCAGAACAGATCGAGACTGTGAGCGAGTTGCCTCGTAATGCCATGGGGAAGGTTCTCAAAGATCAGCTGGTGGCTCGTTTTCGTTGAGACATCGCCGCTACTCGCGGCTCGCGCTGAGAGGGTGTCGACTAGGACGCGCGGTCAGGCGAGAACAATCCCATATGAGTTTTCGATCTCAAGCTGAGAGCAAGCTCGGCTAAGAAACCGTTGTCGGCGGCCACGCGGTTCGGCGTGCGAGGGATCAGTGGGGGCTCGGTGGGTAGGCGGGAGGCGGATAATCGCCGCGCAGCCCCCAGGCCACCCAGCCCATGAAGTACTCGAGTTCGTCGCTGGCGTCGTAATCGGGCGTTTGATCCATTGTCGGCGACCTCTCAAATTAGATGAAACGCCTACAGTAACTGTTACGGTAACATACCCGTTGCACCGATGTTCGTCGAATCGCTTTTCCTGAGTTCGCTTCATTCCGGTGCCGTGTGACCGGTCGCGGGCTGGTCACGCCGGCTGCCCGTAGACCGCGACGACCACGGTGCGATCCAGGCTGTTCTCTGACCAGACGCCCATTGCTGTGTAGTCACAGTCCTGCATGATCGCCAAGGCGTGCGGGTCGTTGTACCACATGTTGAGCAGTTCGACTCCGCTGATTGCGATCGCTGGGTTGATCGCCACAGTCTCGGCCACTTTTCTGCCATGAAATCCGGCCGCCGCGGCCCGCCTCTCGGGGGTGGAACCATCAGAGCCGATGTCGGCGCCCAGGTTACGGTTGGCCATCATGTCCAGCGTGTGCCACTGGGCGGCTTGTGAGAGCTGGTTGTTCATCACGACGTCATTGCGACAGCCCTTTTCGTGCTGAATCTGGTAAACGTTGGCCACCACTGAGTTGTTGAACCGGTGGTTGTCGGCTTGCGCGGCCGGCGGGGCGATCAAACCCCAAGTCAGCATCGCTGTCCCGAGTACACAGCGTAGAAGGGTGCGAGAGACGAGGTGTTGAGCAAAACCGCCCGCTGCGGGGCGTATTGGTGCCGCTATCCGGGTCGACTGGCCCGGTCGTTGCTGCATCTGGCCTCCCAAATTTGTTACGGAAGAAATTACCGTAATCCTTCCGGTGATGAGGTCTAAATAGGCCTGGGGCAACCGTGGCGGATGCGTTGCTGTCTAGGGCGCGACGCGCCGCATTGGTGAGTCCGGGGGTGACCCAGGGCCGATATGGCCTGAGTGACCTGTTCCGGTCGCGGTCGCCAGGGCCAATCGTAATCTTGACGGTAATGTTATCGTAACCCTCACGGTAAGGTGGCTTCGGCCGTGTCGTGAAGGAGTAGCGGTGGGGGGCTGGTTGACCTGGCGGCGACGGCGTTCTGCGAAGTCACGCCCACAAGGGTGCGCGAACGGCGCGCACGTGGCGGTCGGTGACGCCGGCGATGATGAGTTGTCGCCGGGCGCGCTGGGCGATGCTAAGACCGCGGCCGGCGAGCTGGACGGGGGGGATGATTCCCCGGCGTGGCGACCTGGTGGTTCACGGGTCGTACAGGCGCTGATCGCGGGGGTCGGTATCGTCCTTGCCGTCAGTGGCCTGGCCGGCTGGTTCGGTGTCCGGTATGTACAGGACCGGCAGGCCGAACAGAGACGTGCCGTGCTGGTGGGCGTCGCCAAGCAGGGCGCGCTGAACCTGACGACCATTGACTTCACGCAGGCTGAGCCTGATGTGCAGCGGATCCTGGATTCCTCAACCGGGAAGTTCCTCAACGAATTTCAGGCACGCTCAGCGGCTTTCGTCGATTTCGTCAAGAAGGCGCAGTCCAAGACCAAAGGCTCCATCAGCGCAGTGGCGGTGGAATCCGAGGATGGCGATGAGGCGCGAGTAATCCTGGCTTTGTCGGTGTCGACGTCAAGTGGCGGGGTTGATGATCCCAACCCGCGGCAGTGGCGCATGCGGATCACCGTGGAAAAAGCCGGTGACAGCGCCAAAGTTTCTAACGTGGAGTTCGTGCCGTGAGCTCGCCCGACAACCGACCGGATCTTCGGGTCGACGCCACGGAGGACACAAACAGAGTGTCTCCAATCTCAGTTGTCGCCGAAGCGGCTTCCGACGCCGAGCGTAGCGCCCAAGTCGACACCGTTGTCCACGACAGCGCCTGCGAGGGTGCCTCTCTAGACCCAGTGGTATCACGGCTCAGGCGACCTCGGCTGCCCGCGGACAACACCCCAACCGAGCACAATGCCCGCAAAAGCCTGCATCGTGAAGCGTCGGAGTCGATGCCTAGCGACATCGCTGACGCTGATCAGGGCCACGACAGCGACACCACGCTATACGCCGAGGATTCCGCCTCGGAAAACGTCAGGTGTGCCACATCGCCGCGTGCCCGAGCCCTGCGCCTTGGGGTCCGTCTCGCCGCCGTGTGCGCGTTCGTCATTCTGCCAGTGGTGGGCCTGGCCATCGGGGCAACTGCCGGATACCTGAAATGGCGGGACGCCACCGCGCGCGCATCTCACATCGCCGCGATCGAGGCCACTGAAGCTGCCCGTGACAGCACCATCGCGATCCTGGCCTATGACCCGGGAACGGTGGACAAGAATCTCACCGCCGCGCGCGAGCGGATAACAGGAAGTTTTCGCGATGACTACACCAAGCTGGTCAACGACGTCGTCATTCCTGGCGCCAAGCAGAAAAACATAACCACGTTGGTCACAGTGCCGGCGGCCGGTGCGATCTCTGCCTCCCCGACTCACGCCGTGGTTTTGGTTTTCATCAACCA
>DATJOR010000026.1:0-5464 GCA_035506875.1 Mycobacterium sp.
TCGATTGCTCAGCGAGATGGCGCATCTGCCCATCGAGGGTGATACCGCGGTGGAACGGATCGCGTCGCTGGCGCACGCCCAGCGCCGGGCACTGATCGACCGACAGCACCTGCTCGCCATCGCGCACGAACGCGACCGGACGCCGATGTTGTTTCTGCCGATTCAGCAGATGCTGGCGGCACAGCTGGCCGAGTTGGGCGTGACCGGAACCGACGCCGCACTGATCCTGCGAGCGGTACAGGTGCACGTCATATCGTCTGCAGTGATGCAGTTCTCGGCGGTGCGTGGAGCCAAACATGAGGAAGAGGACCCCTCGTTGTGGGACGACGGCTGGCCCGACCAGGCGCTGGTCCAGGCGCTCCAGTCCCCTACTGACTATGACGCCGTGTTCGAATACGGGCTCAACGCGCTGCTGAGTCAGATGCCCTCGGGTGGCTGAAACGACGCGATCAAACGGCCGACATCGCGCCGCCGCGACTCCGCCGGCCACACCACCCAGGTGCGACGCACCACTGGTTTACCCACTAACGGCAACCACGTCACGTCGTCGGGCAGCGGTTGCAGCCCGTTCTCGGGCGCCAACGCGAAAGCCTCTCCGCTGCTCACCGCGGCGAACTTGACTGCTGCGATCAGTACTTGATCGTCAGGTACCGGCGGCCCGATGTCGACGCCGTGGCTACGCAGGACGCCGGTCAGCTCGTCGTACCAGGCAGGACTACTGGAACGTGAGAAGCCGACCCACCGCAGTTCGGCCAGCTGGTCCAACTGGACGCCGTCGGAAACGGCCAGTCGCGCAGCGACTTTCGATGCGAGCAGTACGCCAGGGGATTCCTGCGCTACCAACATCGCGTCGAATTCCGATCCAGACGGGCGTTCGCGGACCAGACCGACGTCCAGTTGATCGTCGCGCAAGGCCTTGAATTGTGCGGCCGTCGAAAGGTGCTGCGGAACGACGCGCGTGTTCGGAGACACCTCCGCGAATTTGGCCAGCGCCCTGGGCAGCACGTCAGGAGCCAGCTCCAACGGGATGCCGAGCCTGATGACGTCTGCGCCTTCAGAGTTGTAGGTGCTCATCGTCCGCACGGCCTGGTGATAGCGGGCCAGGATCGCCCGCGCCTCGGCGAGCAATGCCGTCCCCGCGTTGGTCGGGCGTACGCCGGTGCTGATGCGCTCCAACAGCGTCACCCCGAGCTCACGTTCGAGGGCGCTGACCGTCTGCGATAACGCCGACTGGCTGACATGCAGGCGACGCGACGCGGCGGACATGCCGCCTTCTTCTACCACCGCCACAAAAGCGCTGAGCTCCCGCAACTCCATAACCGTTGGCTGCCCCATCCGACCGCGCCGACTAGCTATCGGCCTAGCTTATAGCCGCCGATTAGCAAGGCAGATGACTTGGTTCGCAGGCCGGATTAAATAGACGCGGCGCCGCGCTATTGCTCGCGACATCCGCAGTTTCCCGCGAAGGAGCAGGTCTGATGACAACAACACTTGAAGGCTCGACCGCACTGGTTACCGGAGCCACCGCCGGCATTGGTCGCGCGGTAGCACAGCAACTTGCTCAACTCGGCGCCGAGGTCATCGTGCACGGGCGCAGCGCCGAACGCGGCGCGAAGGTCGTGCAGGAGATCCAAAACGCCGGAGGCAAAGCACGTTTCATCGCGGCCGATCTTGCCGACGCCGACGACGTGCGCCGGCTGGCCGCCGAGGCCGGATCGGTCGACATCCTGATCAACAACGCCGGTGTCTACAAGTTCGGTACGACCGTCGACACCGACGACGCGTTCTTCGATGAGCACATCAACATCAACCTGCGAGCCCCCTACATCCTGGTGCAGAAGTTGGTGCCGGGCATGGCCGACCGGGGGCACGGCGTCGTCGTCAACCTCAGCACCGTCGCTGCTGCTATGCCGGCAAAGACGGGCGGCATCTACGGCGCGTCCAAGGCCGGCGTGGAACTGCTGACCCGCGTCTGGGCCGATGAATTCGGTCGGTCCGGTGTGCGGGTGAACGCGGTACAGCCCGGGCCGGCCGAAACCCCCGGCACCGACGCCACACCAGGCCTTGCTGATGCCTTTGCCGCCTACACCGCGATGGGGCGGGCCGCCTCGCCCGACGAGATCGCCAACGCCATCACCTTTCTGGCCTCGCCGGCAGCGAGCTACGTGAACGGCGCCATCCTGCAGGTCACCGGTGGCCAGCTCGCCATCGGCGGCTAGCGCCCGCCTATCAGGCAACGGAGGTCGTCATGTCTAACAAGGTTTTGGTCACCGGCGCGAGCGGTCTGCTCGGGGTGGCCGCGATCGAGAAGTTCCTTTCCGCGGGCTGGGAAGTGGTCGGGGTGTCGCGCCGCAAGCCCGAGCTTCCCAGCGGCCGGGGGATCGAGTTCCTGTCGGTCGATCTGCGGGACCGAGACGCGGCCCGTGCCGCGTTCGAGCCGTTGACCGACATCACCCACATCGCCTACACGGCGCTGCACGAGAAGCCCGAACTCGTCGCGGGCTGGTCGAGCAAAGACCAGATCGAAACCAACAACGCCATGCTGCGCAACGTCGTTGAACCGACCTTGGCCGGCGCCAAAGACTTTCAACACATCAGCATCCTGCAGGGAACTAAAGTCTACGGCGTGCATCTGCACCCGATTCCCATCCCGGCGCGGGAAAGCGATCCGCGTGACCCGCATGACAACTTCTTCTTGGATCAAGAAGACTACGTCCGAGAAATGGGCGCCGAGCATGGATTCACTTACACGGCACTGCGCCCGCAACTCGTCACCGGTCCCACACCCGGTGGGCTGAACGTGCTTCCGGCCATCGGCGTCTACGCCGCCATCCAACGCGAAAAGGGCGAACCGTTCGGTTTTCCCGGCGGGCCGTCGTTTGTCTGGGAAGCCGCCGACGCCGACCTTGTCGCCGATGTGATGGTCTGGGCCGCGGGATCACCACACGCGGCCAACGAGGCGTTCAACATCACCAACGGCGACGTCTTTGAATGGCGGAACGCGTGGCCGGCGCTGGCCAAGACCCTCGGCGTCGAGACTGGACCGGACACTCCGATGAGCTTGGCCGGCTATCTTGCCGACCATGCCGACCTGTGGGATCGAATCGTGGCCAAGTACGGCCTTCGCCCGCTGAGCCTGCACCAATTGGTCGGTCACGGTGATCAGCACGTGGATTTCGCGTTCGCCTACGGCGCACCCGAAGGGCCGCGCGCCTTCGTGAGTACCGTCAAGCTGCGCCAAGCCGGGTTTACCGAAACGATCGACACTCAGGAGGCGTTCCGCAGCGCGCTGCAGTCGCTGATCGAGCAGAAATTTCTGCCACCCGCAGCACTGGACGCGGCTTAGGGGTTGGATTGACTGCAGCCACCCGAAAGGACCCGCCATGACCGCTACATCGTCGCAGTCCATCGCCGGCGTCGTCATACCCGACAGCCCGCTGGTGCGTGAAATCACCGAATACATCCGCGACACCGAAGACGACCTGTTGTTCAACCACTCCCGCCGGGTGTTCCTGTTCGGCGCACTACAAGGTCGCCGGCGTGGTCTACAGCCCGACCTCGAACTGCTTTACGCCGGCGCGATGTTCCACGACATCGGGCTCACCGAGGGCTACCGGACATCGATGCTGCGGTTCGAGGTCGACGGCGCCAACGCGGCACGGGACTTCCTGATGGAGCGCGGCATTGACGATGCCGCCGCGCGCAAGGTCTGGCTTTCCATTGCGCTGCACACAACGCCCGGCGTGCCGGAGTTCCTGGACCCCGAAATCGCGCTCGTCACGGCCGGCGTCGAGACCGACGTCCTCGGCATCGGTCGCAGCAACCTATCCTCTGACGCCATCGAGGCGGTCACCGCAGCGCATCCTCGACCCGACTTCAAGAACCAGATACTGCGGGCGTTCAACGACGGCATGAAGCACCGACCGGACAGCACCTTCGGGACCATGAATGACGATGTGCTGCAACACTTCGACGACTCATTCGTCCGTGAGAACTTTGTGCAGATCATCCTCAACAACAGCTGGCCGGAGTAACAGCGCGACCACTACTGCGACGGGTTTCGCACGGCGGCTTCGATTTTGTCGCCGGTTTCCTTATCGATGTTTTTCCAGTACTCGAATGCGCGCTCGAGGACCGGTTCCGAGACACCCTTGAGGAGGTGCCCGGCGACGTTGGAGACCAGTCGTTTACGTGCGGCGTCGTCCATCACCTCGCGGACCAGGGTGCCGGCCTGGCTCCAGTCGTCGTCGTCGGGACGGAGCGTGTAGGCGGTGCGGACCATCTCCCCGTCGGTGTGCCACAGGGCTTCGGCGGTGCGCGACGGGTCGGCCTGGGGTCCACCCTTGGAGTTGGGCGCATACACCGGATCGCTGACCGGGACCATGCGCATCACACCGTCCTTGGAATACGAGTGAACAGGACACTTGGGCGCATTGACCGGGATCTGCTGATAGTTGACCCCGAGGCGGGCCCGATGAGCGTCGGCGTAGGAGAACGTACGGGCCAACAGCATCTTGTCCGGGCTGAACCCGGTACCCGCCACCTGGTTGCTCGGCGCAAAGGCGGCCTGCTCGATCTCAGTGTGGTGATCGGTGAAGTTGCGATCCAACACCAGCTTGCCCACCTCGATCAGCGGGTAGTCGGCGTGCGGCCAGACCTTGGTCAGATCGAATGGGTTGATCCGGTAGGTCTTCGCGTCCTCGAACGGCATGATCTGCATCTTCAGCGTCCAACTCGGGTAGTCACCGCGCTTGATCGCCTCATGCAGGTCGCGGGCGTGGTAGTCCCCGTCCATGCCGGCCAGGCGGTCGGCCTCGTCCTGAGTCAGGCACTTGATGCCCTGATCGGAGATGAAGTGGTATTTCACCCAGGAGATCTGCCCTGCGGTGTCGATCCAGCTGTAGGTGTGCGAGCTGTAGCCGTTCATGTGCCGCCAGCTAGCCGGGATACCCCGGTCACCCATCAGCCAGGTGACCTGATGAGCGCTCTCTGGGGAGAGGGTCCAAAAGTCCCACTGCATATCGTTGTCGCGCAGGTTGTTGTCGGCGCGGCGTTTCTGGGAGCGGATGAAGTGCTGAAACTTCATCGCATCGCGGATGAAAAACACCGGGGTGTTGTTACCGACGATGTCCAGGTTGCCCTCAGAGGTGTAGAAGCGCAGCGAAAACCCGCGCGGGTCGCGCCAGGTGTCTGGGCTGCCGCGCTCGCCGGCCACGGTGGAGAACCGGATCAGAGTGTCGGTCTTGGTGCCGGGTTGAAAGACGGCGGCTCGCGTGTAGGCGCTGACGTCGCCGGTCACTTGGAAATGCCCGAACGCCCCGGAGCCTTTTGCATGTGGTTGGCGCTCCGGGATGCGTTCCCGGTTGAAGTTGGCCATCTGCTCAATCAGGTAGTGGTCCTGTAGCAGGATCGGCCCGTCGGTACCGATCGTCAGCGAGTGCTCATCGCTGGCGACCGGAATCCC
>DATJOR010000027.1:0-33373 GCA_035506875.1 Mycobacterium sp.
CCGGAGATGAACCTGGGGCAGCTGGCGCTGCTGCTGCGCGGCAAGTATTTGGTCGACGTGCAATCGGTCACCAAGGTTCAGGGTGTGGCATTCCTGGCCGACGAGGTGGGGCGCGTCATCCGCGCCGCGCTCGGCGGGACCTTGGCCGAAATCGAGCAAGACAAGACGATGGTCGCAAGGCTGGCGGCGGCCACGGTCGGAGCGGGAGCTAACGCATGACTGACCTGATCGGCTCGGACCTGGGCCTGACGGACATACTGTCCAAGAACAGCCGGGTGCCCACCACCGACCAACCGCAGAAGTCCAAGGACTTCACCAGCGAACAGGAAGTCCGCTGGTGTCCCGGATGCGGCGATTACGTCATCCTTAACACGATGCGAAACTTCTTGCCCGAGTTGGGATTACGTCGCGAGAACATCGTCTTCGTCAGCGGGATCGGCTGCTCGAGTCGCTTCCCGTACTACCTGGAGACCTACGGCCTGCATTCGATCCACGGGCGTGCACCGGCGATCGCGACGGGTCTGGCGCTAGCGCGTGAGGACCTGTCGGTGTGGGTGGTCACCGGCGACGGCGACGCGTTGTCCATCGGTGGAAACCATCTGATCCACGCCTTGCGCCGCAACATCAACTTGACCATCCTGCTTTTCAACAACCGGATCTACGGCCTGACCAAGGGGCAGTATTCGCCGACATCCGAGGTCGGCAAGGTCACCAAGTCGACGCCAATGGGCTCACTGGACCAGCCGTTCAACCCGGTGTCGCTGGCGCTCGGCGCCGAGGCGAGCTTCGTCGGCCGAGCGCTGGACTCCGACCGCAAAGGTCTGTCCGAAGTTTTGCGGGCCGCGGCCGAGCATCGCGGCTCGGCGCTGGTCGAAATCCTGCAGGACTGCCCGATCTTCAACGACGGCTCGTTCGACGCACTGCGCAAAGAGGGCGCCGAGGAGCGACTGATCAACATCCGCCACGGCGAGCCGATCGTCTTCGGCGCCAACGACGAATACTGCGTGGTGCGGTCCGGGTACGGGCTCGAGGTGGCCAAGACCGCTGACATCAGCGTCGACGAGATCGTGGTGCACGACGCACACGCCGCCGATTCGGCCTACGCGTTCGCGCTCTCGCGGCTTTCCGAGCAGAACCTCGAGCACACGGTGATGGGCATTTTCCGTCAGGTCAGCCGGCCAACTTATGACGACGCGGCCCGCGCGCAGGTTCGCGCCGCGAAGGAGTCCAAGCCCGGCGACCGTGCCGCGTTGCAATCGCTGTTGCACGGGCGCGACACCTGGACCGTGAACTGAGATGACACCCGTGACTGAGCCGGCCTCGTTAGCCGGTGTGGTGTTGGCCGGGGGAGCGTCGCTGCGGATGGGCCGGGACAAGGCCACCATGCCGGTTCCCGCTGCGCTCCTTGACTCCAACGACGGCTCCGAAGCGCCCATCACAATGGTTGAGCGGGTGGTCAGTGTTGTGGGGCAGCGGTGTCAGCCGGTTTTCGTCGTCGCCGCACCCGGACAATCCCTGCCTGATCTGCCGGCCCGCGTGGTGCGCGACGACGTGCGTGGCGTTGGCCCACTGCTCGCGACCGGACGCGGATTGCGCGCCGCCGCCGAGGCCGGTGCGAAGCGGGCGTTCCTGGCCGCCGCCGACATGCCGCTGCTCACCGCCGATGTGATCGACCTGCTGGAAGCCCGGGCGATCGAACTGGACGCCGACGTCGTGTTGCCGTGGGACGGCCGCGATCATTACCTGGCCGCGGTGTACCGGACGGAGTTGGCCGATCAGGTCGATGCTTTGGTAGCCGCCGGCGAGCGGAGTATGCGTGCGTTGGTCGACCGCGTCGACGCGCAGCGAATCGTGATACCCGAGTCCCGGTCGTTGATCAACCTCAACTCGGACGCCGACCTGCGCACACTGTTGTACGCCGCGCGCTGACGACGCGGACTTTCTTTTTCACCGATTACTTTAATTCGACCACGCCTATTTGATAACTATGCGACAAATTCGCGGTCGGAATTTTATCAGAAAAGTGCGGTTGCTCGAGAAATTCTGTGGTTAATTGTGGTGGATTGGTCCAATTAATTTCCTAATCGGCTCGAATTGATAAGGCCGGCAGATCTTGCATCCGGTCGTATCGTGTTGTGACAGCGGACATTTGGGCCATCCAGGGATCCGAGGCAGAGGTTGTCGCGGGTTCCCGCACCCGCCACAAAGCTGGCCGGTCCGACGGTTTCCGGCAAATCGAGGGTCGGGGCCGACCCTTGCCGACCCGAGGGTGCGGCACGACCGTGTGGGTGGTCGAAAGCTGTTGCAACATAGTCTAGTTGGAGATTCAGGTTCCTCCGCCCTCGGATTCGATGCGGCTGGAGGCGTAGCGCGCCGGATCGGAAGATGTTGCTGAAAGTAGTTGTCCCGCAGGATATACAGGCCAACAATCTCCATTCCGAACGGATGGCTGGGACGGATCGCACCGGGCGTCCGCGACCCGTCCGGCTAACCCGTCGAAGCCGAATATCGCCTACAGCGCAACTCGGAGTCAGACGCGCCGCGAACTGGATCGGTTCAGCCGTCCGCTGAGACGTGGTCCAATTCACAAAAACTGCGTGATTTGGCTCACGATCACACGCGTGAGCCGGTATCACGGCACGCCCGGAGAATGCTCTCGTGACCTGCGAAGACAATTAGCTGCGGCGGCCGTAATCGAGCCGTTATTGGATCGAGATATCGGCGTGTCGCGAGATGCAGATTGCAATCCGGTCTCGTACGGTCCCTTTCGGCCAGAAAAAGGCCAAAGAAAATCGAATCCACGGACCGCGTGTGAGCGGAGGCTGCGGACGGCGACGACGCCTCCGTGTGGCCGTCGGGTGAAAGCCCGGTCGGCTGCTCACGCCCCTGCTGTCGTGCCCGAACGAGACGGCGCGACTCGAAGAATCCACCTGCCTGGACACAGGTACCCGCCCACATCGGTGGGCTTACTTCGGCGCGCGCACCCGCGAAAGGAACGATGTTGAAGAACGTCCGCCAGACGCTCACCATGGCAGCGGTCACCGGTGTGCTCGCTACCGCCCCTCTCACGCTGTCCAACGCCACCGCCTTCGCGGCAAACGACGTGCGCTGGGACCCGAACACGGTGGCTGCGCCCTTCCAGTTCGCTGGATTCATGGCGCCCGCTCCGGATGCCGCGCCGGCCCCCGACGCACCCGCTCCGGACGCTCCGCCGGCGCCTGACGCTCCTGCACCGGACGCACCCCCGCCGCCGGCCCCCGAGGCCCCGGCACCCCCGGCTCCGGATGCGGCGCCGGCGCCTGACGCTCCTGCTCCGGATGCGCCCCCACCGCCGGCCCCCGAGGCCCCGGCACCGCCGGTCCCGGATGCGCCGCCGGCACCGCCCGCCCCGGACGCTCCGCCGGCGCCTGCACCTGACGCGCCTGCTCCGCCGGCAGATGACGCGCCTGCGCCGGCCAAGCCAGCCGTCAAGGCGTACAGCGTCAACTGGGACGCGATCGCTGCCTGCGAGTCGGGCGGCAACTGGGGCATCAGCACCGGTAACGGTTACTCGGGTGGCCTGCAGTTCACCTCGAGCACCTGGCGGGCCAACGGTGGCTCGGGATCCGCGAACGGCGCAAGCCGTGAGGAGCAGATCCGGGTGGCCGAGAACGTGCTGCGCACGCAGGGCATTGGCGCGTGGCCGGTCTGCGGCCGCCGCGGCTGACCAACGCAAACACCCTGACGGCGGTGGCCGGGCCGTAGCCCGCCACCGCCGTCAGGCGCTTCTACCGCTACAGATCGAACACCAGCAAGGTGCTGGTAGCAGTCGCCACGACCGCGCCTGAGCCGTCAGTGACAACTCCTTCGGTGAAGCCCACCCTGGACCCGGCTTTCACCACCGTCCCGGTGGCGGTCAGCGGGCCTTTATCCAGTCGCACCGCCTTGAGGTAATTCACCTTTATCTCGATCGAGGTGTATCCCTTACCGGCGGGAAGCGTGCTGTGCAACGCCAACCCCGCGACCGAATCCAGCAACGTGCAAACCAGACCGCCGTGGACGGCGCCGTTCGGGTTGTACACCGACCCGTCCGGTCGGCAGGTGAACACGACCTTGCCGGGTTCGGCGTCGACGAGTTCGAATTGCATGAGCGCGGCCATCGGGGGTGGCGGAAGCTCGCCGGCGATCATCGCCTTGAGATAGTCGATTCCGGTCATCGTCAGGCCGCGCGCGACACTGGCGCCGGGTTCGTGCCAGCTCACTGTGCGTGAGCGCTGCGGCCCCCAGAGGTCGCTTTCGGTGTCCTTGTCGGCGATGGTCATGGTGTCCTTCCTCGTCGCTTATAGCGGTCCCGGTCCGGGTCGCCCGGGCGCACCGCATGCTCGCGCCCCCAGGCAAGCAACGCATCCAGCACCGGCAACAGCGCGCGGCCCGAATCGGTGAGCTGGTAGTCATACCGCGGTGGCGCTGTCTGGTACGCACGCCGGTGGATGACGCCGGCTTCGTCCAGCGCCTTGAGCCGGGCTGCCACTCGGTCCCTGGGCGCACCGGTGCCTCGAACGATGTCCTCGAAGCGGCTGTTACCCATCGCCAGCTCGCGCACGATCAGCAAGGCCCATCGCTCGCCGACCAATTCGAGGGCGGCGGCGATGGCACACGGCCGTCCCGGTAGGTCGGCCAGCGTCACACCCTGCATGCCGACCAGCATGTCAGCTCAAAGTTTGAAAATCAAACTTACTGGGCGCCGCGCAGCGCACGTCACACCGTGCGCCGCACTGTGTTACCAACAAATCGTGACCGCAACGCCATTCGACAACCTCGACCACTATCTGGCACTGCCACGTGTCTCCGGCCTGGCGGTGTCGGCGGACGGGTCGCGGGTGGTAACCACGGTGGCCGAACTCAACGACACGGGCACCGAGTACATCAGCGCCATCTGGGAAGTCGATCCCGCCGCCGAGAGACCCGCACGCCGACTGACCCGTGGCCGCAACGGCGAGTCCGCACCGGCGTTCACCGCCGACGGCGACCTGCTGTTCGTCTCTTCGAGGGCAAGCACCGACGACGCCGACAAACCGCCGGCGTCGTTATGGCGACTGCCCGCCGCCGGCGGGGAGGCCACCGAAGTGCTCAGCATGCCCGGTGGCATCGACGTGGTGCGCACGGCACGCGGCGCGGACACCGTCATCGTTGGCGCGCCACTGTTGGCGGCGGCGCTCGACGTCGACGACGACCGGCGGCTGCGCGATCTACGCAAGGCGTCGAAGGTGAACGCGATCCTGCACTCCGGATATCCAGTGCGATTCTGGAACAACGACATCGGACCGGATGAACCTCATCTTCTCGACGCGGCGGGGCCACGTGATCTGACTCCACAGCCCGGCGGGGCGCTGCGTGCAGCCGGATTCGACGACATCGGATTCGATATCAGTGCCGACGGCCGATTCTTGGTGACGACCTGGCGGATCACCGGACCTGGACCCACCGAGCGCACGGTGCTGCTGCGGGTCGACCTGGCCTCCGGGGAACAGCGGGTGGTCGCCGACGACCCGGACGCCGACCTCGCCCAGCCCGCGATCTCACCGGACGGGTCGGCGGTCGCGTTCACCCGGGAAACCATCACGACTCCAGACCATGCTCCTCGAATGACGTTGCAATACTTGCGATTCGGAGACCAACCGCGGTTGGTGGCCGAAACGTGGGATCGTCGGCCGAACTCGCTGACCTGGTCTAGCGATGGCACCTCGCTGGTTGTCACGGCCGATCAGGGCGGCAGGGCGCCGGTGTTCCTGGTCGAGCTGTCGACATCGACGGTCAAGCAGCTCACCGACGACGACTTCGCCTACACCGATGTCGTTGCCGCGCCGGGCGGGGTGTTGTACGCCTTGCGCAATTCGTATGCGGCACCGCCGCATCCGGTCCGGATCGATACAGGTGGTCCTAAAAGCGCTGTGACCGTGCTGCCGTGCGTCGAATTGCCAATGCTGCCGGGAACTTTGACCGAAGTCACCGCGACCGCCCCCGATGGGGTGGCGGTGCGATCGTGGTTGGTGCTGCCGGAAGATTCAGTGCCCGCCCCGCTGCTGTTGTGGATCCACGGCGGGCCGCTGGGCAGTTGGAACAGCTGGTCGTGGCGATGGAATCCGTGGCTGATGGCCGCGAATGGCTATGCGGTGCTTTTGCCGGATCCGGCACTGTCGACCGGTTACGGACAGGAGTTCATCCAGCGCGGTTGGGGAGCCTGGGGCGGACCGCCTTTCGACGATCTGATGGTCGCCGTCGATGCGGCGTGTGCACATCCGCGCATCGATGCAACCCGGGTCGGCGCGATGGGTGGCTCGTTCGGCGGCTACATGGCCAACTGGATGGCCGGCCACACCAACCGATTCGCCGCGATCGTGACCCACGCCAGCCTGTGGGCGCTGGACCAATTCAGTGCGACAACCGATCACGCTTACTACTGGCACCGCGAGATGACGCCGCAGATGACTGCCGACAATTCACCGCATCATTTCGTCGATCGAATCGCCACGCCGATGCTGGTGATCCATGGCGACAAGGACTACCGCGTGCCGATCAGCGAGGGCCTCCGGCTGTGGTACGAGCTGCTCGACAGATCGGCGCTGCCGGCCGGCGAGGACGGCAGCTGCCCGCACCGGTTTCTGTACTTCCCGTCCGAGGATCACTGGGTGGCCGCGCCGCAGCACACAAAGATCTGGTACCAGGTCGTCACGGCCTTCCTAGCCGAGCATGTGCTGCAGGAGAGCACTGAATTGCCCGAGATGCTCGGAGTACCGTCGCGCCTGTGACCGAGACGCGCGAATACGACATGGTCTTGTACGGGGCAACCGGCTTCGTGGGCAAGCTGACCGCCGAATACCTGGCACGTGCCGGCGGGGAAGCGCGGATTGCGCTGGCCGGCCGGTCGCGTGATCGCCTGCTTGCGATCCGCGAAACCCTGGGCGAGTCCGCACAGTCGTGGCCGGTCCTGGTGGCGGATGCCTCCTCGCCGTCGACGCTGGATGCGATGGCCGCGCAGACCAGAGTGGTCATCACCACCGTTGGGCCCTACAGCCGATACGGCCTGCCGCTGGTCGCGGCGTGCGCAGCGGCGGGCACCGATTACGCCGACCTCACCGGCGAGCCGCCGTTCGTTCGCGACAGCATCGACCTGTATCACAAGCAGGCACACGACACCGGTGCGCGCATCGTGCACGCGTGCGGATTCGATTCAATCCCTTCGGATCTCACCGTGTACGCGCTCTATCGCAGGGCACGTGAAGACGGGGCCGGCGAGCTGGCCGACACCGATTTCGTCGTCCGCTCATTCGCCGGCGGGCTCTCCGGCGGCACAATGGCGTCGATGGTGGAAGTGCTGGATTCGGTCTCGCGGGATGCCGACGTCCGCCGCCAATTCACCGATCCCTACACGCTGAGCCCCGACCGCGGCGCCGAACCCGAACTGGGTGCCCAACCCGATCTGCGGTGGCGTCGTGGCCGCCAGATCGCGCCGGAGCTCGCCGGTCTGTGGACGGCCGGATTCATGATGGCGCCGACCAACACGCGAATCGTCCGACGCAGCAACGCATTACAGAACTGGGCATATGGCAGGCGGTTCCGGTACAGCGAACACATGAGCCTAGGCTCGTCGGCGGTGGCACCGGTGGCCTCGGCCGTCGTCAACGGTGTCGGCAACGCGGTGTCCGGGTTGGGCGGCCGCTACTTCCGGCTGCTGCCGCGGAAACTGGTGGAGCGTGTGCTGCCCAATCCCGGCACCGGCCCCAGCGAGGCCGTTCGCGAGCGCGGTCACTACAAAGTCGAGACCTACACCACGACGACTTCCGGCGCCCGATATGTCGCCACCATCGCCCAACGCGGAGACCCCGGATACAAAGCCACCGCGGTGCTGTTGGGGGAAAGCGGTTTGGCGCTGGCGATGGACCGCGACCAACTGTCCGAGCTGCGAGGTGTACTCACACCGGCGGCCGCGATGGGCGACGCACTGATGACGCGGTTACCCGCCGCGGGGGTGTCGCTGGAAACCGCGAAGCTCGCGCCCCGCTGACGCTCGGTGACGATGCGGGCCGTGGAGCCGGTCCGTTGTGGGGGCACCGCCCAGCCGCGAAGCGGCGAGGGAGAGAGGCGGGCCATCAGCATTAAATCTGGTCCAACGAACCGCTGCCGGACGGCTCCGGCTCCGACTAGTGTCAAATCGAGTTACCACACCATCCCAGAGACGTTAGGTGGACGGGTTCATGTCTGGCCTTGATGATCTTCTCGCTCAGATCCCTACTAGTGACATTGCAAGCAAAATCGGCGTCGACGAAGGTGAAGTCAACAAAGCGGTTCAGCTGCTGGTGCCGGTGCTGGTCGGCGGGCTGCACGAGAACGCGCAGGACCCCGATCACGCGAGCAAAATCGAGTCCGCGGCCGACAGCCACGCCGGCCTGCTCGACGGCGGCGTGAACGTCGACCAGGTCGATCAGCAGGAAGGTCAGCAGGCGATCGCGAGGATCTTCGGCGGCAACGACGCCGCCCAGGTCGCCAGCGCGCTGGCCGGTGGCGGCGGCGGCAACAGCGATCTGCTCAAGCAGCTGTTGCCGATCCTGGCGCCGATCGTGCTGGCCTACGTCGGAAAGCAACTCACCGGAAAAAGCGGAGCTCCCGCCAAGGAGGCGGCCGGCGGAGGGGCGCTCAACGACGTGCTGGGCAGCATTCTCGGTGAGATGGGCGGCAACAAGTCGCTGGGCACCGTGTTGGGCAACGTGCTCGGCTCCAAGGCCGGCGACATTCTCGGCGGATTGCTGGGCGGCAAGAAGTAACCTGGATAACACCGTATGCGGGCGGTTTCGTCGCGCATCTCGGTGCTTTCTAGAATTGACGGGTGACCGCAAGTCCTGAACCCGCCGCCAATGAGCGCGCTGAAGCTCTGCCCAAGGCGTGGGATCCGGGGGCGGCCGAAAGCGCGATCTACCAACGGTGGGTTGACGCGGGCTACTTCACCGCGGACGTGTCCAGCACCAAGCCCGCGTACTCGATCGTGCTACCGCCGCCGAACGTGACCGGCAGCCTGCACATGGGTCACGCGCTGGAGCACACCATGATGGATGCGCTGACCCGGCGCAAGCGGATGCAGGGCTACGAGGTGCTCTGGCAGCCGGGCATGGACCACGCGGGTATCGCCACGCAGAGCGTGGTGGAAAAGCAACTCGCAGTCGACGGGAAGACTAAAGAGGACTTCGGCCGCGAACTGTTCGTCGACAAGGTGTGGGATTGGAAGCGTGAGTCCGGCGGCGTCATCGGTGGCCAGATGCGTCGGCTGGGCGACGGGGTGGACTGGAGCCGCGACCGCTTCACCATGGACGAAGGGCTGTCGCGTGCGGTGCGGACGATCTTCAAGCGGCTCTACGACGCCGGTCTGATCTATCAAGCCGAGCGCCTAGTGAACTGGTCGCCGGTGTTGGAAACCGCGATCTCCGACCTCGAGGTGCGCTACGAGGACGTCGAAGGTGAGCTGGTGTCGTTCCGGTACGGCTCGCTCGACGACGCCGAGCCGCACATCGTGGTGGCCACCACCCGGGTGGAGACGATGCTGGGTGACACCGCGATCGCGGTTCATCCCGACGACGAGCGGTACCGCAAGCTGGTTGGCACCACGTTGCCGCACCCGTTCCTGGAACGGCGGCTCATCGTTGTCGCCGACGATCACGTCGACCCCGAGTTCGGCACCGGCGCAGTCAAAGTCACGCCCGCTCACGACCCGAATGACTTCGAGATCGGGCTGCGGCATCAGCTGCCGATGCCGTCGATCATGGACGCACGCGGCCGGATAGCCGACACCGGAACACAGTTCGACGGGCTGGACCGCTTCGAGGCCCGCGTCGCGGTCCGCGAAGCACTTGCTGCGCAAGGCCGGATCGTCGAGGAGAAACGCCCCTACCTGCACAGCGTCGGGCACTCCGAGCGCAGCGGCGAGCCGATCGAACCGCGTCTGTCGCTGCAGTGGTGGGTGCGGGTGGAATCGCTGGCCAAGGCCGCCGGTGACGCGGTGCGCAACGGCGACACAGTGATTCACCCCGCCAGCCTGGAGCCGCGGTGGTTCGCCTGGGTCGACGACATGCACGATTGGTGCATTTCGCGCCAGCTGTGGTGGGGTCACCGCATCCCGATTTGGTATGGGCCGGACGGTGAGCAGGTGTGCGTAGGTCCGGACGAGACGCCGCCCGACGGGTGGGAGCAGGACCCCGACGTGCTAGACACCTGGTTCTCGTCCGCGCTGTGGCCGTTCTCCACGCTGGGCTGGCCGTCGAAAACCCCGGAGCTGGAAAAGTTCTATCCGACAAGCGTTCTGGTTACCGGCTACGACATTTTGTTCTTCTGGGTGGCCAGGATGATGATGTTCGGCACCTTCGTCGGCGGGGACGACGCCATCACCCAGGACGGCCGCCGCGGCCCGCAGGTGCCGTTTACCGACGTCTTCCTGCACGGCTTGATCCGCGACGAGTCCGGCCGAAAGATGAGCAAGTCCAAGGGTAACGTCGTTGATCCGCTGGAATGGCTGGACATTTACGGTGCCGACGCATTGCGGTTCACGTTGGCCCGCGGCGCCAGTCCTGGCGGCGATCTTTCTGTCGGCGAGGACGCGGTCCGGGCCTCGCGCAGTTTCGTTACCAAGCTGTTCAACGCCACCCGGTTCGCCCTACTCAACGGTGCCGCCCCGGCGCCGCTGCCCGATCGTGCTGACTTGACCGACGAGGACCGGTGGATCTTGGACCGGCTGGAAGAGGTTCGGGCCGAAGTCGATTCAGCGCTCGATGGCTACGAATTCGGCCGCGCTTGTGAGGCGCTCTATCACTTCACCTGGGACGAGTTCTGCGACTGGTACGTCGAATTAGCCAAAACACAGCTTGCTGAGGGACGCACGAACACGACCGCCGTGCTGGCGGCGGTGCTAGACACCTTGCTGCGGTTGTTGCATCCGGTCATCCCGTTCGTCACCGAGGCGTTGTGGCAGGTACTGACCGGCGGCGAGTCGCTGGTGATCGCCGACTGGCCCGCGGCCTCGGGCATCGCGTTGGATCCGCTTGCGGCGCAACGGGTCGACGATTTGCAGAAGTTGGTCACCGAGGTTCGTCGATTCCGCAGCGATCAGGGGCTGGCGGACCGGCAGAAGGTGCCCGCCCGCTTGGCCGGAGCCGGGAATCTCAGCGCACAGGTGATGGCACTGACCTCGCTGACCCCGCCGGGCCCCGACTTCAGCCCCTCGGCGTCGCTGGAGGTGCCGATCGGGACCGGGACGGACCTCCTCGAACTGGATACGTCGAGCACCATCGATGTGGAGGCCGAACGTCGTCGTCTCGAAAAAGACTTGGCCGCGGCGCAGAAGGAGTTGTCTTCCACCACAGCAAAATTGGGCAACGCTGACTTCATGGCCAAAGCGCCGGCCGCAGTGGTTGACAAGCAGCGAGAGCGTCAACGAGTCGCCCGCGAGGAAACCGCCCGGATAACGGCCAGGTTGGCCGGGCTGCAGTGACCCTGGAGCCACCTGACCCAGGATCCACCGGCGTAATGCCGACCCCCGATGAGATCGCGGCCCTGCTGCAGGTCGAGCATCTGCTCGACCAGCGCTGGCCCGAAACCAAGATCGAGCCGAGCCTGACCCGCATCGCCGCGCTGATGGACCTCCTCGGCTCGCCACAACGCGGCTACCCGTCGATCCATATCGCCGGCACCAACGGCAAGACCTCGGTGGCGCGGATGGTTGACGCGCTGCTGACCGCTCTGCAGCGGCGCACCGGCCGCACCACCAGCCCTCATCTGCAATCGGCGGTTGAGCGGATCGCGATCGACGGACAGCCGATCAGCCCGGCGAAATACGTGGCGACCTACACCGAACTCGAGCCGTTCGTGCAGATGATCGATGAGCAGTCGCAAGCTAGCGGCGGTCCGCGACTGAGCAAGTTTGAAGTCCTCACCGCAATGGCCTTCGCGGCGTTCGCCGACGCGCCCGTCGAGGTCGCCGTCATCGAAGTCGGCCTGGGTGGCCGCTGGGACGCCACGAATGTCATCAACGCGCCAGTTGCGGTCATCACCCCGATCAGCGTCGACCACGTCGAATACCTCGGCGGCGACATCGCCGGCATCGCCGGCGAGAAAGCCGGCATCATCCACAAGGCGGACGAGGGCGCGCCGGACACCGTCGCCGTGATCGGCCGCCAGGTACCCGAGGCGATGGAGGTGGTGCTGGCGCAGACCGTGCGCGCCGACGCCGCCGTCGCCCGCGAGGGCTCGGAGTTCGCGGTGCTGGACCGTCAGGTCGCCATCGGCGGGCAACTGCTGCAACTGCAGGGCCTCGGCGGGGTGTACTCCGACGTGTACCTGCCGCTGCACGGGGAACACCAGGCCCACAACGCGGCGGTGGCGCTCGCCGCGGTCGAAGCATTTTTCGGTGCCGGTGCGCAGCGTCAGCTCGACGTCGACGCCGTGCGGGCCGGGTTCGCCGCGGTCACCAGCCCGGGCCGATTGGAGCGCATGCGCAGCGCCCCAACGGTATTCATCGACGCCGCGCACAACCCGGCGGGCGCGGCGGCGCTGGCCCAGACGCTGGCCGAAGAGTTCGACTTCCGGTTCCTGGTCGGGGTGGTGAGCGTGCTGGCCGACAAGGATGTCGGTGGCATCCTCGCCCCGCTGGAGCCGGTGTTCGATCGAATCGTGGTCACCCACAACGGATCACCGCGGGCGATGGACATCGAGTCGCTGGCGTTGGCCGCGGAGCAGTGGTTCGGTCCGGACCGGGTGATCACCGCCGAGAACCTGCCCGCCGCAATTGAAACCGCGACCGCGTTGGTCGACGACGCCGCTACCGAGGACGACGCGAGGTCCGGAACCGGCATTGTGATCACCGGCTCGGTGGTCACCGCCGGCGCTGCCCGCACGCTGTTCGGTCGTGATCCGGCGTGACCCAGCGCCGCGCCCACGACGATGGCGCCGGCACAGCCGGCGTCGAGGAGTGGCGCCAATGACTGACGCGCCTGATCCGTGGAAGAGCTTCCGCGGCGTGATGGCCGGCACGCTGATCCTGGAGGCGATCGTGGTGCTGCTGGCTTTGCCGGTGGTCGGGGCGGTCGGTGGCGGTCTGACCCCCGTCGCACTGGGGTACCTGATCGGCTTGGCGGTGATCCTGGTCCTGCTCACCGGACTGCAGGGCCGGTCCTGGGCCATCTGGCTGGACCTCGCCGTGCAGCTGGTGCTGATCGCCGGTTTCCTGGTGTACCCGGGCGTGGGAGTGATCGGGTTGCTTTTCGCCGGCGTATGGGCGCTGATCGCCTACCTGCGCGCCGAGGTGCTGCGCCGTCAGCAACGCGGCATGTTGCCCGGCCAGCAGCCGCCCCCGGACTGAGGCGCCGGGTACGCTGTGCGCCGTGACACGAGCCGGCGACGATGCAGTGGGGGCACCCCCAGCCGCGCAGCGGCGAGGGGGACGAAGCGATGCGGAGGAGCGGCGCTGATGACTCAGCGGACTCTCCTGTTGATCAAGCCCGATGGGGTCGAGCGACGCCTGATCGGCGAGATCATCGGCCGGATCGAACGTAAAGGCTTGACCGTGGCAGCGCTAGAAATGCGCGTCATCAGCGACGAGCTGGCCCGCCAGCACTACGCCGAGCACGACGGCAAGCCGTTTTTTGCATCGCTGCTGGAGTTCATCACGTCGGGACCGCTGGTGGCGGCGATCGTGCAGGGCCCCCGGGCGGTCGACGCGGTGCGGCAACTGGCCGGCGCAACCGACCCGGTCGAGAACGCTGCACCCGGCACCATCCGGGGCGATTTCGGCCTCGAGGTGCAGTTCAACCTGGTGCACGGCTCCGATTCGCCGGAGTCGGCTGAGCGTGAGATCGGGCTCTGGTTTTCCAAGTCCTGAGCGAGGTGGGCGCACTTCGTTCGAGGCGTCGCGACGGTATGGGATACTGAGTAGCGGGTGAACGTCGCCGGACCGGCTCAGGAACGTCGACGGACGCCCGAATGAAGACTTCGACAAGGGCGACCACCGCGAACCGCGATGCGGCGCCGACCGTCCAGCCATCATTCAAACCGGCACCGAGCACGTTCGACATGAGCCGCTCGGGGCGAGACCATCATAAGTCCGGGAGAAGTGACCCGGACCCATAGCGAAGCCCTCGCGTGGCCGCGTCGTAAGGACGCGCCCGGGGGCTAGAGGAGATTACGTGACAGACGGTGGCCCATCCTCAGAGCTTCCAGCAGACTCGGCCGAGCACGAGGACCTGCCTGAACGGCTAAGGGTCCATTCGCTGGCCAGAGCGCTCGGGACGACCAGCAAACGGGTGCTCGACGCGCTGGCCGAACTCGACGGCCGGGTCCGTAGCGCGCATTCCACGGTGGACCGGGTCGACGCGGTCCGCGTGCGCGAGCTGCTGGGCAGCGCACCCGCGGCCGTCGCCGCGACCGAGGGCGAGGCGCCGATCGCGGCGGATGAACCCGAATCCCGGCTGATGCTGGAGACGGCGATCGACCGGCCCGAATACATGCCGCTGTTCGTCGCTCCCCAACCGGTCGAGAGAGCCGAGCCGGATCACGCCGACGACTCCGCGGATTCCGACGACGACGATGACGACTTCGACACCGATGACGAGCAGGCTGATCGTCCGGCCAACCGGCGGCGGCGCCGCGGGCGCCGCGGACGTGGCCGTGGCCGTGGCGAGCAGAACGGCGCCGAGGCCGGCAGTGACGGCAAAACGGACAAGTCGGACGGTGCATCGGCTGCCACCGCGGACGACGCCGACGACGCCGACGATGATTCCGATGACTCCGAGGCCGGCGAGGACGACAACGGCTCCGGCGATGGCGCCAGCAAGCGCCGCCGTCGCCGCCGTCGCCGCAAGTCCGGCTCCGTCGACGACGCCGACGGTGACCCCCAGAGCCCATTGCCGGACGACCCGCCGAACACGGTCGTGCACGAACGGGCACCCCGGGCCAAGGACAAGGACAAGGACTCCGGCAACGCCGAGATCCAGGGCATCGACGGCTCGACCCGGCTGGAGGCCAAACGGCAGCGCCGCCGCGACGGGCGTGATGCCGGGCGTCGTCGCCCGCCGGTCCTGACCGAAGCCGAGTTCCTGGCCCGCCGCGAGGCGGTCGAGCGGGTGATGGTGGTGCGCGACAAGGTCCGCACCGAACCGCCGCAGCCTGGCGCCCGATACACCCAGATCGCCGTGCTCGAAGACGGGATTGTCGTCGAGCACTTCGTGACGTCGGCGGCCTCCGCTTCCCTGGTGGGCAACATCTATCTGGGCATCGTGCAGAACGTGCTGCCGTCGATGGAGGCAGCCTTCGTCGACATCGGCCGCGGCCGCAACGGCGTGCTCTATGCCGGTGAAGTGAACTGGGAAGCCGCCGGCCTGGGCGGGTCCAACCGCAAAATCGAGCAGGCGCTCAAACCTGGCGACTACGTCGTCGTGCAGGTCAGCAAGGACCCGGTCGGACACAAGGGCGCCCGGCTGACCACGCAGGTGTCGCTGGCCGGTCGCTACCTGGTGTATGTGCCGGGCGCGTCGTCGACCGGCATCAGCCGCAAGCTCCCCGACACCGAACGCCAACGCCTCAAAGAGATCCTGCGTGAAGTGGTGCCCGCCGACGCCGGTGTGATCATTCGAACCGCCTCGGAGGGTGTCAAAGAGGACGACATCCGCAAGGACGTCAGCCGACTGCAGGAGCGATGGATGCAAATCGCTGCGCAGGCGTCGGAAACCAAGGAGAAGGCGGCCGGCGCCGCCGTGGCGCTTTACGAAGAGCCCGACGTCTTGGTCAAGGTGATCCGTGACTTGTTCAACGAGGACTTCGCGAACCTGATCGTGTCCGGCGAGGAAGCCTGGACCACGATCAACGAGTACGTGAATTCGGTCGCCCCCGAGCTCGTTTCGAAGCTGACGAAATACGAGCCCCCGGAGCTTTCCGGTGGACAGCCGGGCCCCGACGTCTTCGCGGTGCACCGCATCGACGAGCAACTGGCCAAGGCGATGGACCGCAAGGTGTGGCTGCCCTCGGGTGGCACGCTGGTGATCGACCGAACCGAGGCGATGACGGTGGTCGACGTCAACACCGGCAAGTTCACCGGGTCCGGCGGCAACCTCGAACAGACTGTTACCAAGAACAACCTCGAAGCGGCCGAGGAGATCGTCCGCCAGCTGCGGCTGCGCGACATCGGTGGCATCGTCGTCATCGACTTCATCGACATGGTGCTCGAGTCCAACCGCGATCTGGTGCTGCGCCGTCTGACCGAGGCGCTGGCGCGCGACCGCACCCGCCATCAGGTGTCCGAAGTGACCTCGCTGGGGCTGGTGCAGTTGACCCGCAAGCGGCTTGGAACCGGGCTGATCGAGGCGTTCTCCACGACCTGCCCGCACTGCGGGGGCCGCGGGATCACGCTGCATGCCGATCCTGTCGACTCCACGTCGGCGCCCAGTCGTAAATCCGAGTCGGGCGGCAAGCGGGGCCGACGCTCCAAGAAGGGTCGGTCCGAGGAGCAGGCAGTGGCCAAAGTGCCGGTGCACACCCACGGCGAACATCCGATGTTCAAGGCAATGGCCGCGGCGAACGGTCGCCATGACGACGAAACCGACCAGTCTGCGCACATCGAGGATGTCGAGGAGGCGGTCGGTGATCACGACCGCGACGACGCGGAATCCGATGCTCGGCTCCATGAGCAAGTTGCGCGCGAGGCCGCCGAAGAAGACCTGGATGATGACGACTTCGACGACAGTGATGACGACGACACCGATGAGGACGACGACACCGATGACGACGAGGTCGACCTCGACGACGATGAAGACCTCGACGACGAGGACCTCGAGGACGAAGACGACGAGGACGACGAAGACGACGACGATCTGGACGTCGACGACAGCGACGACGATGACTCCGACGACTCGGAACACGAATCGGCTGTCGCTGCCTTCGCCGCGCCCGCACGGCCCCGACGGCGCCGGGCCGCGGCCCGGCCGGCCGGCCCACCGACCCACGAGGACTGAGACGACCGGTTTGACCCTTTAGCCGCTGGTCACGTACCCTTGACCAGTTGTCGCCAGGCCCGCTGACCGGGTTTTGGCCGGCACTCCCAGACCAGCTCGCGCACCTTGGGTAGCGCGTGCCTAACGAAGAGGTAGATGTAACCATGGCGACCTACGCAATCGTCAAGACCGGCGGCAAGCAGTACAAAGTCGCCGTCGGAGACGTCGTCAAGGTCGAGAAGCTCGACTCCGAGCCCGGTGCGTCGGTGTCGTTGCCGGTCGCCCTGGTCGTCGACGGCGCCACCGTGACCACCGACGCCGCTGCGCTGGCCAAGGTCGCGGTGACCGGCGAGGTGCTCGAGCACACCAAGGGTCCCAAGATCCGCATCCATAAGTTCAAGAACAAGACCGGCTACCACAAGCGTCAGGGCCACCGTCAGCAGCTGACGGTCCTGAAGGTCACCGGCATCAAGTAGCAAAGGCGACCAGACATGGCACACAAGAAGGGCGCGTCCAGCTCACGCAACGGTCGCGATTCCAACGCCCAGCGGCTGGGCGTCAAGCGGTTCGGCGGCCAGCTCGTCAAGGCCGGCGAGATCATCGTCCGTCAGCGCGGCACTCACTTCCACCCGGGCAGCAACGTCGGCCGCGGCGGCGACGACACGTTGTTCGCGAAGGCAGCCGGCGCCGTCCAGTTCGGCGTCAAGCGGGGCCGCAAGACGATCAGCATCGTCACGGCCTCGACCACGACCGACTGAGCGTCGCAGGCGTGGCTGGGCTTTCCCACCACGCGTAGACGAGTACAGAGGAATCCCGATGCCTCGGTTTGTCGACCGCGTCGTCATTCATACGCGGGCGGGCTCCGGCGGCAACGGCTGCGCTTCGGTCCACCGCGAGAAATTCAAGCCGCTCGGCGGTCCCGATGGCGGCAACGGTGGCCGCGGCGGCAGCGTCGTGCTGGTCGTCGACCCGCAGGTGCACACCCTGCTCGACTTTCACTTCCGGCCGCACATCGTCGCACCGTCGGGCAAGCAGGGGATGGGCGCCAACCGCGACGGGGCCGCCGGTGCCGATCTGGAAGTCAAGGTTCCCGACGGGACCGTCGTGCTCGACGAGGACGGCCGGTTGCTCGCCGACCTGGTCGGTGCGGGCACCCGTTTCGAAGCCGCGGCCGGCGGTCGCGGCGGGCTGGGCAATGCCGCACTGGCCTCGCGGGCCCGCAAGGCGCCGGGTTTCGCACTGCTCGGTGAAAAAGGGGAATCCCGCGATCTCACCCTCGAACTCAAGACCGTCGCCGACGTCGGGCTGATCGGGTTCCCGTCTGCCGGCAAATCGTCGCTGGTGTCGACGATCTCGGCGGCCAAGCCGAAGATCGCCGACTACCCGTTCACCACGCTCGCTCCCAACCTGGGCGTGGTATCCGCGGGGGAGCGCACCTTCACCGTCGCCGATGTCCCCGGTCTGATCCCGGGCGCGTCACAGGGCCGCGGCCTGGGTCTGGACTTCCTGCGGCACATCGAGCGGTGCGCGGTGCTGGTACACGTGGTTGATTGTGCGACTGCGGAACCGGGCCGCGACCCGGTGTCCGACATCGATGCACTGGAAGCGGAGCTGGCCGCTTACACGCCGACGCTGCAGGGCGACTCGGCGCTGGGTGATCTTGTCGAGCGGCCGCGGGCGGTGGTGCTCAACAAGATTGACGTGCCAGAGGCCCGCGAGCTGGCCGAGTTCGTCCGCGACGATATCGCCGCGCGCGGCTGGCCGGTGTTTCTGGTGTCGACGGTTAGTCGAGAAGGGTTGCAGCCGTTGGTCTTTGCGCTCGCCGACATGGTGTCGCAGTACCACGCCGCTCAGCCGGTGCTGGTGCCACGACGGCCGGTGATCCGCCCGATCCCGGTCGACGAGTCTGGGTTCACCGTGGAATCCGACGGTGAGGGCGGATTCGTGGTCCGTGGCCGACGGCCCGAACGCTGGATCGCCCAGACCAACTTCGACAACGACGAGGCGGTCGGCTATCTCGGTGACCGGCTGGCCCGGCTGGGTGTCGAGGACGAACTGATGCGTCTGGGCGCACGGCCCGGATGCGCGGTCACCATCGGCGAGGTCACTTTCGACTGGGAGCCGCAGACGCCGGCCGGCGTCGACACGGAGATGACGAGACGCGGCACGGACTCACGTCTGGAAAGCACCGACCGCGTCGGCGCCGACGAACGCAAGGCAGCCAGGCGCCGACGTCGCGAACACGGTGACGCTCCATGACCGCGCGCGGCGACGATGAAGAGCGGATCGATGAGGAGGAGCCGCGCATGAGCACAGCCCGCGAGGCGATCCGCGCCGCGCGCAGCGTCGTGGTGAAAGTCGGCACCACCGCATTGACCACATCGACCGGCATGTTCGACGCCGGCAGGCTGGCCGGGCTCGTCGACGCGATCGAGGCGCGGATGAAAGCCGGCTCCGATGTCGTCATCGTCTCCTCCGGGGCCATCGCTGCCGGCATTGAGCCGCTCGGGCTGGCCAAGCGGCCCACCGACCTGGCCACCAAACAGGCGGCGGCCAGTGTCGGGCAGGTCGCGCTGGTGAATGCGTGGAGCGCCGCATTCGCCCGCTATCAGCGCAGTGTCGGGCAGGTCTTGCTGACCGCGCATGACATTTCGATGCGGGTGCAGCACACCAACGCTCAGCGCACCTTGGACCGGCTGCGGGCACTGCATGCGGTGGCGATCGTCAACGAGAACGACACGGTTGCCACCAACGAAATCCGGTTCGGCGACAACGACCGGCTCTCGGCCCTGGTCGCGCACCTGGTCGGGGCCGACGCGCTGGTGCTGCTGAGCGACATCGACGGGCTCTACGACTCCGACCCGCGCAAGGTCCGCGAATCACGTTTCATCCCTGAGGTTTCCGGGCCTGACGACCTCGACGGCGTCATCGCGGGAGAAAGCAGCCATCTGGGCACCGGCGGCATGGCGTCGAAGGTGTCGTCGGCACTGCTGGCCGCCGACGCCGGGGTGCCGGTGCTGCTGGCAGCCGCCGCGGACGCGGCGACCGCGCTGAACGACGCCTCGGTCGGCACGGTGTTCGCCGCCCGGCCCAATCGGATGTCGGCACGCCGGTTTTGGGTGCGCTACGCCGCGGAGTCCGCCGGTGCGCTGACCCTCGATGATGGCGCGGTGCGCGCCGTGCTGGGCCAACGCCGTTCACTGCTGCCTGCGGGAATCACCGGGCTATCCGGCCGTTTTCACGGCGGTGACGTCGTCGATCTGGCGGGACCCGACGCGACCCTGGTGGCTCGCGGCGTCGTCGCCTACGACGCCACCGAGTTGGCCACCATGATCGGCCGGTCGACCTCAGAGCTGCCCGCCGAATTGCGCCGGCCCGCGGTGCACGCCGACGACCTGGTGGCCGTCTAGGTCGCTATCGGCTTCAGATACAAAGCACCCCAGACGATTTCGGTCAGCGTGGCGGCGAGTTCGGCATCGTAGGTGGGCGGGCTGGTCGGCAGGTTCTGTTGGCAGGACCGTTCGACCATCCAGGTCAGCGCGCTGGCCGTGGTCGGCGCCCGCAGCTCGCGGCGGATCGAGCCGTCGGCCTGGCCCTCTTCGATGACGCGGGTCAATCGCCCGGTGATAGCCGTCAGCAGATTGCGGTAGGTCGCTCCGACCAACGAGTCGTAGGCGGCCATCTCGTTCAGCGCCACCAGCACCGGCTGGTGTCGCCGGTAGCTGGCGATGATCGCGGCCATCCCGGCGCGGACGTCATCGGGATCGTGTCGCCACGCCACGCTCCACCAGCGCTCGGCGGCGTCGGCGAGGTCGGCGAAGACTTGACCGGCCAGCCGGCGCAGCAGGTGGCCCTTGTCCTCGAAGTAGATGTAAAAGCTGGCCCGCGACATCCCCGCCTCAGTGGACAGCCGGTCCACGGACAGTTCGGTGAAGCTGGCACCGTCACGCATCAGCCGTTCGGTGGCATCGAGCAGCCGGCGCTCGAGTTGCTCGCGCCGCTCTTGCCGCTTGGCTTGCGGCTTGCGGGTCACCGACGGCATGGCTCCTCCTAATCGCACCCCTGCTCAGAGGGTAACCGAAAGCCCGACATCTTGACTAGACACTATGTCTAGATTTATTGTCGGCATTGTTCAGCTTTGTGACCGACGTCATAACCGATGGAGGACCCCACCAATGACAGCGACGGCCGCGACCCCTCGCGCCTACGACCCCATCGACCTCTCGTCGCGCGCGTTCTGGTCCACTACCGCGCAAGAGCGGGAAAGCTCGTTTGCCGAGCTGAGGGCCGAGCGCCCGGTGAGCTGGCATCCCCCGGTCGAAGACGCGCTGATGACCGATCCCGACGACCCCGGCTACTGGGCTCTGACCCGGCGCGACGACATCGTCGCCGTCAGCCGCAACAACGACGTGTTCCTGTCCGGCAAGGGCGTCATCTTCGAGAATGTTCCCGAGGAATTGCTCGAAGCGTCGCAGTCCTTCCTGGCGATGGACCCGCCGCGGCACACCTTCCTTCGCAAACTTGTCAGCGCGGCGTTCACCCCGCGCCAGGTCAGGCGGATCGAGGACTCGATCCAGGCGAACGCGAAGACCATCGTCGAGGAGCTCAGGGCGGCGGGCAGTGGCGCCGACTTCGTCGACCAATGCGCCAAGGAACTGCCCATCCGCACGCTGTCGGACATGGTGGGCATTCCGGAGGCGGACCGCCAGCGCGTGGAGCACGCCGCCGATGCCATGGTGTCGTGGGCAGACCCCGTTTACCTCAACGGCCGCCAGCCGATGGAGGTGCTGTTCGAGGCTCAAATGACGGTCCATCAGGTGGCTTTCGCTCTCGCCGCCGAGCGTCGCGAGCATCCGGGTGATGACCTGTTCACCAGCCTGGTGACTGCCGAGGTGGACGGTGACCGGCTCGCCGATGCCGACATCGCCGCGTTCTTCGTGCTGCTGTCTGTCGCGGCCAACGACACCACTCGCCAGACCACCAGTCACGCGCTGAAGGCGCTCACCGACTTTCCCGATCAGCGTGCTTGGTTGCTGGAGGATTTCGACAACCGCATTGGCGGAGCAATCGAGGAGTTTATCCGATGGGCCAGCCCGGTGATGACCTTCCGCCGCACGGCCGCAACGGATTTCGAAATCAGTGGCCAGACCATCCGGGCGGGGGAGAAGGTGGTGATGTTCTATCCGTCCGGCAACTGGGACACCGAGGTCTTCGAGCACCCCGAACGCCTGGACTTGAGCCGAAGCCCCAATCCGCACGTGGGTTTCGGTGGTGGCGGAGTGCACTTCTGCCTGGGCGCCCACGTGGCCAGGGCCCAACTGCGCGCGATCTTCGGCGAGCTTTTGCGTCAGCTGCCGGACATCCAGGCCGGCGAACCGGTCTACGTGCCCGGCAACTTCATTCACGGGATTCGCAGCATGCCTTGCACCTTCTGAGGCTGCTAGCGAACCGACGCGGCGGCAAGCTCCTCGGCCAGTAGCGTCAGCAACTCCGAGCAGCCGCCGTCGACCTTGACGGTGGCCAGGTCGTCGCCGCGGGTGGGCCCGCGGTTGATGATGGCGACCGGGATACCCTGTGCTGCCGCGTGGCGCACGAACCGGTAGCCCGAGAACACCGTCAACGACGATCCGGCCACCAGCAGTGCATCGGCGGCGCCGATGAGCGAAAATGCCTGTTCGACAATCGCTTTAGGTACGCTTTCGCCAAAATAGACGATATCGGGTTTGAGCATGCCGCCACACGATGGGCAGTCCAGATAGCGGAAGGTATCGGTTTCGGTGACGACGGCATCGGCATCCGGAGCAACTGCCAGCCCTCCGACCGCCTCGGCGCGTTCGACGAATCCCGGGTTGAGAGCGTCGAGCTTGTCGCCCAGCGCCGCGCGGGTCATCGAGTCGCCGCAACTCAGGCAAACCACCTGCGCGTAGGTGCCGTGCAGGTCGATCACGTTGCGGCTGCCGGCCTTGGTGTGCAACAGGTCAACGTTTTGGGTGATGACGCCGGAGACCACGCCGTCGCGCTCCAGTGTGGCCACCGCCCGGTGTCCGGCGTTGGGCAGGGTCTCGTCCATGTGCCGCCAGCCGACCTGGTTGCGCGCCCAGTACCGTTGCCGGAACACCGGATCCGAAGTGAACTGCCGAATCGTCATCGGATTGCTCGGCGGCGAGTCGGGGCCTCGGTAGTCGGGGATGCCGGAATCGGTGGAAATCCCCGCTCCGGTCAACACCGCGACACGACGACCGGCCAGCAAAGCGATCAGCTCCGGGGATCCCGCGCAGGCCGTCACCTCTTCGAGAGTACGGATCGCTTGCGTTTACTGCGGGTGGGTCGCCAGGTAGTCGGCGACCGGGATCGGTGCGGCTTCGGCGTAGCCGATGGGTAGCAACACGTCGCCGGCGGTCGTGGCGAAGTACACGTCCCACCGGTAGAACGTGGCGAACGCAGCGGGATCGTCTCCGATCAGCGACGCGTACTGGTCGATCGCGCTTACGTAATTGTTCGAGTGGTTGTAGGCATAAATGGCGCGATCGGGGTTATTGGCAAAGCCGCTCGCGGCGAGGTAGCGGCCCGCCGCCATGATGCTGTCGCGCGGCGAGTGGATATCGCCACCCTGGCCGTAGCCGGCGAACGTCGAAGGCAAGAACTGCATGGGGCCTTGGGCGCCGGCGTTGCTCACACCGTTGATGCTGCCGAACCGAGTCTCCACCAGGTTGATCGCGGCCAGGTAGTTCCAGCCGACGCCGGTCTCCGCCTCCGCCGCGTGATAGTCACCCATCAGCTCATCGGCGGGGATCGGAGGGTCGACATGCCACGCGGGCAGCATGTCCCGCACGTTCGCCATCGCCTCTAGCTGTCGACGTGCGTCGACATTGCGGTCGTAGACGCCGAGCAAGTCGGCCGGGATTCGCGGTCGTATCGTCGCGTCCCATTCGGGGTGCCGCCCGATAGCGCGGTAGGCGGCCTGCTCACGGTGCGCGGCGGCGTCCAGCGCCGGCTCGGGCGTGCCCGCATTGTGCAGCGCGCGCTCGTCGGCGACAAGATTGTCGGCTAGCTGTGCCGGGTCCGACGCCAACTGGGGCTGGGCCCCCTTTGGCGGGCTCGGCGCGGCGGCCAACGTTTTTGTCGCGAGCGGTGTGGCGGCCGACCCCTTCCCGGTTGAGGCGGCCACCGTGGGTTTCGGCGGCATCGTCGAATACGCGCAGCCGACGAGTGCGACCACGATCGCGCCGAGAACGCCAACAACGCGCAGCTGTGTTTTCACGTATCGGACCGTATGCCAGCAACGCGATGTCGGCTAGTGGCAGTTGGTATTAGCCGAGGCAGTCCGCCGCAGGTATGCCACCGGGTCGCATAGAAGGCGCTGTGGCGGACCTTGGTCACCACTCGGCTGCCCACGGTCGGCACGATCGGATCCACCAAGTCGGGGCGCGCGCCTCCACACGCGGAGCGGACAATATCGGAAAACTCTGCTGTGAAATCGCCGTAGTTGTCGTTGACGTAGACCAGGTCGACGTCGTCGGATTCGCGCGCGCGTTGAATCAGATCGGTCAGCGGCTCGATGATTTTCTCAACATTCGGAGTTAATTGGTCGGCGTCAGGATGGTCGTAGCTGTTCATCATGTCGACCACTAGGATCGCGGTATCGCTCATGCTGTGGTGGTACCCGCTGAGGCCGCGATGACACTGAGACATCGTCCGGCAAACCCACACTCGAGTGCGGTGAGCGAATCCGCCCTCCAAGCCGGCCGCTTTACGATCAAACTGATCAGAAGTCGTCGCAGGTTTCACTTGTTTTGCTGCGAACCAGCACCCGAAGTTCACCTGCAAGAAAGCTGTTAGTTTTACGGAGGGTGATCCGAACATCGGACCAGCAAACGAGATCTTTGATCGGTTTGCTGATCGTGTGATGTCGAGGTTCAGGGTGCACCCCAACCGCGGCTTGGCTGCCCATAGTGTCACGTATGGTCCGAATCGGATGCCTGAAAAAGAAGGCCGGCCGCACAATAGTGGGAGCTTAATAGTCGTCTAAAGCTGTAGCGCGCAATGAAATTGGCGTTGCCGCACGCGGCTCATTCCAACTTTTGCTTTTCGTTCTCACAGCCGCTCGAAGGCCGATCCAGGCTGCTGGCGCGTTGCTCCTCTGCGTCTGATGGTCGGCCGGCACGCAGCGCTATCGGACGGCTCGTACGTGGCGCCCGGAAGCGGAACTCGGTTAAAGAAGGTTAAAGAAGGTTAAAGAAGGTTAAAGAAGGAGGAAGCTCGATGCTCGATTTCGGCGCCCTACCGCCCGAGGTCAACTCGAGCAGGATGTATGCGGGTCCGGGTTCGGGCCCGATCATGGCCGCCGCTTCGGCCTGGCAAGCGGTAGCCGCCCAATTGGATTCCGTCGCGCGCGGCTATGCCGCGGTGATCTCGGGCCTGCAAGGCGAAACGTGGTCGGGCAGTGCGTCAACCGCGATGGCCGACGCGGCGCAACCGTATATCGACTGGATCGCGACGGAAGCGGCACAGGCTGAGGAGACGGCCGGCCGGGCCCGGGCAGCCGCGGCAGCCTACGAGTCTGCGTACGCGGCGACGGTGCCACCGGCGCTGGTGACCGCCAACCGTGCCCAGTACGCGGCGCTCGTCACCGCCAACATTTTCGGGCATTACACCGCCCAGATCGCGGCCGCCGAGGCTGCCTACGCCGAAATGTGGGCGCAGGATGCCCAGGCGATGTACGGCTATGCCGCGTCTTCCTCGACGGCGACAAACCTCACGCCGTTTACCGATCCACCCCAAACCACAACTGCCACCGGGCAATCCGCTCAGGCGGGCGCGGTGGCCCAGGCCGTCGGCGGCTCCACTTCGACAACCTCGCAGTCGAGCCTGTCTCAGTTGATGGCCGCTGTGCCACAACAGCTGCAGAGTCTCTCGACAGCGGGATCATCGGCCTCGACTACGTCGTCGTCGACGCCGCTGCTTACCGCGATCGGCGACTTCAACACCCTCTCGTCGCCGGCAAATCTCGCCGGGGGCTTCAGCCGCACGTTCTCCAGCGGCGGCAGCTTCCTCACCGGGGCTTACCGGAGTGCGATCCAGGCCAAAGATCTGCCCAAAATAGCGGAGGAAGACGCCGGAGCGGCCGGCGCCAAGGCGGCGGGTGCCAAGACCCAAGCCTGGGTGCCCGAAGGGATTCAACGTCCGGTGCTTGCCGAAGTCGGCCGGGCGGCACCCATCGGTGGGCTGTCGGTACCGCAAACCTGGGCATCGGCGACTCCGGTGGCCAGCGCTGTCGAAGAGCCCCAGTGGATGTCGGAGGCGGACCTCGGCGCGGTTCCGGCATCGGCGGAGGCTACGACAGCCGGTGCGGCGGGCGCTGGCCCGATGGCGGGCCTGGGCTCGGCATCGGGCCTCGTCGGGCGTCCCTCGGTCAGCAACGTGTTGCGCGTTGCTCCGCGCCGCTTCAAGATGCCGCGTCCTGCCCTCGGCGGCTGATGTTTGATTTCGCGGCGTTGCCGCCCGAGGTCAACTCGGCCAGGATGTACGCCGGCCCGGGCTCGGGTCCGATGCATGCCGCGGCCGCGGCCTGGGATGGGGTGGCCGGGCAACTCGAGAGCTTCGGGCGCACGTACTCCTCGGTGCTCGCGGAGTTGCAAGGCGGACGATGGTCGGGTGGGGCATCGAGCGCGATGGCCGGCGCGGCCGCGCCGTATGTGGCCTGGGCGATGACGACGGCGGCGCAGGCCGAGCAGGCGGCTGACCAGGCGCGGGCGGCCGCAGCGGCGTTCGAGACGGCTTTCGCCGCAACCGTGCCACCAGCGGTGGTGGCAGCGAACCGCAGCCTATTGACGACGCTGGTCGCGACGAATTTCTTCGGACAGAACACGCCGGCGATCGCGGCCGCCGAAGCTGCCTACGCGGAAATGTGGGCGCAGGATGCGGCGGCCATGTACGGCTATGCCGGGTTGGCCTCGGCGGCGGCGACGCTCACGCGGTTCCGCGAGCCGCCGCAGACCACCAGCTCGACCGCGCAACCAGGCCAAGCCGCCGCGGTGTCCCAAGCCCTCAACACCGTCGTCGGACATTCGCAGACCACGCTTTCGCAGCTGATGTCCGCAGTGCCGCAACAGTTGCAGAGCCTCGCATCGGGCGGGTCCACCAGCGCGTCGGCAGCGAACTCTGCGACGACGTCGACGTCGGCACTCACAGCCGTCAGTGATTTGAATACTCTGACCGCGCCGCTGACTCTGGGTTACCAGATGCCCTACTCGGTCTTTTCGATGGGGAGCTTCGGCACCGGGCTTCTGCAGTCTGGTGTCCAGGCCAAAGATTTGCCCGCAATTGCAGCGGCAGACGCTGGGCGCGCAGCTGCGGCGGCTCAGACATCGGCGTCTGAAGGTGCCCCCGGACCGGTGCTGGCCAGCATCGGCAGGGCGGCCCCGGTTGGCGGATTGTCGGTTCCGCAGAGTTGGACGGCGGCGGCTCCGGCGCCCACTCTCGCCGCTGAACCGGTGGCCTCCGCGGCGACGGGTCTTCGAGCTCTGCCACCGTGGGTTGAGCCGACAAACCCGCCGGCAGGCGTGCCGACCATCGGGCAGATCACGAACGGCGCAGGGCGTCGCGGCGGCAACGCCGTATTCCGCATGAGAGACCGCCGCTATCGAATGCCGCGGCCTGCGCTGGGCGGGTAGCCGGCGCCGGCGGACCCGATAGCCCGGTAAGGGCACCGGCTGGGCGACAATGGAAGGGCGATGGACTTTTATAACGCCTACAGCCAGGGGTTCGTCCGGGTCGCCGCTTGCACGCACCATGCCGCGATCGGCGACCCGGCGACCAATGCCGCGTCGGTGCTGCGGCTGGCTGGCCAGTGCCACGACGACGGTGTCGCGCTGGCCGTTTTTCCGGAGCTGACGCTGTCGGGGTACTCCATCGAGGACATCCTGCTGCAAGACGTGCTGCTCGATAGCGTCGAGGAAGCCGTGCTCGATGTCGTGGTAGCGTCCCGCGACTTGCTGCCGGTGCTGGTGGTCGGCGCGCCGCTGCGTTACCGGCACCGCATCTACAACACGGCGGTGGTCATCCATCGCGGCGTTGTTCTTGGCGTGGTGCCCAAGTCATACCTGCCCACTTACCGCGAGTTCTACGAGCGCCGCCAGATCGCGGCCGGTGACGACGAGCGCGGCACGATCCGCATGGCCGGCGTCGAGGCGCCGTTCGGCCCGGACCTGTTGTTCGCCGCATCCGACTTGCCCGGTTTCGTGCTGCACGTCGAAATCTGTGAGGACATGTTCGTGCCGGTGCCGCCCAGCGCCGAAGCCGCGCTGGCGGGCGCGACGGTGCTGGCGAACCTGTCCGGCAGCCCGATCACGATTGGTCGCGCGGAAGACCGCTGCCTGCTCGCCCGCTCGGCGTCCTCGCGCTGCCTGGCCGCCTACGTCTATGCCGCCGCCGGGGAGGGCGAGTCGACGACCGACCTGGCCTGGGACGGCCAAACAATGATCTGGGAGAACGGCGCACTGCTTGCCGAATCCGAACGCTTTCCCAAAGGGGAACGACGCTCCATCGCTGACGTCGACACCGAGCTGATCCGCTCGGAGCGGTTGCGGATGGGCACGTTCGACGATAACCGGCGTCATCACCGGGCCTCAGCGGAGTCGTTGCGCCGCATAGAGTTTCGCTTGGATCCACCGGCAGGCGATATCGGACTGCGGCGGACGATCGAACGCTTTCCGTTCGTGCCGGCTGATGCTGAGCGGCTGCAGCAAGACTGCTATGAGGCCTACAACATTCAGGTTGCCGGGCTCGAACAGCGTTTGCGCGCACTGAAATACCCGAAGGTTGTGATCGGGATTTCCGGCGGGCTGGATTCGACGCACGCGCTGATCGTCGCTGCGCGCGCGATGGACCGGGAAGGCCGCCCGCGCAGAGACATTCTGGCATTCACGCTGCCTGGCTTCGCCACCGGCGAGCACACCAAACGCAATGCAGTCGAGCTTTGCCGGGCCCTCGGTGTCACCTTCTCCGAGATCGACATCACCGACACCGCGAAGTTGATGCTGAAAGAGATCGGTCATCCGTTCTCGCGTGGCGAGAAGGTCTACGACGTCACCTTCGAGAACGTCCAGGCCGGCCTGCGCACGGACTATCTGTTCCGGCTGGCCAACCAGCGCGGCGGCATCGTGCTGGGCACCGGCGACCTTTCCGAATTGGGATTGGGCTGGTCGACTTACGGTGTCGGCGACCAGATGTCGCACTACAACGTCAACGCCGGCGTGCCGAAAACACTGATCCAGCACCTGATCCGCTGGGTCATTTCGTCTGGTCAGTTCGACCCCGAAGTGGACGAGGTGCTGCAATCGGTGCTCGATACCGAGATCACCCCTGAACTCGTCCCCAGCGGCGAGGAAGAGCAGCTGCAGAGCAGCGAGGCCAAGGTTGGACCCTTTGCACTGCAAGATTTTTCACTGTTCCAGGTCCTGCGTTATGGTTTCCGGCCATCGAAGATCGCTTTCTTGGCGTGGCATGCGTGGAATGACTCCGATGCCGGCAGCTGGCCGCCGGGATTCCCGGAGAACAAACGACCGTCATATTCGCTCAAGGAGATTCGGCACTGGCTGCAGGTGTTCGTGCAGCGCTTCTACTCGTTCAGTCAATTCAAGCGTTCGGCAATGCCCAACGGCCCCAAGGTGTCGCATGGCGGTGCGCTATCGCCGCGCGGGGACTGGCGTGCCCCGTCGGATATGTCGGCGCAGGCCTGGCTCGACGAGATCGAGCGCGAGGTCCCCGAGGAGTAGGTGCCGACCCGCTTACCGGGCAGGATCGTCGGCGACTTCGATGTCACCGGCCGCGGCCGCCGCGCGCAGTTGTTGGAAGTCGTCAAGCGACTTGTCGGCGTAGGCGTACGACCACTCCGCGACCGCATGGTGCACGTTGTCGCTGGTGCCGACGTACCCGCGCAGTATGGACGCGTTCGCGCTCTGCGAGTGCGCCCGGGCCAGCAGCACCGCACAGGCGACAACGTATTCGCCGAACGTCGAGGCCGACATGCCCTCAGTGTCGATGGTGCCCTTCATGTCGCGGAACTGGCGGACATAGTAGTCGTGGCCGTCCTTGCGTGTCGTCCCGAGAAACACATCCGACGTCGCCTGCAGAATTTGCTGGCCGTCAATTACCCGCACGCCCTGGCCCTGGGCCGCGACGGCGGCGGCCAGCGAATCCGGCTGGCGCCAACCGCCGTATTCTTCGAGCACCGATCGGGTGGCCTCTTTGATCTGCAGGATCAGCGGTGTGCCGTTGGGACCCACCAAGATGACCAAATAACACCGGGTCCCGACGCTGCCCACACCGACTACTCGCAACGCGACATCGGCGATGCGAAAGTGCGACAGCAATAACGCCACGTCAGGAGGGACGGCGGTCAGATACTCCTGAATCGACTCGACCACTGGGCCTTCGGTGTCTTCGTCGACGTGCTGGAGGACCGGGGGCGCCTCGCGTAGCCGCGGGGTTCCGTCGGCTCCAATCTCCGTAATCTGCTTGAAGACTCGCGCCGACGTTTGGGTGCGCGCCCGGGATATCGTTCGCTGGATCAGAGCCTGCGACGCCTTGGATAGCTTCCCGGTATAGTGCTCGGGTTCCACCCGCAGGTAGTAGCGATCCAGAACGTTCATCTCTTCGAGCATCGCCTCCAGGCTGGTTTGGTAGCCCGCCAGTGCCTGTTCGACGCAACGGCGGATCGCCTTGGGCGGGTACCCGGCGTGGCGGCCCCCGACGATCGCGCTGGTGACCAGGCGTTTGACGTCCCACTCGGCGGGTGCGACGGCGGCCTCATCGAAGTCGTTCAGGTCGAAGACGATCGAGCGGTGCGGGGCGGCGTACAAGCCGAAGTTCGACACGTGAGCGTCACCGCAGCACATGATTTCGATCCCAGTCGATGGGCTGGCGGCGAGGTCGGCGGCCATGACCGCTGCCGAACCTCGATAAAAGGAAAATGGGTCGGCGAGCATCCGGGCAAAACGCAGCGGGACGAGTTCGGGTAATCGGCTGGCGTTCTGAGCGACGAGAATCTCAGTGGCCGTTCGCGGAGCGGGGGTCAGCTGTGCGAGAGCGCGCCGCGGAACGGTCTTTCGCAGCGCCCGACCGCGTGCCACATCCTCGCGCGGGACTTCCACCTCGATCAGGCGGTCACGCAACACCCGTTGCGGCATCTGATCAGCGTACTCAGCCTATGTCGATGGATACGGCGCTTCGCCGCAACGCGGCACGGCGTCATGGGCGTTCGTAGGTCCCGGTCAGCACCCCGCGGGCGATCACATGTCCGGCCATCTGCTTCAGCAGCGCCTTGGCCGTGGTGACGTGGTCGGGAATCGGCTCGTCGAGTGCCAACACGTGGAACCGGTAGCGGTGCGGCCCGTGGCCGGGAATCGGGCGCGGACCCGCATATCCTCGATGCCCCAAACCGCCCGGGATGAACCGCATTCCGGGGGTACCCGACCGCAACGCACCGGCATCGACCTCTTGCACGCACGGCTCGAGCACCGCGACGGTGTGCAGCAGCGGGCGCGGCAGCGGAACGTCGACGTCGTCGATGATCAGCACCAGCTGCCGGGTCGCCGGCGGCACCCCGGTCCAGCGCAGCTGCGGCGACGCGTTGTCACCAACGCCTTTGCCGGCGCTCGACACCGGCATCGCGCCGCCATCGCCGAATGCGGCGCTGGTGACCGTGATGTCAACGGGCGCGGCGAAACCCGAACCGGCGAGCGGACTTCGGTGCTCTCCGGCGACCGGGAGGTGGCGCAGCAGCTTGCCGATCATGCGCCGCTCCCGGCGCCGCGGATCGCCACCGTGCTGGACCGCAGCACGTCTCCCAATTCGGCCGGCAAATAGCCCTGCGCCGCCAACCGCGGCAGGACGCCCCCACTGGCGATGATGTCGAGAATGAGGTCGGGCAGCTTGGGCACCGACCCCGCCGCGCCGGTTGTCTCGTTGCGCCATTCGCCGGTGCTGATATCGAAGGTCCCGGTGTCGCCTTCGCTGAAGATGGTAGTGGCTTCGGGAATTGTCATCGCGGGCAGCCCCGCATTCACGGCGTTGCGGAAGAACAGTGAATTGAACTCCTCGGCGACCAGCCCGGCGACGCCGAGTTCGGTGAACAGCGCCGCGACCGGCCGTGACGACCCCAGCCCGAAGTTCTTGCCCGCCACCACGATGTCGCCGGCGGAGACCTGGTCGGTCCAACCGGGACGCACCTCGTAGAAGATGTGCTTGGCCGCCTCCAGGGGATCCATCTTCATCGCGAACGCGGGATACATCGCGTCGGTGTTCAGGTCGTCGCCGAACACCCAGACCTTGCCGGTGATGCCATGTGTCATCGGGTCACACTCCTCGCATCGGTGATGTAGCCGGTGATCGCCGATGCTGCGACGGTTGCCGGTGAGGCCATGAAGATCTGCGCCTCGGGACTGCCCATGCGACCGGTGAAGTTCCGTGTGCTCGACGTCAGGCACACTTCGCCGGGGCCTACCACGCCCATGTGGTAGCCGAAGCATGCACCGCAGGTGGAGTTGGTGATTACCGCGCCGGCGTCGGCGATGTCCTGGAGATACCCGAGCCGCATCGCCTCGCGGTAGACGGCCTGCGACGCCGGTGTCACGAGCAGCCGAACGCCGGCGGCAACCGTCTTGCCGCGCAACACGTCTGCGGCGATTTCGAGGTCTTCGAGTTGACCGTTGGCGCACGAACCGATGAACGCCTGATCGATTTTCTGCTTGCCCAACTGGGAGACCGGTAGGCCGTTGCGACTCACGCTGCCCGGTCGGGCGACGTACGGTTCCAGCGCGGCCAGATCCAGGTGGCGCACCTCGCGATAGCCCGCATCGGGATCCGGCGCCGCAACGTCGTATCCGGTGACACCGCGCTCGTCGAGGAACGACGTCAGCACCTCGTCGGGCTCGAACGTGCTGAAATCGGCTGACACCTCGGCGCCTTGGGTGGCGATGGTGCGACGGTCGTGCATGGGGATGCTCGGCAGCCCGGGGCCGCCGAATTCCAGGTTCAGGTTCGCGGCGTCGCCGTACTCGTTGGCGATGTGCAAGAAGATGTCCTTGCCGCTGACCGTGTCGGGTTTGCGGCCGTCGAGTTCGTAGCGGATCGTCGGCGCGACTTGAAACCAGGTGCTGCCGGTGCACATGATCGAGTACACCTCGGCGGGACCCAGCCCGCGGGCGGCGGTGTTGTAGGCGCCGGCCGCGCAGGTGTGAGAGTCGGTGCAGGCCAGTATTTCTCCGGGGCGGGCCAGCCCGTTCTCGGCGATGACCTGGTGACAGATGCCGTGCCTGCCGACGTCGTAGAAGCGCTCGATGCCGAACTCGGCGGCGAACTTTCGGGCATGT
>DATJOR010000028.1:0-3512 GCA_035506875.1 Mycobacterium sp.
GTGTCCGGGTTGACGATCACGGCCCACTCACTGCGAGCCACCTGACCGCACGACACCTGGGCCACGGCGTTCGGGGAATCCGCCGCGACACGTAACGCATGGCCGGCGCCCAGTTGTTCGCGGTCGAAGTACACCACCGACGCCTGCGCGTCGGGCGCGATCGTGGCGACGAACAGCGTTGCCTCGGCGATGCCATAGGAGGGTTTGAACGCGGTACGCGGTAGCCCGTATGGGGCAAAGGCTTTGGTGAACGTTCTGATCGCGTCGATGCTGACCGGTTCGGAACCGATGATCATCACCACGTTGCGTAGGTCGACGTCGTCGCCCTGGAAGGGCAGGCCACGCTGCGCGGTCCACTCGTAGGCGAAGTTCGGTGCGGCGGTGACGACGCGGCCCTCTCTCGAGCCGGCAGACAAGGCTTGAATCCACCGCTGCGGCCTTCGGACGAACGCCGTTGGCGACATCAACGTGGAATGTCCTCCGTACACTGCCGGGAAACCGATCATCGACAACCCCATGTCGTGGTAGAGCGGTAACCAACTGACACCGTGGGTGTTTCGGTCCAGCAGGTCGATTGACAGGATCATCTGCACCAGGTTGGTTCCGACCGCGCGATGGGTGACCTCCACGCCGACCGGGGGCCGTGTCGAGCCCGAGGTGTATTGCAGGTGGGAAACATCGTCCAAGCCGAGCTCGGTAGGGACGAAGGATTCGCCCGCAGCGTCGGGGATCTGATCGATGACGGCGACCTGCGGCCGGCGGCGTTGCGGAAGGTTAGTCAAGAAGGCCTCGACCGGCCCTTTCGCCGCCGTCGTCGTGAGGACCAGCGCTGGCTCCGAATCCCGAAGCGCGGTATCGAGACGCTCGCCGTGGCCGGGCAATTCGGGGGCGAACAACGGCACGGCAATGGTGCCCGCTTTGATCGCCCCGTAGAAACCGGCGACGTAGTCGATGCCCTGCGGCGCAAGGATGGCAACCCGCTCGCCGCGACCTGCGGCTTGCTGCACGCTCACACCGACGGCTTGCAACCTGGCACCGAACTGAGTCCAGGTCACCTCGTCGGTGCGCATCTCGGCTGCGCGGCTGTAGTCCAAGTAGCGATACGCCGTCTTGTCGCCGACATTCGCGATGTTGCGGTCGATGAGGGATATCAGCGTGGCACCCGGGGGCAGTACGACGTCGCCCTGCCGATCCAGACAGTCTTCGATCTGCAGCAATCCAAGACCATCCATAATTCAAAGTCTAGGCACGCAGGCTTAGCCTGAGCCGCGTCTCTCTAGCGGTGCGACTCTAGGTCGGTTCATCTACCCGCACGAGGCGGCGACGCGGGTGGGCTTGGCACCGCGAACAACGCGGGATCGGCCACGATCACACTCGCCGCCACATCGCCCTGGCGTGTCGCAACAAAGGGCGTTCGGTACACCGTTCCTTGAGTGCCACATCCATCGCTGATGATGGTGCCGACCTGAAGGCCTCTAAATGTGCCGTCGGCCTGTGGGTCCCAATTCCAAAGGCGGGTCTCGTCATCGCGGCCCGGCTTATTGGTCTTTTCACACTCCATCGGTGCCTGCAGCGTCGTCGTGCCCTGCCAATGACCGTCGGCAAAATGGACGACGCTCGTCGTCCCGGTGCCCTCTTGTTGGTTAGATTCGGCCAACTCCGACCCCGCGGCGGCGCAGCCGGCGGGCGTACACGCGGAACGAAAAGCCCAGTACTCGGATACGGCGGCGCCCAGGCCGGTCACGGTGCCGTTGATCGTCTGATTCTGCAAATCGAAGTCCAGCCGGTAGGTGCCGTCGAGGACGGGACCCGCGACGTGCGGAGCCGGACTCGAGGGCGTGAAGGTGACTGTCGCCGGATCGGCGATGGTGACGCCGACCGGTACGTTGCTGACCCGCGTGGCCACGACGGGGGCCAGGGCGACCTGTCCCTGAAGGCCGCATTCGTTGGTCAGCGCGGTGCCGGTCTTCGTGCCTCGCAGCGTGCCGTCGGGTTGAGGCTCCATGGACCACGTCAGCATGACGGTGGTAGCGCCGGCAACGACTTGACTGTCTGGCCCAAGGCAGCGCGGCTGGTCAAGTTGGCGCTGAACTGGCGCGGATTTCCATTGACCGTCGACGAAACGGTATTCGGCTGACTCGGGCGGGTTGTGAGCCAGTTGCGGGTTTTTCGCGTCGAGCTGGGTTGCGGCGGCGACGCATCCCGTGGATCCGCACCACGAGTGAAAGGCCCACCAACTCGCGGTGTCGGAGGTGTGCACGGCGTAGGGGGCGCCGTTGATCGTCTGCTTCTCGTAGTCGTAGTCGAATCGGTACGTGCCGTCCAGCATTGCCGGGGGCCGGGGTGGCGGGCTTGGCGCCGCGGCGACTGCGGTCTTGGCCGCCGGGGCAGAGGCGGTATTCTTCGCCGGCTGTGTCGCGTAGCCGACGATGCCGATGACGGCGACCAGCACCGCGGCTATCGACGCTCCAAGCAGAATGCGGGATCGCCTGCGTCGCTTCGGTTTCGACGCGCTCACAGGCCGCATGATCGGCGCGGTGACCGTAGTACGGGCCTCCGCGTCCGGATCGGCCCGCTGGGCCAGAGCCGCAGCGAAGTCGCTGCAGTGCTCGAACCGGTCAGCGGGGTCCTTTGCGAGCGCCCGCGACAAGACCTCGTCGAGATCGGCCAACTCCGGACGCCGATCGCTCAGCTTCGGTAGTGGTGCGGTGAGATGCCGGCTGATGACGGCCACCGGATTGGAATGCTCATACGGCGGGGCGCCAGCGAGGAGGTGAAACGTGGTGGCGGCCAACGCGTATTGATCAGCGCGCCCATCGATGTCTGCACCCATCAACTGTTCAGGCGCGGCGTAGGTGAGGGTACCCACCGTGAAATTGGTGACGGTAAGCCCACTGATGTCAGCGAGTGGTCGAGCAATACCGAAGTCTGCCAATAAGATTCGTCGCTTGCCATCCTCGGGTTCGGTGATCAAGATGTTCGCGGGCTTGACGTCGCGATGCAGCAGGCCCCGACTGTGGGCGTAGTCCAGTGCGGCAGCGACCGCGGCGACGATGTCGCAGACATCCTGTGCCGGCATCCCGGTCGGATAGCGCCTTTTGGCCAGCTGCGCGACGTCCGTGCCGTCGACGTAGTCCATCGCGATCCAGAGGTGACCATCGAACTCGCCGCGATCGTGCACTGCCACGATGTTCGGGTGCCACAGCGCACCGGCCAGGTCGGCTTCGCGCTGAAACCTTTCCCGGAAGCCGCGTTCCGCTGTTATGGCCTCGGAGAGGACTTTAAGAGCATCGCGACGTGGCAACCGCGGATGCTGAGCAAGGTAGACCTCGGCCATCCCGCCCGAAGCCACAAACCGCAGGATGGTGTATCCCGCGATGGTCGTCCCAACCGGCACTGACATGCGCGGATGGTACTGCTGCGCGCTTTATAAGTTTTAAACGTGGCGAACGCAACCGAAGAAACGCGACCCGCAACATGTTGACGTGAAGCTACTCACCACCCTCGAAGCG
>DATJOR010000029.1:0-20063 GCA_035506875.1 Mycobacterium sp.
AGGCGTCAAAACCCGCCTCCCGCAACGCCGTTGGCCAGTCGTGGCGCAGATCCACCGGCACCGCGACCCGGTGGCAGGCCGGCTCAGAACCATGCTCGTGCAACGTCGATGCCTTGAAGTCCAACACCTTGGGCTGATCCAGCTCATAGACCGTCACCCCGTCCGGCCACGGCAACCGCCATGACCGCGCATCCAAACCCGCGGCCAAGATCACCGCCTGGCGGATACCCGCACGCGTCGCATCAAGAAAGAAGTTATCGAAAAACGCTGTCCGGCAAGCCATGTAGCTCACCATCGCCTGCATCTGCAGCGGCACCAGCGGTTCGGCTTCGACAACCTCGGCCGGAAGCGGCCCCGCCGAATGCCAATTCCACACCCCGTCACCGGCCGCATCCAGGAAAACCTGCGCAAACGGATCGCGGATCAACGGGTTCTCACTGCGCGTCTCGGCCGCCCGCGACGACGCCACACCCAGCGCCGTCGCGCCCACGCTCTCGGTGATCTCCCAAGTGTCGTTGTCAGTCCTCGCCACGCTCACGCACCCCTTTCCGCCGACACGAACAACGTATCCGGCGACCCGTCCTCAAGGCCCTCCGGCGGCCGCCGGTCATAGCGGGCCATCATCTCCTCAGTGGTCAGCACCGACACCTCCCAGCCATGCCCGCGCAACCAGTCGCCGACGTCGGTGCGGGGCTCGAAGTACCACAGCTCCTCGAAGTCGGGGAAGTCGTGCTCCTCGCGTCCCAGCCGCGCGGCCAGCTCGCGGTAGCGCTGCATCTGCGCCCGCTGTCGGTCCCGCACATCGGGATTGGTGAAGTCGGGCCCAGGCGCCTCGACGGCGACCCGGCTACCGGGCGCGGTCAGCGCCTGAATCCGCTCGAACAGCAGATCCTGCGCCTCCGCCGGCAGAAACGGCAACAACCCCTCAGCCGTGAACGCGCTCGGCGCGGCGGGATCAAACCCAGCCTGCTGCAACGCCGTTGGCCAGTCATGCCGCAGATCGACCGGCACATTGACCAGCCGCGCCGTCGGCTGCGCGCCGCGCTCAGCCAACGTCGACGACTTGAACTCCAGCACCTTGGGCTGGTCGAGCTCGTAGACCGTTACCCCGTCCGGCCACGGCAGCCGCCACGACCGCGCGTCCAAGCCGGCCGCCAAGATCACCACCTGCCGCACGCCGGCGTTGGCGGCGTCGAGCAAGAACTGGTCGAAAAACATTGTCCGCGAAGCCATATAGTCGCGCATGCCCTGCATCCGCAACGGCACCTCGGGCTCGGCCTCGACAATCTCGGCGGGCAGCTCGGAACTGCCGAACCAGTTCCACATCCCGTCGCCGGCGGCCTCCAGAAACACCCGCGCGAACGGATCATGGATCAGCGGATCCTCGCTCTCGGTGTCGGCCATGCGGGCCGCGGCCACGCCCAACGCCGTCGCGCCCACACTTTCGGTGATTTCCCAGCTGTCATTATCGGTTCTCGGCACGTTCACTTCCTCCCACTCACCAGCACGCCACCCGCGGAGGGTACGCGTGCTTTCTGTGAGCCAAGCTAAGGACCTTGCCGCGGTCGCGGCGCCCAAATCAGCGAGCAGTAACGCGTACATCGACGCCATCCGCGACAACCTCAACGACCGCGTGAGCCGGCTCGGTCTGGCGTGAAGCTGATCGACACCACCATCGCTGTCGATCACTTGCGTGGGGTGCCCGCGGCCGTCGATCTGCTCACGGCACTGAGCGACGGCGGCGATGAGTTAGTGGCCAGCGAGCTGGTCCGATTTGAGCTCTTGGCGGGAATCCGCAATAAGGAACTCACCACTTTTGAGGAGTTCTGCTCCGCCCCGAGTTGGGCCGAGGTGACCGAGGATGTCACCCGCGTCGCCGGGCAACTTGCCCGTCGGCACCGACGAAGCCACAGCGGCACCGGCGCGGTCGACTACCTGATCGCCGCCACCGCGATCGTCATCGACGCCGACCTGCTGACGACGAATGTGCGGAACTTCCCGATGTTCACCAAGCTGCGGGCTCCCTATTAGCGCAAATCGCTCTGAGGCGGGCATATCGCCACCCGGCTCTCGGCGTGACTGCTGTGACAGGCACGGCTAACCCGGCGCGCTGAAGGCACCCGCGCAGGCACACGGGTTATGTTGTCGGCGGGCTGCTAGACAGACGGGATCGTTGGAGAACATGCACGTCGACGGGCGCGAGGTCAAGGTTTCGGGGAGCCTCCTGCAACCGCTGACCCGACGCACCAACGACATCCTGCGGGTCGTGCTCTCCGGGGCGTTCCTGGCGGTGGTGATCACCAGTTCGGTGGTCACGCGCACCCGGTGGGATCAGCTGGAGAAATCCATCTCGCGCCTCGTCGGCGTGCTGACTCCCACCCAGTCCGACGTGGTCTACCTGGTGTACGGCCTGGCGATCCTGGCGTTGCCGTTCATGATCCTGATCGGGCTGATCCTGTCCCGGCAGTGGAAAATGCTCGGCCCGTACGCGGCCGCCGCGTCCATCGCCTTCCTGGCGCTGTCGATCACCGGCAGGCGCATCGCCATGCCCGGATGGCACTTCGACCTCTCCGACCGGCTGCGTACCGTGTTGGCGCAATTCCTCGACGACCCACGCTGGATCGGCATGCTCGCCGCGGTGCTCACCGTGTCCGGCCCGTGGCTGCCGGCACGCTGGCGGCACTGGTGGTGGGGGCTGCTGCTGGCGTTCGTGCCGATCCACCTGGTGGTCAGCGCCGTCGTGCCGGCCCGCGCGCTGCTGGGCCTGGCGGTCGGATGGTTCGTCGGCGCGCTGGTGGTCTTGATCAGCGGCACACCCGCACTCGAGGTGCCGCTGGACGGCGCGGTCCGCGCGCTGGCCAAACGCGGGTTCATCGTCTCCGGGCTGACAGTTGTCCGCCCGGCCGGCGCCGGGCCACTGATGCTGTCGGCTTCCTCGGACGGTCGCGACGCCGACGCGGTGATCGAGATGTGGGGCCCGCATCAAAGCAGCGGCGGCACACTGCGGCAGCTGTGGAGCAAGCTGCGGCTGCGCCGCACTGAGGCTGCACCGTTTCAGGCGTCCATGCGCCGCGCCGTCGAGCATCGCGCGTTGATGGCCATGGCCGTCGGCGACTTGGGTGTCGCCAACATATCGAGCATCGCCGTCGGCGCGCTGGACCGGGGCTGGAACTTGTTCGCGCACAAGCCCGTTCGTGGTGCTGGCCTGAAGCAATCGGCGACGTCGACGCCGGTGTGCCGGGTGTGGGAATCGCTAGCGAAGTTGCAGGATCATGGGATCTCGCACGGTGATCTGCGCGACGCACAGATCACCGTCGACGACGGCACGGTCCTGTTCGGTGGATTCGGCAACGCCGAATACGGCGCCACCGACAACCAACTCCAATCCGACATCGCCCAGCTGCTGGTGACCACGTCGGCGCTCTACGGCGCCGAGTCCGCGGTGAACGCGGCGATCGACACGCTGGGCAAAGACACCGTGTTGGCCGCGTCCGGCAGGCTCACGAAATCCGCTGTGCCGAAACGTGTCCGCGACTCGGTCAACGATCCCAAGGCCGTCATCTCCCGCAGCCGTGCGGCGGTGATGCGCCAGACCGGCGCCGAAAAGATCCAAGCCGAGACGATCACCCGGTTCACCCGCAGCCAGCTCATCCAGCTGGTCTTGTTCGGCGGGCTGGTCTACGTCGCGTACCCCTTCATCAGCACCGTGCCGACATTCTTCACCGAGCTGAACAGAGCGAACTACTGGTTTGCGCTGCTGGGGCTCTTTGTCTCCGCGATGACCTATGTCGGGGCGGCAGCCACCTTGTGGGCCTGTGCCAGTCACGCCGTGGCCTACTGGAAAATCCTAGTTACCCAGGTAGCCAACACTTTTGCCGCGACCACCACCCCGGCGGGCGTCGGCGGGCTCGCGCTCAGCGTGCGGTTGCTGCAAAAGGGCGGGATGAGCACCGTGCGCGCCACTACGGCGGTCGCACTGCAGCAGGCGGTGCAGGTGATCGTGCACGTCACGTTGCTGATTTTCTTCAGCGCCGCCGCGGGTGCGGGAACCGATCTGTCACACTTCGTTCCGAAGGCCACCATGCTCTACCTGATCGCCGGCGTGGCGCTGGGCCTGGTCGGGACTTATCTCTTCGTGCCCAGGTTGCGGCGCTGGCTGGCGACCGACGTGCGCCCCAAGCTCAAGGAAGTCACCACCGACCTCGTCGCGCTGGCCCGCGAGCCCAAGCGCCTCGGGTTGATCCTGCTCGGTTGCGCCGGAACGACTCTCGGCGCAGCGATCGCGCTGTGGGCCAGCGTCCACGCCTTCGGCGGCGACGTGACGTTCGTTGCCGTCACCGTGGTGACGATGGTCGGCGGCACCCTCGCCTCGGCCGCCCCCACCCCCGGCGGTGTCGGCGCCGTCGAAGCGGCGCTAATCGGTGGGCTCGCCGCCTTCGGCGTACCCGCAGCCGTCGCCGTGCCGTCGGTGCTGCTCTATCGGGTGCTCACCTGCTGGCTACCGGTGTTCGTCGGCTGGCCCGTGATGCGGTGGCTTACCGACAAGGACATGATCTAGGAGTCCGGGATGCGTAGATTTATGCTATCGACAGTGCGGCAATGCCGCGTGAAGAGGACGGATGATGACTGGAGCTGGAACGCAAATGCCAGAGCCCGGCGAGGCTGGGGCTGCAGCGCAAATGCAACCGGCCGGCGAGGCCCAAGAGTTTCACCAATTTTCGTACGAGGCGACCGGGCTGAGTGGTCGGCGGCTACGCCTGCTGACCGAGGTTCCCACGAACGATGCCGGTTTCCCGCAGGACCTGCCTGAGGGGATTACCGACGTAATTTCCGACGACGACGTGGTCGGGCCAAACCTGAGTCTGCGGGTTCATCCCGTCGACGACCCCACCCAGATTGCCTATGTGGCATACGATCAGCTGGCGATGTACGACGACGAGTGACCACCACAGATCCGGCCGGTGCCAACAACTCTGACGAGTTAGCGGTGGCCTGGCGGGAGCTGATCGCTGCTTACACCCAGGCTCCTCGGGCCGACGAAGTCGGCCGAGCGCTGCTCGCCTCATGGAGTGAACCACATCGTCGCTACCACAACACCGCGCACCTGCGCGACGTGTTGTCACACGCCGATGAGCTCGCCGATCATGCCGCGGATCCCGCCGCAGTCGCGCTGGCGGCCTGGTACCACGACGCGATCTACGCCGGTCAACCCGACGACGAGGAGAACAGCGCACGCCGGGCCGAAACCGAACTCGCCGCCCTGGGTCTTGCCCCTAAGCTGGTTACTGAAGTCGCCCGCCTGGTACGGCTCACCGCCACCCACGATCCCGCGCGCGGCGACCGCAATGGCGAGACACTGTCCGACGCCGACCTGGCCATCCTCGCCGCGCCGACCGACAAATACGTCGCGTATGCGGCGGCGGTCCGCGACGAATACGCCCATCTTTCCGACGAGGTGTTCAGCGACGGCCGAGCCCGTATCGTGCGGGCATTACTCAAGCAACCCGCGGTGTACCGCACGCCCTACGCCCGTGAACACTGGGAAGCCTTGGCCAGGCGCAACCTCGGTGCAGAACTACGCAGTAATTGTCGGTAAACAACAGCCTGACCCGTTCGGGCACGGCGCTGCGTCGGTCGGCGACGATGGAAGCAGCGGTGGCAGCGGCGGCGGATTCTCCGGGGGAAGCTTAAGCATCTTGTTTACACTGGCGCGGCTGGCACTGGCGGATTTGATGATGTGTTTGTAGACGGCATCCCCGGTAAGTTTGTACTTGGTTTGACACTTGACAACCAGCTCCTCGAAAGTTGGGTTGGGGTCGCCCGTGTCGAGCCTGGCTGCCTCACGACGGTCACTCATGAGTGTTCTTGTCCAAGAGCGCAGCTCACTACGGAGCTTGGACAAAGCGCGCGCGATTTGCTCAAGGCCCATTCCCTGTTCGCGAAACTCGCGTTCGCGCTCCTCGAGGACCAGCTCGCCGTGCAGGTAGACGATCCGGGTTTCCCGCCAACACAGCGAGGCCTCGTTGTAGTCGGGTAGATCGAGCATGGCCACGGCAGATCATTCTTGCTCCTGAGACGAGTGAATGTCGGCAATACGCCACATCCCGGCGCCACGTATGGAAAAGCCCCAACTTGAGCGTGTGAGCGATCTCGGTGATCGCTGCTTGCGCACGAGCGCTTGCTCGGCGATCTGTTCGCTGAGCGTGATCTGACGCCCGGCGAAATCGCTTTGAATCGCCAGGATCTGGCGCCCTAGCGGGGCTTAGCCCACGCGCATAGCGAGTGCAAAGCCGTGGCCCCAATCGGGGTCCGAGCACGTCTTGCGGGATCGGCGCACACTGGAGGGGTGTCTACGTTTCATCGCCGATAAGCCGCCCGCAGTCGCCGAAAAGCCCTTGCCGAGGCGGAAGTGGAGGACATCATGATCATCTTGTACGCACTGGCCGCAGCGTTCGGCGTTGGTGTGCTCTGGCTGGGCTCCAGCGTTCGGGTCGTCCGGCAATTCGAACGAGGCGTCGTGTTTCGTTTTGGCCGTGTGCAAACCAGTGTCCGTGGACCGGGGCTCACGCTGCTGATGCCAATCGCTGATCGCCTGCAGAAGGTGAATATGCAGATCATCACGATGCCGGTGCCCGCGCAGGACGGCATCACCCGCGACAACGTGACCGTGCGAGTGGATGCAGTCATCTATTTCACTGTCGCGGATCCGGTGCGGGTGGTCGTCGGTGTCCAGGACTACGTGTCCGCTATCGGCCAGGTCGCGCAGACATCGCTGCGTTCGATCATCGGCAAAAGCGACCTCGACGACCTGCTCAGCAACCGTGAGGGTCTCAACCGTGGCCTGGAGCTGATGATCGACAGCCCCGCTGTGGGCTGGGGTGTTCACATCGACCGCGTGGAAATCAAGGATGTGGTACTTCCGGATTCGATGAAGCGGTCGATCGCGCGCCAAGCCGAGGCGGAGCGTGAGCGGCGGGCTCGGGTGATCACCGCAGACGGCGAACTGCAGGCGTCGGAAAAACTCGCCCAAGCGGCCGAGACGATGACCGCGCACCCGGCTGCGCTTCAGTTGCGGCTGTTGGAAACCGTGGTCGAGGTCGCCGCGGAGAAGAACTCCACCCTAGTGCTTCCCTTCCCCGTCGAACTGCTCCGGTTCTTGGAACGGGCAACACCGCAAGCATCCGGGAACCCTGACGACCAAGCTGCTACCAAGAGCGAGATGCCGAAGCTGAACCCGCCACGTATCCCCGACGACGCCAGCGCTCTGCAAGTCGACACACGCGTCGCGAGACCGTAGCTGGCCCAACAAATCTCGCGAAAGCCGCCGTGTGGCTATGTCGCGGCGTGGCCGGCCCGCGCAGCAGCCCGTCGTGAGGCTTCGGTGTGCTCGGCAGCGGTAACGACCACCGCGTCACACCCGGGGTACACCGTCGTCTCATGCCCGTTCACCAGCCAACGCACCACGTATGGCGGAGAGCCGTCTTGAGAGCGCACCTCGATGATCTCGGCGTGTTGCTCATGCTGTTCGGTGGTAGTGCCCTTGACCACGAGGTAGTCGCCGACATTTGCCTTCATCGCCCGCTCCGTTCTCGTCCTGGTGGGGCCCTGGCCCCCTCCATCCTGCGCGCGTTCGTCACATAACGGAAGCGTGAATGTCGGGCTTGACCACCTGACTGCCCAACGCGAGCACCGGTCGGGTGACATCGACGGTTCCGGGCGCCACACCAAGCTCGTCGAGCCGCTGGGTCGCCGCGAGCGCCGTCCACAGACCCGCAAACCCGGACCCGAGAACCAGGACACGTGTGGGATCGGTCATGCGGTCGGCAATCTCTGCGGGTCGAACATTGAGAACGTGGGCGCCCGGCCGCGTGGGCTAGCTGTCCTACTGCGACGGAGTCATCAGTGTGTTGCTGGGCAGGGAAACGTCAAGCACTTTGCGCGCGGTCTCGGCCCCAGCGATGGGAAGGCCGTCGGGATCGAGCAGACCGAGTTGAACGAGCACGCTGGCTTGGTCCCAGTAGATGTGCTCATGCACGAGTTTGTCTTCCTGAAATTGCACAATGGCCACTGTCGGAATCTCCACTGCGCGTCCGGTGGGCTCAATGCCGGGCAGCATCCAGTCCATCCGAGTGGTGTGCGTGAAGCGGACGATGAACTCGTCGACAAGGGAACTCTCCCCGACCGTGCGGCTGACGGGGAGGAGGTCGAAGTCGGGAGGGTTCACCCCGATGAAATGGTGCGCGTAAAAATGTCGCAGGCTCTCGAAGCCGACGCCACCTGTCATGGTGGGGATGTGGTTGACATAGGGTTGTGCCACCATCGTCGACATGGTGGCGTCCACGTCTCGCGTTTCAAACTCGTACCGACAGTGAGCCTCCCACAGCGCGGCAAGATCGTAAGCGGCCATCGCCAGCACCTTTCTCTTGGAGTTCCCAGCCTACGGTTAACCAGCACACTGTTGGAGCTGAACGGACTGGGCAGCTCGCAACGCGGGCTTGAACCGCGAAACGGTGACCGGATAACTCGGCCACGAACCCGAATGGTTCGAGGAAAACCGCGCCAGGCTAACCGAATTGGGAATCACGGAACAATGAATTAGTCGGTGTGTAGGTGGAACCGTTCTCCGTGCACCCCGAAGATCATGATGGCCTCGACCGCGTCATCGACTACGCCGAACCAATGCGGCGTCCATGTGCTGAATTCGACGGCCTCACCGGCTTCGATCGTGAATTCACGCTGGCCCAGGATCAGGCGCAGCCGTCCAGACAGCACGTACATCCATTCCTGACCCTCGTGAACGGGTAACTCCGCTGGCGGTTTCCGCCTTCGGACGCTGATCCGGACCTTGAAGGCGTGCAGACCGCCGGCCGGGCCGGTGCGAGTCAACGGCCAGTAGGTGACGCCGTGGCGAGTATGCGAGCTGCCCCGCACGCGGGGATCGGGCGCCTCGGGTGCGCGCAGCAGCTCGTCGGTGCTAACCGCCAGCGCCTCGGCCAGCCGGGGCAAGTGGTCCAGCGCGAGGCGTCGCTTTCCCGATTCCAGCCGACTCAACGTTGAAATGTCGATGCTGGCGCGGGCGGCGACGTCTTCGAGCGTCAGGCCATGCTGCATGCGAAGTTCCCGTAGCCGCTGCCGGACCCGCGCGTCGAAATCGCCGCTGGTGCTATTTGCCTGCATGGCAAATCAGCTTGCCGGATGTTGCATGTCGTGGGCAAGCTCGAGGCATGGCGCCTGCTGGCGCCGGAAAGGAGCCATATGTCAACGATTGAGGCGCACGAATATTGGGAGCAGCATTACGGCGCGCACGATCGCGTCTGGACCGGACGGGTCAACGCCCGGCTGGCCGAAGCGGTCGAATCGCTGCAGCCCGGCCGCGCGCTGGACCTCGGCTGCGGGGAAGGTGCCGACGCCCTGTGGCTCGCCGACCGAGGCTGGCGCGTAGTCGCCGTCGACGTCTCGCATACCGCGCTGCAACGAGCCGCGGCCGACGCGCTTTACCGGGGCCTGGAGCGGTGCATCGACTTTCAGCGGCGCGATCTATCTGACAGCTTCCCCGAGGGCGCCTTCGATTTGGTGACAGCCCATTACCTCCACTCGCCCGCGCGGCTCAACCGCGAGCACGTGCTCCGCCGCGCCGCGGAAGCGGTCGCCTCCGGTGGGCTGTTGCTGATCGTGGACCATGGCGGCGCCCCGCCCTGGGCATCGAAACTGGCTCAGGACCACCCATTCCCCACCGTCGATGAGGTCGTCGCATCACTGGACCTCGATGACAACGCGTGGAAGCGACTGCGGGTCGAGTCCGTCTCCCGCTCGGCGGTAGGGCCCGAGGGCCAGACTGGCACGGTCACAGACAATGTGATCCTGCTCAGACGGCGCTAGCGCGCGGAGTTCCGATTAATGTGACAGACCAAGCGGCGCAGCGAGTTCGGGCAATGTCGGCAACAGCTTGACAGGCTCGCGTGAGCGGGTCGCTACGACGGCATCGACGTCGCCACGGTGATGCGCGAGGTGCTGAGCGAGATTGAGTCGGGCAAGTTCGCCGACGAGTGGGAGGCCGAGCGGGACGCGGGCTATCCGAACCTGCAGCGCCTGCGTGCCGAGATGCTCAGCCCCGAGGTCGTCGCGTTCGAGGAGGATCTCCGCGCCCACCTCGGCGAGCGGGCACGCGAGATTACTTGAGGCACTGGCCCGCATCGATCGGCAGTGTGATACCGGTGATGTAGCGGGATTCGTCGGACGCGAGGAATAGCACGGCATTGCTGATGTCCTCCGCCTGAACCCACGGGATCGGCAGCGTGTGGAACGCCTGACAAAACGGAGCCAAATCGTCGGGTCCGGGGTTCTCCAGGTCGGGACGGACCATCCGGTAGAGCCCCTCGTTCAACAGCATGGGAGTGTCAACGAATGTGGGGTGGATGGAGTTGACGCGGATCATGTGCTGACCGAGTTCGACCGCGAATGCCCGCATCAGGCCAACGACACCGTGTTTCGAGGCCACGTAATGACCGAGAAGGAGATTGCTGTAGGCCTTGAAGCCGTTGACTGAGCTCGTCAGCACGATCGAACCCCCGCGGCCGCCCGCCAAGACATGGGGCACACCGGCTTTCACGGTCTTCCATACGCCCGACAGGTTCACATCGATCATGTCCTGCCAGTCGCTTTCGCTGACTTTGTCGAGTGTGCCGCTGTCGTCATTGCCGGCGTTGCTGATGCCCGCATTGGCCACGATGACGTCCAGCCGGCCCAGCTGCTCCACCCCGCTGTCCACTGCGGCTTTGAGGGCGTCGTAGTCACGCACGTCGACTTCGGCGGTGACAACGCGGCGGTTGTGGCCCCTGACCAGATCCGCGGTCCTGGCCAGATCCTCCGGCGTGGGCGGCGGGTTCAAGAAACCTTCGATCGGCTTGCAGATGTCGATGGCAATGACGTCCGCACCTTCTTGCGCCAATCGCACCGCATGCGCGCGGCCTTGACCGCGCGCCGCCCCGGTGATGAACGCGACCTTGCCTTCGACTCGCCCAGTCATGATTGCCTCGATTTCCTCCGGTTCGCCAGCAGCACGCGAATCGTGGTGATGTGCAGGATGATTGAGAACGGCACCATGTACGCCGGAAAGAGCACCATCGGCCATTGGGTGAACACCGACGTCGGTGGATGGGTATGCACGACGGCGATAGCTTGGGATGCCAGGAACCCGGTTCCCGCCGCGCCGACGAAATCGAGAAGGCCAAGCATCGACCACGCAATGGGAATAGCGGTCGACGTCGACCAGATCAGGGCGATCACAGCGACGCATGCAGTGATACCGACTGCGATGTCGCCGAATGCGGCTGGGTAGGCGAAGAAGCCGGGAAGCTGGCCGCCGACCTTCAACACCAGGAACACGCATCCCAACCAACGAGCGGTCTGGGTGATGAGCAGCTCGGCGAGCGTTCGCCGGTCGGCCAATAGCTCACTCAGCGACGAGGAGCGTGCTACCGCAATCGGTCCAATCACGATGAGCGCGAAGAAGAAATAGACGAGCCACGGTGGCCGGCTGGGGGCATCGTGAAAAGCCTCCACCTGGGTGAAGCTCACTGACAAGCCGAACCACACTACGAACACGGCCGCAAGGACACCCGCCAGCCTCAGCGACTCACCGGTCGAACAACCATGACGTATTGCAGCGAAGTACAAGATCACCGGCACCCAGACGCTGAAGAGGACAGCTACGGAGACCACCAAGATGGTGACGGTCACTGGAACGTCAGGAATCGAGTGATCCACCGCTTCCTCCTCAGCCAGTCTGTTTCGGAACTGAGGTCAGTTCTGTTCGGGCCTGAGGCGCGGCTTTCGCTAACACACTCACAGGATTTCACAAGGAATGCAGTCCTACGTCGAACATCGGCAGATCGGGCCTCACCGACCGTTCCGTCTTACTTAACGCACCAGCCGGCCTGCCTGCTCCGACCAGCTGTCACCGTGCTCAACGTTCGTCACGTTCTGGCGCTGGGCGCGTACTCCTCGCTCAATGGCCCGCAACGGATTCCGAAACGATCGTGCACCGTGTCGAGAACGCGGCGCTGGCGCTCGCGTTCGCGGCGATGCGTGAGCATGAACCTGGCCAAGCCCGGCAAGCGGCGCGGCAGCGGGTACCACTTTTCGAAATCGAGCCCGTTCTCGTTGAAAACACGGATCGGAACACTGTCGTAGATCAAGCTGAGGTTGTGCTGCACTAGGGCGAAAAGCACGTACGGAAACTCTGTCGGCAACTTGTGCTTCAGTTCCTGCCAATCGACTTCGTAGAGCGGGAGATCCCTGATCTTGTCCAAGAACAGCAGGTGTCCGAGAAAGTACCCCATGAACGCGGGCAAGTGCAGTATGGACGACCGCAGATTGATCGAAACCACTGCGCCACTGGGGGAAACGTAAGGCTCGTACGGGTATTCGCCGGTGAATCCGACGTATCCCGTGCAGTTGACAATCCAGCTGCCCGGTTGGATCGCCTTCGTCGCTCCGCTCCGGAACACCAACTCGGTCGTGCCGTTGCGGTCGACGGCATCCTCAAAATAATCCATGACGAGACGGTTGAGGCCGGCGGCGATCGTGCGGTTCTCAGCCTCAGACAGCACGCCCAACACGAAGTTATCGGCCTGCGGGGTCAAGGACGTGCCGTAGGTGGCGCGAAACCAATCTCGGACTTCTGCTCCGTTGGTGCCGTCGAAGCGCCGCCCCATCTCTGCCGCGACAGTGCCGAGCGGCTTGCCGTTCCACCACCGCTCGGCGCCGCTCGGTAGCAACTTGTCGCGACTGGAGAAGAACGTTCCGCGGCCGGCGACCATGTTCACCTCGCGGCCGGGATATTCGGTGATCAGCGCATGTGCGGTGTCCATGGCCGTTTTTCCGCCGCCGATGATCCACACGGGCGCATCGCTTTTCCTGATGTCGCCCGCCCGGACATCGCAGTAGTCGGGCGACACCGAATGGAGGCGTTTGCTGGATATCTGGAGCGGCTCGTTCGGCGTGACTGCCAGGCCATACGCCTTGATTAATCGCTTCGCTTCGACGACGACCACCCGGCCATCGGCAGCCCTGCAGGTGGCCCGCACGATTCCGTTCGCTTCTTCCTCCGACTCGAAATCCCAGCCGAAGTACTCGTCGAGCTGCACACGCTCCCGAATCACGTCGACGCAGTGCTGAAAGTGGTCAAGTACCTCGCCCTTGGTCGCCAAATAGGAGCGATCCTTGCCGAGCGTCCACTCGATGTTGCCCGCGGTAAACATGGGGTGCGGCTGATGCAAGCGGACATAGGGGTATACATCAACCCACATGCCGCCGATGCGCGCCCGACGATCGACAAGGATGACCTTTTGGTCGCGCGAAAGGTACCGACTTGCGGCGAACAGGGCGTTGAGCCCGGCGATGCCGGCTCCCACGATGCAAACGTCGCAGGTTTCCACCCGTGTTGACCCGATCATCACGCCTCCGTTTCGTCGGACGCGTCAATCATGTAATCCGCGGAGCGCTGCCGGAACGAGTAGCCGACTACTCGACTTGTACGCGTCTACGGCATCGCCTCGGCCCATGCGATATGTCCCTCGAAGCCCAGTGTTTTCGCCATGTCGCAGTAGCGATCTCGGAACTGCGCGTAGGCGGCCGCATCACCGTGAGCCCGCGCCAGCAAGGCATGCAGTCGCAGCAGCCAGATGTCACGCATTACCAGACCCTCATCGGCCGGCGCGACCGCTAACCGTTCGATGGCGGCCTCGGCTTCAGCCACGTCACCGTCAGCGCCGCGATCGAGCAGTGTTTGAACTAGAACACCCGTCGCCGGAACGCCCCACGCCAGCAGTTGTCCCGCGCGGACGAGGTGATCGGCGGACGCGCGCATCAGCGGTATCGCCTCGTCGAGATCCCCGCGCCAAGCCCTTTCCCGCGCCACGTACACCTCGACGAGCGGTCGATCCCCGAGGTTGTGCACATTCCGCGCGAACACATCGCCGACCTCGGCCATGACCGTGAGTCCTCGGTCACGCTCCGCAGCCCCGTGACGATGCGCCAGCGCAACGCCCAGCGCCATCCGGGCGAATTCCGGCGCCATATCGTTGCCGGCTCGTTCGGCAATTCCCAGCGCATCCTCGATCTCGCGCACCGCGCGGTCGTCGGCAGCCAGCGCGCCATTCGATATTCCCGGGAAGTAACCCAAAGCGGCGACCCCAGCGTAGGTCAGGGGGTCGGCACCGCGCGCCATGTCCAGGCCGTGACGCAGATCCTCGCGCCATCCGGTACGTCCCAATGAATAACGGGCCGTACCCCGCGACCCCAGGGCCAGTGCTAACGGAGACCCGAAGATGAAGTTGCCCTTGAACGGATCACCGTCGGCCAGGTCGATAACCCTTTGCGACCACCGCAGCACGTCAGGCCACTCACCACATTCGATCTTGGCGTAGAGCGCCGGGAAGGACAGCCCCACAATCAAAGTCGGATCGCCAAGCGACTCGATGAGGGCCATGGCCTCCGATGCCAGCTTCGACGCCTGACGCATCCGGCCCCGATACGCGTGATCCATCACCAGCCCCGCCATGGCGACGGCCATTGGCGCCTTGTCCCCGGTAACGGCGCACAACTGCCGCAACTCGTCGAAGCGGGCGCCGGCATCGTTCGGATGGACCCGATAGGCGGTCCCGCACAACATAGTGCGAGGGGCGATGCGCATGGCTACCTGATTCGCGTCGTCGGTGGGCAATGTGTCGGCGATCGTTCGGGCGCGCTCCCAACTGGTTCGTGCTGCGGCCATGTTGCGGCTCGTTGCCCAGGCCCCGGCGCGCAGGTGCCAGCCGTAGGCGGCGTGCAGATCGCCGCCGGCCTCCAAATGTTCGGCAATTAAAGCGGCGTTTTCCTCAACCGCTGCCGGGTTACGTGCTTCGATTGCGGCCGCGACGCGCCGGTGCAGCTCGGCACGATCGGTTTTGAGCTGTGACTCATAGGCCACCGAGCGGATCAGCGGATGCCGAAACACGTACTCCGGTCCTCCGGTGAACCTCACCTGATCAACGAGCTCGGCCGCCACAAGATCCCCGACAATGGGTTCAATACCCAGCGTTTCGAGCAGCCCCGGCCCGAACCGCGACCCGATGACCGCCGCAGCGCTCAAAGTGCGCTTGGCCACCGGGGCAAGGCGATCGATGCGGGCAGCAATAGTCGCCTGTACGGTGGCGGGCATGCTGACCTCGGTCACTCCGGCCGTCGAGAGGTAGGCGCCGCGGCTGCCGCACAGCACACCGCGCTCGGCCAGATCGCGCACCATCTCCTCGGCGAAAAACGGATTACCGGCGGCCCTCTCGGCGATGTTCTTGCTCAACGCGTCAACAGAGGGGTCGTGGCCAAGCAGCTCTGAGACCAGTACTTTGGTCTCCGAATCGCTCAGCGGCGCAAGGGCGATGCTCTGCGCACCAGACACCCGAGTCAACGCGGCCGCATATTCGGAGCGGTAGGTGATCAGCACCACCGCCCGTGTCTGCGGAATCACAGCCATAAAGTTCGCAAGCAGGGATTCGCTAGCCTCGTCGATCCAGTGCACGTCTTCAACGACATAGACTGCCGGGTTTTGGCGGCCCAGCGACGCGGCATTGACCAGCGCAGTCAACCGCCGCCGCCTTGCGTCGGGATCGATCTTGGGCAGCTTGACCTCGGGATCGGCGATACCCAGCAGGTCGTCGAAGAGCAATAGGTCTTCGGGATCGCCATCGGGCACCCGGGTCCGTATCTGCGTGCGAGCGGTCGCAGCGTCCAGATCAGCCACCCTGAAGGTTGCGCGCAGCAGTCGCGCCACGACGTAGAACGGGATATCGCTGGCGTGCGATTCGCAGAAGGCGGCGAAGAAGTCGACACCCCGGGCTACTGCCATCGCGGTGACCTCGCGCACAAGACGACTCTTGCCAATACCCGGCGATCCCACCACGCCGACCACCGCGCCGTGGCCATCAATAGCGCGGTCCAGGAGGCTTTCGATGGCGGCCATCTCCCACCGTCGACCAACAAGGTTCGACTCAGTGCGGCCAACATCGTGACGCTCTTCCGACATCCCCAACAGCCGGTGGACGGGCACCGGCGCATTGGCGCCCTTGATGCGCACCATCTCGGTCTCACCAAGTACCGCGGTGCCCTCGACCAGCCGTGCGGTGGATTCGCTGAGCATGACCCCACCCGGCGGCGCGACGGATTCCATCCGCTGCGCCAGACCCACCTGCTCTCCGATTGCGGTGTAACCCAAAGCGCCCGAACCGATCTCACCGGCGACGACCTCACCGGAGTTAAGTCCCACGCGCATTTGTAGATCCAGACCGTCGCGGTCTTTGACATCAACGGCCAGCCGGACGGCTTCAGCTTGAATGGCCAGCGCCGCATGACAGGCACGAACGGCATGGTCTTCCAACGCCACCGGCGCACCGAACACCGCCATGATCCCGTCACCGGTGAACTTGTCCACCGTGCCGCCGAAGCGCTGGACCACCCCTGCGGCGCGGTCGGCGAGCTCGGTCATGATCTCGCGCAGGCGCTCGGCGCCAACGGCCGTGGCAATGTCCATCGAGTGGATCACATCGGCGAACAGAACCGTGACCTGCTTGTATTCCGGGTGCACATCGGCGACTGGTAAGCCGCAACTGTGGCAAAACCGGGCGTTCTCCAAAGGCTCGGCGCCACACGTCCGGCATGCTGCTATGGCCGTCATCCGACCTCCGCCGATCCCGGCCCCCGGTCCTCACAGAATAGGCGATCGGACGCTCACGTCTCAGCGATTCAGGTTGACCACGAACTGTTGCACGTTGTACGGATCGTTCGTGGTGGTATTCCACTGACTCACCAAGATGATCGCTTGGTCCAGGGTGGAGCCGGGAACGATGTAGCCGCCGTAGTTCTGCGGCACGGTTTCTTGGGTCGCGACGACGGTCACCGGTGTTGTCGGGTCCAAAATATTCGTCACGTCGTCCGTCACGCGAACCTCGACGTTGCCTGTCGTCGCATTGAAGCCGGATAGTACTTTCTTGTTTTCGATCAACCGCAGGCTCAGCTCGCCGAAGAGGTCATCGCTGAGCGGCGTCGGGGCCACATTCCAAGCCCACTTGCCGTCATCCCCAATTCCATAGGTCCACCACGTATTCCGGTCTGTGAAGCTCTCGGCGGGGCAGTGGTAAAGCCATACACCGTGATCGCGGGCGAACCCGTCGGCGACGATATACACCGACCCGTCGGGATCCTGGTAGCCACTGATCTGTGTTTCGTTCCCGTTCTGCCAGCTGACTGCGTCTCGCAGGGACCCGGGAACTGTCGGCCATCCCGGGTCTTTGGGGTCGATCTGTACCAGTCGCGTATCGATGGGTTGAAGGTTGGCCGTCCTTGTCACGAAGGCATAGTCGATGCCGAAGACCTGAACGGTACCGGCCGGCAGTTGACTACCGCCTGCGACGGCTGGCGGTGGGTCGGCGTAGAGGCTGCCATCCTGGCCGAACGACCCGTTGAATTGGATTGGGCTGCCGTTCAGGGTGCCGGGCTGGACTTGCAAGGCCATTGACGGGCACCACGTTCCGCTGCAGGCAGCGTCTCCCGAGAAGGTGTCGCCGCCCAGGGCCACCAGACCGCTGGGCGATATCTCGCAGAGGTCGACGGCTCCAGCGCCCAACGCGCCGGTCGGTGATGCGGTCCCGGCGATGGGCCCGAGATTGACGGCTTGCCCTCGTGCGGGCTGTGGCAGCTGCGGGACCGCCACCGACTGCGCAGCCGCGGCAAGCACCTTGGGCCCGACGGGGCGGGCGCCTGACTTCGGTGCTGGCGGTGGGCGTTTGGCGGCACGCTTCCTTGGCGTCGTTGTCTTCGCCGCAGCCTTAGTCGGCAGTGCTGGAGAGACCTTGTTTGGTGGCTTCGTTTGGAGCACTTCGATCCCGTTCCTGGTTTGCTGCTCACCGACTGATGAGGCCATGGTTCTCGCTGAGGGCGTCGATGTAGAAGCCCACCACCTGTCCCGAGTTCTTGATGCGAGTCAATTGAGTTCCGCTGGCGCCCGCGACGTCCACCGTGCTGAAATTCTTGTCGGCGTAGACGAAACCGTGCGATTTGCCGGCGGTGTCGGTGTAGACCCCGGCGATGTCCCCGTCGTCGTTGATGCTCCAGGCGGTCGTGCTGCTGGCGAGCGGGAAGTTGATCGGGGTGAACACGCCGCCCGAAAGCAGAAAGCCGTGGGTTCCCGTCGCATCCGAATATCCGCCGACGACGTCGCCGTGGGTATTGATCCCGGCGACCGCAGTGTCTGTGCCTGCCGGGAAATCGATCACCTTGAAAGTGCCGCCGCTGCTGGCGAACCCATGCTCGACGTTCGCTGCGTCGGAATAGCTGCCCACCATATCTCCGGCGTCGTTGACGTCGATGACTTGAGTGTTGTGGCCTCCAGGAAAATCGACGTCGTTGAAGGTGCTGCCGTCGCTGGTGGAAAAGCCATGTATCGAGCCCGACACATCCTGATACATCCCGACGATCAGCCCGGACGAATTGATGCCCGTCGCGACGCCTGCACTCGAGTTCGGAACGTCGAGGATCTGGTAAACCCCTCCTGCGACAGTGAATGCGATCGCGAGCGAGGACGCGTTGCCGGGCGCGAAAATGAACCCGCCCAGCGCGGTGGTGCCGTCAGTGTCGAAAACTTCTGACAGCGCGGCACCGGGATAGTCGGCGCTGGTGAACTCGTACACGTCCGCCATCGCGGCGCGGCGCACAACGTCGTGACGGGAGACCGCGGTGTGTTCGACCACCATGCGGGGTGGAGTGCCCAGTAGTCCGCGCAGGAGGCTGCGGGTCGTTCGGTGCGCTGCTGGCGGTGCTGCGATGGTCATGTCGGTCTCCTTCAATGCGGATCTGTTCCCCGATCATCACGGCGGATGAGTGCGGCCGCACGAGTAGTCCACTACTCAAAACGTCCAGCTTCGCTGTGGGTCGAGGACGAAGCCGTGGCGTTGGGCGGTGTCGTCGCCGTGGTTCTGGCGGAAATCCCTGATTAACACGCACGCGACGACAACGTCGTGCACACCGCAGGTGATCTGGTCACCGCCCATCAGCTTTCCCCCGGCTCCTAAGATCACCTTCTCGCCAGATGCCAAGGGCTTTCCGTGGAGCTTGTCTGCAGCCGGAGGCCCCTTCTGGTCGAAATATGACTTGTAGTCCCCCGCGTAGACCTGGTTGGCCGGATGATCGAGACCAGGGATCGCCCCGAAGCAGAATGCGGCCGTATCTCCACGGCTGCTCCACATCGCGCACTGCAAACCCGTTGGGCTGGTGAAGGTTGCCAAGGGGTAATGGCGGGACACATTGTGGTCCTGCGACACGTCGGTGAAACCAGTGAGATCGGGAAAGCCTTGCGGCCGCGGTGCTGGAGGGGCTGCAGGTTCCGAACCCGAACGCGGATGCATGAAAACCCGAACACCGACCACCACGCCGGCGACCACGATTGCCACGGCGGCCAGAGCGATCAAGACCCGCCGCCACGTAACGGTACTCACACCTAGCCACCGCCCTTCGTATGTCGTCTATTTCGACGTCGCGTTCAGTTCTGTTCGGGCCTGGTCGATTTGGTCGTAGGCATAGGCCACCATGGCGCCGGCGGTCATCGTCTCACCCTTACGGGCGAGCGACTCGTATGCCCGGTCGCCGAGCACATCGCGGAGGTGAGTGATCGCGGTGGTGATTTTGGGGATGTAGGCGACCTGGCCTGAGTCGTAGAAGTTGCGGGCAGCCAAAGCCACCCGCATCCCCTCCGCATCGGCCTCCCACCGACGGGTCGAACCCTCAACATCGGTGAACAAAAACGTCACCACACCCGAAAGCGGGTCCACCGCCAAAGGATGTCACACGAAGCCCACCTCAATGTGGCCAATCGCAGCCGATCCCGCTAGGTGTGGAAGAGTCCCAGCTTGAGGGTGTGGGCGATCTGCGTGATCGCCGCTTGCGCGCGAACGCTGTTGCCGGCCTTGTCCAGCGGCGGCGAGAAGGCGGCGATCGCCATTTTGCCCGGCGACACTGCAACCAGACCTCCTCCG
>DATJOR010000030.1:0-42667 GCA_035506875.1 Mycobacterium sp.
CGAGTAGGGATGCTCGCCGAGTTCTGCGCCGGCGATCACCGGCGTCCACTCGTCGAGCAGGCCGACCAGTGCCCGCAGCAAGCGGGTCTTGCCCTGACCACGCTCACCGAGGAGCACGAAGTCGTGGCCCGCGATCAGCGCTCGCTCCAGCTGCGGCAGCACGGTGTCCTCGAAGCCCAGGATCCCCGGCCAAATCGCATCACCATCTGCGCCTTCGGCGAGCCGGGCCAGCAAGTTTTCCCGGATTTCTTGTTTGACTCCCCGTTCGCGGTGCCCGGCGGCACGCAGTTCGCCGACGGTGCGGGGCAAGTTATTCGCTGCGGTCACCACACCACGCTACGACGGTCGCGCAAATGCGGCACCGCTCCCCGTCCTGAAAACGAGAAAAGCCGGGCAACCACGTGGATTGCCCGGCCTTCCCGAGGTGAATGTCAGGAACGCTAGCTGAAGGTGACGGTCGCCTTTTCGTCGCCCTCTTTCCAGGTGATGGTGCCGTGCTCGAACGTCGACTTGTAGGTGCCGTCCGGCTCCTTTGTCTCGTCGGAAGTCGGGTAGCCCAACTTGCCCTGCGAAGCCTGGTTGTCATTCCACGCATCGCGGATCTTGCCCCACACGAGGTAGACGGGTTGCCCGTTGCGGTAGATCAGGACACCATCGTCGAACTGCTGGTAGACACCGCTGTTGTCCAAGGTGTTTTGCTGGTTGCCGTACGGTGCGCCCAGGTCCTTCTTTTGCTCGTCGTTCAGGGTGTCCCACTTCGCCAGAATCAGGCCCTCCACCGTGTACATAGTGCCGTTCTTGCCGGCCATCTGCGTCGGGCTGGGCGTCGCGGCCGCGCTCGTTGACGGCTCTGCGGCAGCCGATGTCGTCATCGCCGACGCCGAGGAGGACGTCGCCGAACTCGAGGATGTGCTGGAGTTGTTCGACTGATGACAACCCGCACCGAGCAGTGCGAAAGCTGCAACTGCGACCGAGAACGACGCTGTTCTTTTTGTTATCGCGCGCATGTTTTCCTTTCGAATACTTTCGAATCGCACCGGACCCGCCGCGGTCGACGCGCCCTAATTTTTGACTCTATGCCGATCCGATCTTGTTCGGAAGAGGCTCGGGATGACCCAGCCCAGCAAATGGCAATGCTTTGCTCAACGCTCGGGCGACGCTCAACGGTCGGGCGACGTTCAAAGGCGCGCCATCGAGTGGCATCGAATGGCATCGAATGGCATCGACGCCCCGTCTAGTGTGCGAAGTGCCGCGCGCCGGTCAGGTACAGCGTCACGCCGGCCTTTTCGGCCGCCGCGGTCACCTCGTCGTCGCGCACCGAACCGCCCGGATGCACGATCGCGGTCACACCTCCCGCGGCCAGCGTCTCGAGGCCGTCGGGGAACGGGAAGAATGCGTCCGAAGCCGCGACCGCGCCGCGGACGCGATCCCCGCCGCGCTCCACCGCTAACCGCGCCGCGTCCACCCGGTTGACCTGGCCCATGCCGATGCCGATGGTGGCGCCGCCGGCGGCGATGACGATCGCGTTGGACTTGACCGCGCGACATGTCCGCCACGCGAAGGCCAGATCCGCCAGAATGGTCGGTGACGCCGCCGCACCGGCCGCCAGCGTCCAGTTCGCCGGGTTATCGCCGTGCGCGTCGATGCGATCGCGTTCCTGCATCAGCAGACCGCCACTGATCTGCCGCCGCTCGGTGGCATCACCCAACGGTTCAGACGCCACCAGCACCCGGATGTTCTTCTTGCCCGCCAGCACGTCGACCGCGCCGGGCGCGTAGGCGGGCGCGACGATCACCTCGGTGAAAATCGTGCTGACGTACTCGGCCATCTCGACGCTGACCTCAGTGTTCGCCGCGATCACTCCGCCGAATGCGCTCAGCGGATCGCACTCATGGGCCTTGCGATGCGCGTCGGCCACCGACACCGACGAGATCGCGATCCCACATGGGTTGGCGTGCTTGATGATTGCCACACAGGTCTGTTCGTGGTCGAACGCCGCCCGCCAGGCCGCGTCCGCGTCGGTGAAGTTGTTGTACGACATCTCTTTTCCGTGCAGCTGCTCGGCCTGGGCCAGGCCGGGCCAGGCGCCGTCATCGACGTAGAGCGCCGCCTGCTGATGCGGGTTCTCGCCGTAGCGCAATTGGGCCGACCGTCGCCACGTCCCGCCGACCCACTCCGGGAAAGCCATCGCCGGCTCCTCGGGCGCCAGCGTCGAGCCCATCCAGCCGGCGACCGCGACGTCGTACTCGGCGGTGTGCCGAAACGCCAACGACGCCAGCCTTTTTCGCTCGGCCAGGGTGAATCCGCCATTGCGCACCGCGACCAGCACACCGTCATAGCCGCGAGGGTCCACCACCACCGCAACGCTTGGATGGTTCTTGGCGGCCGCACGCACCATCGACGGTCCGCCGATGTCGATCTGCTCGACGCATTCGTCGATACCTGCGCCGGAGTCCACCGTCTCGCTGAAGGGATACAGGTTGACCACCACCAACTCGAACGCCGCGATCCCGAGCTTTTCCAGCGCCGCGGCGTGCTCCGGCTTGCGCAGATCGGCCAGCAGGCCGGCGTGCAGGTGCGGATGCAAGGTCTTGACCCGGCCGTCGAGCACCTCGGGAAAACCGGTGACCTGCTCCACCGGCGTTACCGGAATGCCCTTGTCGGCAATGGTTGTCGCGGTCGATCCGGTCGAGACTATGTCGACGCCGGCCGCATGCAATCCGCTCGCGAGCTCGGCGAGCCCGGTCTTGTCGTACACGCTGATCAGTGCACGCCGGATCGGCCGTTTGCCCGAATCGTCGCTGCTCATCCGATAGTCGCCTTTCGTCCGTTCCAGGTCACGCCGCCGGTCGCCACCGCGGCCACCACATCCACCAACAGCCGCCGTTCGGTGACCTTGATGCGCTCGTGCAGGGTCTGTTCGTCGTCATCGTCGAGCACCGGGATGGCCTGCTGGGCCAGTATCGGGCCGGTGTCAGTGCCCGCATCGACCAGGTGCACCGTGCAGCCGGTGACCTTCACGCCGTAGGCCAGGGCTTCGGCCACCCCGTGCGCGCCGGGAAACGCCGGCAGCAGCGTCGGGTGGGTGTTCAGGGTGCGGCCGCAGAACTGGGTAAGGAACTGCGGCCCAAGGATTTTCATGAAGCCGGCGGAGACGATGAGATCGGGTGCATGCGCCGCGACCGCTGCGGTGAGCGCCGCGTCCCAGGCGGCGCGATCGGGGTGATCGGCCAGTCGCACGGTGAAGGTCGGCAGCGACGCCGCGGCAGCGATTTCGACGGCCCGGCAGTCGCGGTCCACTCCGACCGCGACGACCCGGGCCGGATAGTCACCGGTCGCGGCGTCCAGCAACGACGCCAGCAGCGAACCGGTACCCGACGCCAAGACGACCAATCGTGCCGGCGCGCTGGGAGGCACGCGGAACGGTTGATGCACAGGCCGAGCCTAATCGGACTCGGCTGGCGGTGGATCGGCGGCGTCGACGACACCATCGTGCTCATCGCCGTCGGACTCATCGACCGGGTCGGCCGCAACCTTTGGTTCGGCGGGCGGCTGCGGTGGCAGCGGTACGGGTCTGGGTTTCCTCGGCCGGTATCGGATGCCACCGGCCATCGCGACGGTGATCCAACCCACGCTGGCGAACCAGAGAACGACCGCGAAACCGAAGGTGCCCTGGTCAGTTCCGACGTCGCCGAAGTTGCCTAACTGCCCGCCCGCGGCGTAACCCAGCAGCGCCATCGTCAGCGCCGCCATCAACGCCGCAACTCCCAATTTGGCCATCGCCGGAAGGATCGGCAGCGGCCGGCGCGCGCACTGCTGGCCGACCGCTACCCCCGCCGATGCGCCGACGATCAGCAGCGCAACCCACGCCGGCCCCAACGGCGGATGGGGAGCCGCGGCCAGCACCGGCAGCGCGGGAAGGTCGCCGCCGAACACAGTGAACGAGCTGAACGTAGCGAAACCCAGGTGGGCGCTGGATCCCACCGCAACCGCGGCCGTGCCGACGATGACATTGGGCACATAAAGCATCGACAGCACGGTCAGGCTGAACTGGCCGAAAATCGAATTGGTGATCGCGTACAGGTCCTGCATCGTGCCCCAGTGCACGACCAGCGAGGCCGCCGTCACCATGCCGGACAGCCCGAGCAGCGCCAGCACGCCGGCCATCGCGGCCCGCAGCGAGTCGGCCAGCCAGTCCGGCAGTGGCGAGGCCCGCAGAACCCGGCGGCCGACCCGGGAGCCCACGCCGATCGACGCACCGATTCCATGGACTACCAGCACGTTCAGGAAGGCACGCAGCGCGCTCGGCGTCTGCAGCTCGGTGATCACCGATGCCGCATCGTGGATGACCGCCAGCGAGATGGCGGCGATCAGCAGCGGTCCGCCCAGCGCCGACGCCACGATCCAGCGGATGACGAACCAAGACGCCTTCGCGGGCGTGGCCTGCGCGGTGACATGGGCGCTGCCCCACACCATCAGCAGCACCGGCAGCAGCGGCATCACGCCCAGCTCGCGACCGCCGATCGAGATCGGCACCTGATGCACGCCGAGCCACATGCTGGCGATCGCACCCAGCGCGCCGGTCATGTCGCTGTTGGCGATCAGCAGCTGCAGCAGCGTCACCGCCGCGATGACAACCAGCGCGACCAGCGCGGGGCCGAAGGCGACCCGCAGTAGGTCACGGGCCTGACGGGCGCCCGCCGCTGGACTGTCCTGCACCCGCGTCACGGTTCGAGGACGTTACCGGGCGGCCCGTCTAGGCGCAGACGCGCCGCGCCCAAGTGCGCACGGTCAGGACTGTGACGGGTCCGACGGCGACGACGGCGCATGCGGCTGCTGGCCCTGACCGTAGGAGTGCTGGCCCTGGCCGGAACCGGCGTGATTCGCGCCGTCACCCTGGCCCGAGCCGCCCGACCCAGAGGACGGCGGCGGGCTGAAGCTGGGGAAACCCGTTGGTGGGGTGGGCGATCCCGTTTGATGTGACTGCGGCGATCCGGACTGCGGCGAGTGAATGGGTCCGGACTGCGGGCCGACGGAGCTGAAGCCGCCGGTCGACGGCCCGGACGGGTAGCCGCCGTACTGCGATCCGTACGCCGATTGCTGAGGCGACTGGTAGGGAGACTGCTGGCCGTAGTAGCCGCCGTACTGCCCGTAGTGCCCGTAGTGGTCATATTTGGGCCGGGGGGCCGGCGCGGTGACGACGCCCGCGTCGAGCAAGAGCGCGGTGATCGCAAGGATGGCCTGGACCACCCCGCAGCCGAGCGCGAACCAGAGCGCCCAGCCCCGGCCGGACGCGCCGATGGTGTCCTCAATCAGCAGCAGCCCGCCAAGCACAGCGACCGCCGCCACCACTGCGGCGAAGTTCTTGGCCTTGGGCAACAAACTCACGCCGCCCAGCAGCGCCGCCAGCAGTGCCAGGTCAATCGGCAAGGTGCTGCCGCTTTCGACGATTTCGTCGCCGTTCGGCAGAACACGGGTGATCATCGGGCCGTAACTCAGCAGGTAGGTCGCTAAGCCGAGAGCCACCACTCCGACGGTCAAGTAGAGCTTTAAATTGCTCGCGCCGTCATCGGATTTCGTGAACGAGGTTGTGGAGGAGGCCCCGTAGCTGCCCGGCGACTGCGCGGGCGGATATCCGGGACTGCCGGGCGGGTAGGTCATGGCTTCTCCTGTGCCTTCCAGTGCTGTTTGCGGCGCCGCTGTCGTGCGGCGCTGGGTACTCCCAGGCGGACGCGTGCCGATGAACCACGCTAGCGCACCTTGGGCAGTGGGCGCCGCTGGCATCGACGTGACATCGACCGGTTTGCGCGACCGACGCGGTGACCCCCGCCCTTGCCCGCAAGATTGGAACACGTTCTAATTCAGGGCATGGATTACGGGCTCGTGCTGTTCACCAGCGATCGCGGTATCACTCCGGCGGCGGCGGCCACGCTGGCCGACAATCACGGCTTTACGACTTTCTATGTACCCGAACACACCCATATCCCGATCAAACGTGAGGCCGCCCACCCGACGACGGGTGACGAGTCGCTGCCGGACGACCGCTACATGCGGACACTGGACCCCTGGGTCAGCCTGGGCGCGGCGTGCGCGGTCACGTCGCGGGTGCGGCTGTCCACCGCGGTGGCGCTGCCGGTTGAGCACGATCCGATCACGCTGGCGAAATCCATCGCGACTCTCGACCACCTATCCGGCGGACGAGTCAGCCTGGGTGTCGGGTTCGGCTGGAACACCGACGAACTCGCCGACCACGGCGTGCCGCCAGGGCGGCGCCGCACCATGCTTCGCGAATACATCGAGGCGATGCGGGCGTTGTGGACCGAAGAGGAAGCGTCCTACGAAGGCGAATTCGTGAACTTCGGGCCCAGCTGGGCGTGGCCCAAGCCGATTCAGTCGCACATCCCGGTGCTGGTGGGCGCGGCCGGCAACGAGAAGAACTTCAAATGGATCGCCCGCAGCGCAGACGGTTGGATCACCACTCCCCGCGATTTCGACATCGACGCCCCGGTGAAGTTGCTTCAGGACACCTGGGCCGCTGCCGGCCGCGACGGCGCACCGCAGATCGTGGCGCTGGACCTCAAGCCGGTGCCCGAGAAGTTGGCGCACTGGGCCGAATTGGGCGTCACCGAGGTGCTGTTCGGATTGCCCGACAAGTCCGCGGACGAGGTCACCGCGTATGTGGAACGATTGGCCGGGAAGCTCGCCGCGTTGGTGTGAGTCAGGAGCCGCGTCGTGACAGATCAGAACGACCAGGGCCGGCATTTCCCTTTTCACTACGATCCTCGCCTGACCCCGATGTGGTTGCCGTTTTGGGCATGGCCCGGCGCGGAGGGTGTGACTGTGACCGACGACGGCCGTCTGGTCGCCCGCTACGGGCCATTCCGTGTCGATGCACCGCTGTCGCGTGTGCAAGACGCGCACATCACCGGTCCGTACCGTTGGTGGACCGCGGTCGGCGCCCGCCTATCGGCTGCCGACGACGGACTCACGTTCGGCACCAACGCCGCCGAAGGTGTATGCATCCACTTCGAGCCGCGGATACATCGCGTGATCGGTCTGCGTGATCACTCGGCGCTTACCGTGACGGTCGCGGACACCGAGGGGCTGGTCGCCGCAATCAAGGGCGCGGTTTAATCAGCTGAGCGCGCAGCGGTTTCCGTAGTCGAACGACCGCACGACGACCGACCGCCCCAATGGGTCGCCGTCGGTGAGCAGCGCGATCATGTCGTCGTCCTCGGTGGTCGCCAGGAACCGGCTGTCGTCGGTGTCGAGCCGGCCGATCACGATCCCGGTCGGCCGGCCGCCGTCGCGGCGCACCGTGTAGGTCTCGACGGTGCCCGGGCCGTCGGCGTTCTCGGTCACCGGCTGGGTGGGCGCCTGTCCGATCTGCTCCTGCAGCCGCGCGCTGCCGTCCGGTTTCCATTCAGCGGGCGTGGTCGAGTAGATGCCGACCGAATACTTGCTCAAGATGCCGCCGTTGGCACCGACGAGGCCGAATTGCCCTGGTGCGCTTCGGCATTTGGCGATGGTTTCCGCGACGCCGTGCATCGAGTAGTTGTTGCCGGCGCCGCCGAAGAACGGCAGGCCACCGGTTAGGGTCAGCCCGCGCGGGTCGTCCGGCGCGATTCCCATGCCGTCGAGAATGTTGAACACCGGGACCGGGAAGCAGCTGTACAGGTCGAAGGTGGCGATGTCGTCGATGCCGATGCCGGCCACCGCCAACGCTTCGCGCACCGCCATTACCGCCGACGGAGCATGACCAAGATCTGGCCGCGCCAGCAGGCTCTGCTCTTGGAGATCGGCGTGACCGTGCAGGTAGACCCAATTATCTTCGGGTACACCAAGCTTGCGTGCGGCTTCGACCGACATCAGCAGCGCCGCGGCACCCTGGTTCACTTGGTCGCGGGCGACCAGCAGCCGCGGGTACGGCTCGGAAATCTTCCGGTTGCTTTCGGTGACGGTGATCAGTTCCTCGACGCTGCGTTCGACCGGCGCAGCGGCAAACGGATTCTCGGCCGCCACTTTGGTGAACGGAGCGAACAGTTCGCCCATTCGCCGCAGATAGTCGGCGGGCCCGAGCCCGGTTCCGGCCCGTCGGGCGTTCTCCAGCAGCGCGTACTGAGTGGGCGCGTCGACAAGTCCGTGAATCACCGTGTAGCGGCTGATGATTCCATCCAGACCGTGACCGCGGTCCTCCAGCGAACCGTCGACGGTCTCGGAGAAGTCCGGCTTGTTGTCGGCCCCGGCGAAGTAGCGGTTGGTCGACGTCGCGTCGGAGCCGAAGATCAGCGCGACCTCCGATCGGCCGGCGGCAATCTCACTGGCAAGTTCGGTGATCAGATGCTGCGGGCCTTGACCGCCAACGACTTCCAGAATCGCGCGGGCAGGGTCCGCGCCGATCCGGTTGGCCACCGACCGCGGGTAGTTGTTCGATTTGCCAAGGACCGCCTTGGCCGGTCCGGAGATCTCGAATTGCCTTATGCCGGCGATGGTGTCGATCGACGCGGCCACCTTGGCGGCGTCGGCGCCGCAGTCGTCGAGCGCCGCACGAGCGCCCGCCGCCGCCAGTTCGACGGCCGACATTCCGCGGTAGTACGGGTCGTCGATGCGTTCCGCGGCCTGCCCGACACCGACAATGACCGGCGTGTGCGCGTCGACGGTCACCGGACTAGAGGCTCTGCAGGATCTGCCGGGCGAGCTCAGCGGTTTCCGACGGAGTCTTGCCGACCTTCACTCCGGCCGCTTCCAGCGCCTCTTTCTTGGCCGCGGCCGTGCCCGACGAGCCGGACACGATGGCTCCGGCGTGTCCCATCGTCTTACCTTCCGGCGCAGTGAATCCCGCGACGTAGCCGACGACCGGCTTGGACACGTTGGCCTTGATGTAGTCGGCCGCGCGCTCCTCGGCGTCACCGCCGATCTCACCGATCATCACGATCACTTTGGTGTCGGGATCCTTCTCGAACGCCTCGATCGCGTCGATGTGGGTGGTGCCGATGATCGGGTCACCGCCGATGCCGATCGACGTGGAGAACCCGAAATCGCGCAGCTCGTACATCATCTGGTAGGTCAGCGTGCCGGACTTGGACACCAGCCCGACAGGCCCGCTTCCACTGATATTGGCGGGAGTGATCCCGGCCAGCGCCTCACCGGGCGTGATGATGCCGGGACAGTTCGGCCCGATGATGCGGGTCTTCTCGCCCTTGTCGACGTTATACGCCCACGCATACGCGCTGTCCTGCACCGGAATTCCCTCGGTGATAACCACCAGCAGCGGGATCTCGGCGTCGATGGCCTCGATGATCGCGTCCTTGGCGAACTTCGGCGGCACGAAGACGACCGACACGTTGGCCCCGGTCTCCTTCATCGCTTCCGCAACGGTGCCGAATACCGGCAATTCCACATCCTTACCGACAGCGTCCACGTGCGACACGGTGGTGCCCGCCTTCCGGGCATTCACCCCACCCACCAGCTGAGTGCCTGCTTTCAGCATGAGCGCGGTGTGCTTGGTGCCCTCACCGCCGGTGATGCCCTGGACGATTACTTTGGAGTCCTTGTTCAGGAAGATCGACATTAGTTGGCTCCCTTACTTGTTCGCCAGCTCGGCGGCTTTGTCAGCGCCGGCGTCCATGGTCTCGGCCTGAACCACCAGTGGGTGGTTGGCGTCGGCGAGGATTTTGCGACCCTGGTCGACGTTGTTGCCGTCGAGCCGGACCACGAGCGGCTTGTTGGCCTCGTCACCGAGCATGTTCAACGCGGTCACGATTCCGTTGGCCACGGCGTCGCACGAGGTGATACCGCCGAACACGTTGACGAACACGCTCTTGACCTGCTTGTCGTTCAGGATCACGTCCAACCCGGCCGCCATCACCTCGGCTGAGGCACCGCCGCCGATGTCGAGGAAGTTGGCGGGCTTGACCCCGCCGTGTTTCTCGCCGGCGTAGGCCACCACGTCCAGCGTCGACATCACCAGTCCGGCGCCGTTACCGATGATCCCGACCGCGCCGTCGAGCTTGACGTAGTTCAGGTCGTGTTCCTTGGCCTTGAGCTCGAGCGGGTCGGTGGCGTCGCGGTCCTCGAACTCGGCGTGGCCGGGCTGCCGGAAGTCGGCGTTGGCGTCCAGGGTGACCTTGCCGTCCAGCGCCAGGATCTGATCGTCGGGGGTGCGCACCAGCGGGTTCACCTCAACCAGCGTGGCGTCTTCGCCGACGAAGACCTCCCACAGCTTGGAGATGGTGACCGCCGCCGAGTCGAGCACCTCGGCCGGCAGGTGACCCTGCTCGGCGATCGAGCGGGCGAACGCGAGATCGACGCCCTTGACCGCATCGACCGGCACCTTGGCCAGCCGCTCGGGCTTGGTGGCCGCGACCTCTTCGATCTCCACGCCGCCCTCAACCGAGCACATGGCCAGGTAGGTGCGGTTGGCCCGGTCGAGCAGGAAGGAGATGTAGTACTCCTCGGCGATGTCGCTGGCCTCAGCGACCAGTAGCTTCTTGACGACGTGGCCCTTGATGTCCAGGCCGAGGATGTTCTTCGCGTGGTTGTAGGCGTCCTCAGCGGTCGCGGCGTATTTGACGCCGCCGGCCTTGCCGCGTCCACCGACTTTGACCTGCGCCTTGACCATCACCGGGTGACCGATCTCTTCGGCGATCGCCTTGGCCCCTTCGGCAGTGTCGGTAACCCGGCCGGGTGTCGTCGGAACGTTGTGCTTGGCGAACAGCTCTTTCGCTTGGTATTCGAAAAGGTCCATGGCTCACTTCTGTGTGTCGGCCTATTTGCAAGCAGGCCCAGGTTTTCCAACGCCCGCTTGCGGGAACTGTATCGACACGGCCGGAAGGTTCCATCGGCGGTATCGGCGGATGTGGCAGATCTCACCGCTGTGCCCAAAGTGATTCAAATCACATTCACAATGCGGATTTCCGGCATGGCTTGCGATGCCCCGCGATCGGCGGTTAACGTCGCAGGGTCCAGATCACGTTTTGGTTACGCTCCGAGGGACAATCAGCTTGACCCAGCTCAGCCCAGCACGGTTTCTTGCGCCTCAACGCGCCAGGCAATCGCGCGGCTCTGGACTCAGCGGGCTGGAGCTTCACCGCAACGAAGTCACCGACATCATTCCGTTCAACGAATTCGGGGAAATCGGCAGCTTCGATGACCTCGACTTCAGCGAAAACTCGCCCTTCGAGAAGGAAGCGCAGGTTCTCCGCGCGCCCGAGCTCGACGACCTGGACGAGACCGACAACCTCACCGTGCTGCCGCTGGCCGGCCCCAGCGAGGTCGCGCGGCGCATCGACCCGTACCGGCGTGAGCTGCGCAGCCGTCGAAGCGAGCCCGAGCTGCCCGGACGCTCAGGCCAGCACCGCAAGCAGCCGACCGGCCCCGTCCGCGGCCGGGTGTTGATCGGCGCCATGGCCGCCGGTGCCGCGGCCGCCGCCGCACACTCCGCCACCCACACTTCTGATCACGCGCACGCCGAGACCGTGCTGGCCGCCGACTCGGCGAAGATGAACGGCGGCACCACCAGCACCTCGGCCCGCGGTATGCAGATGGTCGTCGTACAGCCCGCCGCCAACGTCGCGGTGCACAACGCAGAGCTGGCCAAGGGCGTCGCGTTCGCCCAGGAGCGCGCCCAGCGCGAGGCCCGGCTGCAACAGCCACTATTTGTCATGCCGACGAAGGGCATATTCACCTCCGGTTTCGGGTATCGCTGGGGTGTGCTGCACGCTGGTATCGACCTCGCGAACGCAATCGGGACCCCGATCAGGGCGGTATCCGACGGAGTTGTCATCGACGCCGGCCCGACCGCGGGCTACGGCATGTGGGTCAAACTGCGGCACGCGGACGGAACGGTCACGCTCTACGGTCACGTCAACACCACGCTGGTCAGCGTCGGCCAGCGCGTGATGGCGGGCGACGAGATTGCCACCATGGGCAATCGTGGCAATTCGACCGGCCCCCACCTGCACTTCGAGGTGCTGCTCGGCGGCACCCAACGCGTGGACCCCGTGCCGTGGCTGGCCAAACGGGGCCTGTCCGTCGGCACTTTCGCCGGTTAACCCGGTGACCGGCCCGAACAACCCCACGCCAGACGATCAACCCCAGACACGCATCATCCGGCGGGCGCCGACTGCGCCGATGCCGGCGATTCTGGACGACGCCCACACCACCCACATCCCGCGCCAGCCACCGCCTTCCAGCTACATCGCACCTAGCTCGCGCCCGGGCACCGCAAGCACGCTGTCCGGCGAACCCAGCAACGCGACGGCGGTAGCAGCCGCCGCCGTCAGCATCATCAGCGGCTGGGCGACCTCGGTGGTGGCAACCGACCTGATCGCGGGCTGGTGGAAATCCGACCGCCTGTTCTGCGTCGCGGTGGCATTCCTCGCGATGGTCTTCGCGCTGGCCACGATCGGCGGTGTGATTTCGTTGCTGCTGCGGCGGTCCGTCGGCCGCTACCTGATCGTGGCCAGCGCTGTGATCGCGCTGTTGACCTACGGTGGCGTGTTCATCGCCGGTGCACGGGTCGCCTGGATCGTGCACCTCCTGCCGTTGCTGCCGATATCCAGCGTGGTGCTGGTGCTGCTGCCGCGCACCAAAGAATGGCTGCTGGACGACTGAGCCGGATTGCCCGCTTCCTCCTCAGGCCGTTCCGGCCTGCATCGTCACCGGGCTAAAGCTTGCTGACCGGAGCGTGGTTGTGCATCAGCTTGACCCGACCTGAGCTGCCGAAGTCGATCAGCGACATGGCCGATTCGCCGACGCCGGAAACCTCTTCCACCCGGCCCAACCCGTATTTGTCGTGGGTGACCCGGTCGCCGGGTTCGAGCACCAGCAGCGGGCGCTTGCTCGCCGACGCGCGCGCCGGCGACGGGCGCGGCGAGCCGAATCGCCCGGCGCCGCTGACCGGCGCGCTGAACGACGGGGTCGGATCGATGCGCCGCCAGTCGATGAGCTCCTGCGGGATTTCCTGCAGGAAGCGCGATTCCGGGTTGAGCATCGGCTGGCCCCACGACGAACGCACTTTGGCCCGGCTGACATACAGCCGCTGACGCGCGCGGGTGATCCCGACGTAAGCCAATCGCCGCTCCTCGGAAAGCTCGGTCGGATCACCCAGCGCCCGCATGTGGGGGAACATGCCGTCTTCCCAACCGGTTACGAAGACCACCGGGAATTCCAGCCCCTTTGCGGTGTGCAACGTCATCAGCGTGACCACGCCCGCGCTGTGCTCGGGGATTTCGTCGGAGTCGGCGACCAGCGACACCCGTTCCAGGAATTGCGCCAGCACACCGGTGTCCGGCACGTCTTCGTCGTCAGGTGTGCCGACTGCCTCATCGAGCGCGGCCGCGTTCTCCAGGTCGGTGGCGAATTCGTGTGCGACGCTGACGAGCTCGTTGAGGTTGTCCAGCCGGGCCAGGTCTTGCGGGTCCGACGACGATTCCAGCTCCGCGCGGTATCCGGTGCGCTCCAGCACCGCTTCGACCAACTCCCCGAGTGGCGCGTCGAGCCGGCCCCGAAGATCGTCGAGCATCTCGACGAAACCCGCGATCGCCTTGGCCGAACGGGTGTTGAGCATCGGAACCTTGCCCTCGGCGGCGGCCTCGAGCGCGTCGGCGAAACTGGAACCGGTGTTCTCGGCGTACACCGCGACGCACGCCTCGGCCCGATCGCCGATGCCGCGCCGCGGCGTGTTGAGGATGCGCCGCATGCTGACCGCGTCACCCGGATTGTCCAGCACCCGAAGGTATGCGACGAGGTCGCGAATCTCCTTGCGCTCGTAAAACCTAACGCCCCCAACGACTTTGTACGGAATGCCGGCGCGGATGAACACCTCTTCCAATGACCGCGACGAGTTGTTCGTGCGATAGAAAACCGCCACGTCGTTGTACGTCAACTCGCCACCGGCGACCAGCGCGTCAGTTTCCTCGGCGACGAACCGTGCCTCGTCGTGCTCGTTGTCGGCGACATAGCCGACGATCAGCTCGCCCTCGCCGGCATCGGTCCACAGCCGCTTTTCCCGGCGTCCGGAATTGCGCGAGATCACCGAGTTGGCCGCGGACAGGATGTTCTGCGTGGAGCGGTAATTCTGTTCCAGCAGGATCGTCGTCGCGTTGGGGTAGTCGCGTTCGAAGTCTTCGATATTGCGGATGGTGGCGCCGCGGAACGCATAGATCGACTGGTCGGCGTCGCCGACGACGCACAGCTCGGCCTGCGGCACACCGTCCGGCTCGTACCCGGTATCGGGGCCGACCAGCTCGCGCACCATCACGTACTGCGCATGGTTGGTGTCCTGATACTCGTCGACCAGGATGTGCCGGAACCGTCGACGGTAATGCTGGGCGATCTGCGGGAAGGCCTGCAACACCGCGACCGTCTCGCCGATCAGATCGTCGAAGTCGAGTGCGTTGGCTGTCCGGAGCCGGTGCTGGTATTCGGAGTAGACAGCGGCCACCGTGCGGGCCAGGTCATCGGCGTGATCGTCATCGGAGAGGTTGGTCACCGCCCGCTGCGGGTCGATCAGCTCGTTCTTCAGGTTGGAGATGCCGTTGGCCAGCAGCCGCGGCGAATACCGCTTGATGTCAAGGCCCATGTCCTTGGCGATCATTTGCAGCAGACGCCGCGAATCGTCGGCGTCGTAGATCGAGAAGTTGGAGTTGAGGCCCTCGATGAGCGACGCCTGGTTGCGAAGAATCCGCACGCAGGTCGAGTGAAACGTCGACACCCACATCGAACGTGCCCGCGGACCGACCAACGACACCACTCGTTCCCGCATCTCGACGGCGGCCTTATTGGTGAATGTGATGGCCAAAACCTGACCGGGGCCGACGTCGCGCGCCGCCAGAAGGTACGCGATGCGCCGGGTCAGCACGGCCGTCTTGCCGGAGCCCGCGCCCGCGACGATCAGCAACGGCGAGCCCTCGTGCAGCACCGCCTGACGCTGTTGCGGGTTCAGGCCGTCGAGAAGTTGGTCTGCTCCGGCCTCAGTCACGTTCACACTCAATATTGCGCCGCTCCTCCTCATCGCCTCGCTGTGCATCGTCGTCGGCGGCTATGCTCGCCCCAAACTTACCGCTGTTCTGCGACACCTTTGCGCTACCAGGCCTTCAAATGGCACACTCAGTCCGTGCTCAATATGCAGCGGCGATTTTTCTACGGGTACCGGCCAGCGGTGCCCGTGGCTTAGCTGCTTCCAGAGCCCCGTGGTCCGCTTCTGAGATCCGGGGCTCGTCTCTTGTGTGAGGCCCGATACCGGATGAGACCACAACACCCTCCACACAACGAGAATCCGGAGTCTGAAATGACAGTCGAAATCGAACAACCCACCGACATCGACGACCTACGCCACGAGATCGACCGGCTCGATGCCGAGATCTTGGCCGCGGTCAAGCGTCGTACCGAGGTGTCCCAGGCGATCGGCAAAGCCCGGATGGCCTCCGGCGGCACCCGCTTGGTGCACAGCCGGGAAATGAAGGTCATCGAGCGCTACAGCGAGCTTGGCCCCGACGGCAAGGACCTGGCGATGCTGTTGCTCAGGTTGGGCCGCGGCCGACTCGGTCACTGATCGGCCGGTTAGCACCGCGTTCACCTCGCCTTCATCGCCGCCCTGGTCAAGCTGACTAGGGTCGAAGCCATGACTGCGGTGGAACAGATTCCCGACATCTCAGCGACGCCGGCCTGGAGCGCCCTGCGCAAGCATCACGAGCAGATCAAAACGACGCATCTGCGCCAGCTCTTCGCCGACGATCCCGACCGCGGCAGTGAGTTCACTGTCTCCGTCGGCGACCTTTACATCGACTACAGCAAGCACCGCATCACCCGTGAGACGGTGAAACTGCTGACCGACCTGGCCCGGGCCGCGCACCTCGAGCAGCGTCGCGACGAGATGTTCGAGGGCGTGCACATCAACGTCTCGGAGGATCGCGCGGTGCTGCACACCGCACTGCGGCTGCCGCGCGACGCGACGCTGATCGTCGACGGCCAGAACGTCGTCGAGGATGTGCACCAGGTGCTCGACGCGATGGGAGACTTCACCAACCGGCTGCGCAACGGCGAGTGGAGCGGCGCCACCGGGAAGCGAATTCGCACGGTGGTCAACATCGGGATCGGCGGCTCGGACCTCGGACCGGTGATGGCCTACCAGGCACTGCGCCACTACGCCGACGCCGGCATTTCGGCGCGGTTCGTGTCCAACGTCGATCCCGCCGACCTGATCGCCACGCTGGCCGACTTAGACCCGGCCACAACGCTTTTCATCGTCGCATCCAAGACGTTCACTACGCTCGAGACGCTCACCAACGCCACCGCGGCCCGGCGCTGGCTGACTGACGCGCTCGGTGACGATGCAGTGGCCAAACACTTCGTCGCCGTCTCGACCAACAAGAAGCTGGTCGACGAGTTCGGCATCGACACGGCCAACATGTTCGGATTCTGGGACTGGGTCGGCGGACGCTATTCGGTCGACTCGGCGATCGGGCTCTCGGTGATGGCTGCGATCGGGCGGGAGGCGTTCGCGGACTTCCTGTCCGGGTTCCATCTTGTCGACGAGCATTTCCGGACCGCGCCGCTGGCATCCAACGCGCCGGTGCTGCTCGGGCTGATCGGACTGTGGTACTCGAATTTCTTTGGCGCACAGTCGCGTGCGGTGCTGCCATACTCCAACGACCTGGCCCGGTTCGCGGCGTATCTGCAGCAGTTGACGATGGAATCCAACGGCAAGTCGACCCGCACAGACGGCACCCCGGTCGTCACCGATACCGGCGAGATCTATTGGGGCGAACCGGGAACAAACGGCCAGCACGCCTTCTACCAGTTGCTGCACCAGGGCACGCGGCTGGTGCCGGCCGACTTCATCGGGTTCAGCCAGCCGATCGACGATCTACCCACCTCCGACGGCACCGGCAGCATGCACGACTTGCTGATGAGCAACTTCTTCGCGCAGACCCAGGTGCTGGCATTCGGCAAGACGGCCGAGGAAATCGCCGCCGAAGGCACGCCCCGCCATCTGGTGCCGCACAAGGTGATGCCCGGCAACCGGCCGACGACGTCCATCCTGGCCACCCGGCTCACCCCATCGGTGCTGGGCCAACTGATCGCGCTTTACGAGCATCAGGTCTTCACCGAGGGCGTGGTCTGGGGCATCGACTCGTTCGACCAATGGGGCGTCGAACTGGGCAAGACGCAGGCCAAGGCGCTGCTGCCGGTCATCACCGAGGACGCCTCGCCGGACAAGCAATCGGACAGCTCGACCGACGCGCTGGTGCGCCGCTACCGCGTCGAAAGAGGCCGGGTCGGCTGAGCCCGGTGCGGTTGCCTTCAAGCTCGCAACCTAAGGTCAACGATGTGACCGGCGGCCCTGCCTATGTCGATTTCCACTTCGACGTCATGTGCCCTTACGCGTACCAGACGTCGCGGTGGATCCGCGAAGTTCGCGATCTGACCGGCCTCACGGTGAACTGGCGCTTCTTCAGCCTCGAGGAGATCAACCGCCAGGAGGGCAAGAAGCACCCGTGGGAGCGAGAGTGGTCCTATGGCTGGTCGATGATGCGCATCGGAGCGCTGCTGCGCCGCCGCTCGATGGCCGATCTCGACGTGTGGTACGAACGGGCCGGCCGCGCCTTGCATGTCGAGGGCCACAAACCGCACGAGAAGGCCGTCGCGCGGCAGCTCCTCGAAGAGCTCGGCTTCGATGCGGCACTTGTCGACCAGGCGATCGCCGACCCTACGACGAGTGATGAGGTGATGGCCGAACACCAGCGGGTCGTCGACGCCGAGGGCTACGGGGTACCGACCATGTTTTTTCCCGATGGGCAATGCCTTTTCGGCCCGGTGCTCATCGATCCACCCAGCGGCGAGGCGGCCGTGCGACTGTGGGATGCCGTCACCGCCTGGACGGAGTTTCCGCACTTATACGAACTGCAGCGGCCGAAAACACCTGCCGACCAACGGCTGATTAGCGAGACCTTCCGCCCTTACCTGGAGGCGCGGGACTGGGTGTCGATCAACCGGGGCAAAGTCATCAGTTTCGATGACCGCGAAACCGGACCCTAGGGAGCGGTTTCCGGCTTACCCAAACCGCTTGGCCAGCGGCGGCGGCAACACCCGCATCAGTTGGACCAGCGGCGCCCATGGCCACCACGGCACCGCCGCGCGGCCGGGCTCCCGCTCGACGGCAGCGACCAGCGCCTTGACGCCAGTTTCGTTGTCCACCAGGAACATTGTGCTCTGCGATTTGGCGGTCATCTCCGACTCGATGTAGCCCGGCTCGATCACCGACACCTTGATCGGCCCGGTGGCGTATTCGGCGCGCAACGATTCGCCGAGCGAACGCACGCCGGCTTTACTGGCCGCATAGGCCGCCTTCACCCCGGGCACGCCCTTGGCGCCGAGCACCGAGGAGATCAGCACCAGATGGCCCGACCTCTGTTCCTTGAACATCTGCAGCGCGGTTTCGATCTGGACCAGGGCCGCCACCAAATTGGTTTCGATGGTCGCCTTGTTGGCCCACAGCTTGCCCGACCCGAGCGGCGCACCCTTGCCGATACCGGCGTTGACGATCACCCGGTCGATTCCGCCGAGCGCGTCGGACAACTCGGCGAAGACCTTCGGCACTTGCGCGTGGTCATTGACGTCGAGCGCGGCGACGGCCACCGTGATGCCCGGATACTGTTGCGACAGTTCGGCTTTGAGCTCGTCGAGCCGGTCGGTACGGCGGGCGCACAGCGCCAGGTCACGCCCCTTGGCCGCGAACGCGCGGGCCATTCCGGCGCCAAGGCCGGAACTCGCGCCGGTGATGAGGATCTTCTGCCGGGTCATGCCACTATTTCAGCAGACGCGACATTCGCCGGTCGGCCAGCACCTTGCCGCCGGTCTGACAGGTCGGGCAGTACTGAAACGACTTGTCGGCGAACGACACTTCCCGCACGGTGTCTCCGCATACCGGACACGGCAAACCGGTACGTGCGTGCACCCGCAAACCGGATCGCTTCTCCCCCTTCAGCGTGGCGGCCTGCTGTCCGACCGAGCGGGTCACGGCGTCGGTCAGCACCGACACCATCGCGTCGTGCAATGCGGCCAGTTGTCCGTCCGCGATCTTGCCCGCCGTCGCGAACGGCGAGATCTTCGCGACATGCAGAATTTCATCGCTGTAGGCGTTGCCGATCCCGGCGATCACCTTCTGGTCGGTGATGACGGACTTGATCCGGCCGGTGTTCCCGGCCAGCAACTTGCCCAAGTCGTCGAGGCTGAGCCCGAGCGCGTCCGGCCCGAGCGCGGCGATGCCGGGCACCTGCATCGGGTCTTCGACGAGCCACACCGCCAGCCGCTTCTGGGTGCCCGCCTCGGTGAGGTCGAAACCCGGCGCCTCGCCAGGCCTGCCCAGGTGGACGCGCAGGGCGATCGGACCCTTGCCAGGGCGCAGCGGCGCGCCGGCCAGCTTGTCCGACCATTTCAGCCACCCGGCCCGTGACAGGTGGGCGATCAGGTTCAGTTCGCCGACCCGCAGGCCGAGATATTTGCCCCACCGGTCGGCGCCGGTCACGGTCAGACCGTGCAGCGCGTTGATCGGCGGGTCGAACGTCTTGAGCACCGAGAACGCGACGACGTCGACGCGCCCGATCGTCCGGTCGACGGCGTGGTGGCGCAGGTAGTCGGCCAGCGCTTCGACCTCGGGCAGTTCAGGCATGCATCCAGTGTGTCAGCGCCGCGCTGTGCGCCGCACATCACGAACCACCAGCGACAGCACCCAGCTGACGATCGACAAGACGATCGCGGCCCAGATCGCGGTCCACCAGAAGTGGTCGATCGCCAGGCCCCAGTGGGTGGTGTGTTCGGTGATCCACGCGGTGATCCACAACATCAGCGCGTTGATGACGATGTGGATCAGGCCCAGCGTGAGGATGTAGAGCGGGATCGACAGGATCTGCACGATCGGCTTGATGAACGCGTTGACCAGACCGAAGATCACCGCGACGACGAAGATGATGCCGGCTCTCTCCAGTCTGGTGTCGCCGCCGACGAAGGTCAGACCATGGACGACAAGGGTGACCACCCAGAGTGCGAATCCCGTGAGGGCGGCGCGAATGACAAATGGTCCCATGCGCTGAACCTACTCCGCGCACCGCAATAAATTTGGTGTCCACGATCTAGGCGAAACCATCGGTACCCGGTACCATCGGTTCCGACCATCTTCAGCGGTGTGGGGGTACCACCCAGCCGCGCAGCGGCGATGAGGAGGGGACCATGACCACTGCGGTGCAGCCCGTCGGCCCAGGTCGTGAGGAGTTTTCCGACCGTCTGCTCAAGGGGTCGGTCAAGAAGTCGTATGCGCCGGTCGTCGACATCGACTGGGACGCGCCGCTCGACCCGGACAAGTTCTACCTGCCGCCGCGAACGGTCTCGCTGTACGGCACGCCGATGTGGGACCAGATGACCCGCGCCCAGCGCATCGAACTTTCCCGCCAGGAACTGGTGAACACCCTGTCGGCCGGCATCTGGTTCGAGAACATCCTCAACCAGGCGCTGTTGCGCAAGCTCATGCACACTGACCCCACTAGCCGGGCCACCCATTACGCGCTGACCGAACTCGGCGACGAGACCCGGCATATGGTGATGTTCGGCAAAGCCATCGAGCGCGTCGGCGCCAAGCCGGTTCGCCCGCGTCTTTACCACCGGATCATCATCAACGCGCTGCCGTTCTTCTTCCGCGGCTCGGTGCTCTGGGTCGCCGCGTTGATCGGCGAGGAGATCTTCGACTCGCTGCAGCGCCAAATGATGGATGACCCCGAGCTACAGCCAATCATCCAGCGGCTGATGCGAATTCACGTCACTGAAGAGGCCCGCCACATCCAGTTCGCACGCGACGGCCTGCGCAAGCGGGCGCCGCGGATGCGACGGCCGGAGCGGTGGTTTGTGAGCAATGTCAACGGCCTGGGCGGGTGGTTCTTCCGCTACCTGTTCACCAACACCGTCCAATACAAGCGGGCGGGCCTGGATGCGCGCCAGGCGCGCCGCATCGCACGCACCAGCCCGCACCGCCACCAGGTCCAGGTGGCGGGCTTCGCCCCGCTGGCGGAGTTTCTCGACGAGGTAAATCTGCTGGGCCCGATCGCGCGCCGCGGCTGGACGCGCACCAGGTTCCTGTGATCGACGACGTCATCGTCGTCGGCGGCGACCTCGCCGGCCTTCCGACGTTGGACGGCCGCGTGGTCAGCGCGGTGTTCGATGACGACACCGACACCTGGACGCTGACCACCGGCGACGGCGAAACCCGCCGGAGCCGGCTAGTGGTGTCCTGCACGTCTCCACTCGTGCCGTGGATTCCAGATCTTTTCGGCCGCAGGGAATTTCGCGGCGTATCGTTCCACGCGGCGACAGCACCCGCCGATTTCGACCCGGCCGGTCGAAGGATCGCGGTGGTCGGCGCCGACGCCGCCGCCGGGCGATTGATCGGCCGACTGACCAGATCGGGCGCAACGGTCAAAGTTTTTGCACTTCCGCCCCGGCGGTTCGTTCGGCAAGCGCGGCGAGCCAGGGGCTATCTGCGTCGCCAGCCCGAGCTCGTGACATCGCCTATTGAGGAGGTGACAGCGGCGGGTGTCCGAACCGCCGACGGTGTCCATCACGACGCCGACGCGATCGTCTACGGCACAGGGTTTTCCCTGCGGGTCGGGCTCTCACCCGACGCCCTGGTAGGCGCCAACGGCCTGGCCATCCAGCAGGCCTGGACGAACGGAATGGAGCCTTACCTCGGCGTAGCGTTGCACGGCTTTCCCAACTACTTCATCGCTGACGGGCCGGACTCCCAAGAAGCCATTCGCTACACCGTCGAATGCTTACAACTCATGAAACGGCCCATCCGCGTCGAGGTGCGCCGCAGCAGTCAACAGGTGTTCAACGAGCGAGTCCACCTGCACCAGCCCCGTCGCCGGAGACTTACATCGGCATTCGACTTGTCGCCGTCCGGAGGCGTGCACGGCGACAGCTACGACGGCCCGGCAACCCTGACCGCCGTGGATACCTCCGAACAGGTCCGGGTCCGGCTGACCGGTCACGTCGATCCAATTGACGGCCAATATCACTGGCAGGGAACCGTTTTCGATCAGTTACCGGCAGACCTGACGCGCGTCCGCACGGTGACCTTGACAGTGGGTGAGCGCAGCGTCCAGGCACGCATCGTTGAAGAAACACCGCAGGGCACACATTCCATCGCCGGGGTGGGCGCGCCCCCATTCGCGCTGGCAGACGTCGAACTCACGGTGCCTCGGTTTTGAAGCGCGGGAGGTCCGTTCGCCGCCAAATCCGCGTAGTCTGACCAGGTGCCTCGATAACGGATTGCTTCGGCGGTCCGGTGGGTACCCGTCAGAACGGTGGCAATCCAAATGCCGGTCGAAACTAGCACCACAAACGTGGTCGCGGTTGGCGCCTCGGCCGGTGGTGTCGAAGCCCTGACGAACTTCGCCGCGAGCCTGCCATCGGATCTGCCGTATGCGGTCCTGGTGGTGTTGCACGTCCCTGTTGGGGCGCCGAGTGTTTTGGACCGCATCCTGTCGCGTAACGGACCGCTGCCTGCGGCTCCGGCTGTCGACGGGGAACCGCTGAAGCCCGGTACTATTCGGGTCGGAATTCCGAATCGCCACCTGCTCGTGCACGACCACCGAATCGTGCTGTCTGAAGGCCCGACCGAAAACGGTCACCGCCCGGCGATCAATGCGCTATTCCGCTCCGTGGCTTTGCATTACGGACAGCGCGCGGTTGGGGTATTGCTGTCCGGTGTGCTCGACGACGGCACGCTCGGATTAGCGACCATCCGCTCACGCGGTGGCACGACAATCGCCCAAACACCTCAGGAAGCTTTGTTCACCGCTATGCCGCTGAACGCCATCGAGGCCGGCGTCATCGACCACGTGGTGTCGGCAGTTGAGGTGGGCGGCCTGCTAAAGCAATTGGCCGGCCGAGGTTTTAAGGAACGCGAGATGGAACCGGATGCCCGTATGGAGCTGGAAAACCGAATAGCGATGGCACGACGGTTCTCAACGGAAATCGACCCCGAGCCGCTCGGCGCGCCATCCGGATACACCTGCCCGGACTGCAACGGGGGGCTGATCTCTGTGAGCGAGGGCAATTACCGTTGCCATGTCGGACATGCCTGGACCGCCGATGCGTTGCTGCGCGCACGCGACAACGAGACCGAGAGTGCGCTGTGGGTCGCCATCCGCAGCCTGCAGGAGAAAGCCAAGCTGGCTCGGCGGCTGGCCGACCAAATCAGTCCCGGGATGCTCTCCGGGCGGTACGAGACGATCGCCCACGAGGCAGAGCACGCGATGTTGGTGCTGGGCAACCGGCTCTGCGAGGCCTACACCAAACACAGGCAACCTGATGGGCAATCCGATTAGTTCCTTGATGGTTTCCGCGGACACGGCGGGAGCTGTCTGTCTGCTCACCGTAAACGGCGTGCTCGACAGCAGCACCTACCGCAGCCTGCGCGATGCGGTCATCAAGGTGGCGCTGGATGAACCACAGGCGGTGCTGATCGACGTCGATGGGCTCGACGTTCCGTCGTCCTCCGCGTGGTCGGTGTTCACCAGTGCACGCTGGCACGTCAGCAGGTGGCCCGATGTTCCGATTGTCTTGGTGTGCGGCCACGTCGGCCGCCGGAGGACCATCGCACGCACCGGGATGACGCGCTACGTCCCGGTACACGCCACGATCGAGGCGGCGTTGGCTGCCGTCACAGACGGACGACGTGCCCGCAGGCGGGTCCGCACCGAACTGCCCGCCTCGCTCGCCAGCCTGCGCAGGGCCCGCGAATTCGTGGCGGAATCGCTCGCACAGTGGTCCCATCAAGCGCTCATCCCGGTGACCACCGTCGTCGCAAACGTCTTTGTCGAGAACGTCTTGCAGCACACTGCCAGCGGGCCGGTGCTGATATTGGAATCCGACGGCACGGCGGTAACGGTCTCGGTGCAGGACGGCAGCTCGACACCGGCGGCCCGCCATGAGGATCCGTATCGCGGTGGCGAGCTGGTCTCGGGTCTGGCGATCCTCGCGTCGATCTGCCGCGCCTGGGGCAGCACACCGATGCCGTCGGGGAAGACGGTCTGGGCCGTCATCGGCCCCGAAAATCAGCTCTGACCGCTCGACGGCGAGGGCTGGAACACCGCAAGGAGGGGTCGCGCCATCGGCGCCCGAGTAGTGTTCGGTTCGCGGCATGTTCTGGGCGGACGGGACGATATGGAAAGCACGACCGACGAATCATTCGAAGCCCTGCTGCGCTACATGCGGGACTCACGCGGGTTCGACTTCACCGGATACAAGCGCACCACGCTCGTGCGGCGGGTTCGCCACCGCATGACCCAGGCCGGCTACGAAACCTTCGAAGAGTATCTCGACGCGCTGCAAGCCAGCTCCGACGAATTCGACGCCCTGTTCAACACCATCCTGATCAATGTCACCGCATTCTTCCGCGACCCCGACGCGTGGGAATACGTCGCGACGGACGTCATCCCGCGATTGCTGGCCGAGCGCGGCCCAGACGCCCCAATCCGAATCTGGAGCGCGGGCTGCGCCTCCGGCCAGGAGGCATACACACTGGCCATGCTGCTGGCCGAGACGCTCGGCCCAGAGTCCTTCCGGCGGCGGGTGAAGATTTACGCCACCGATGTCGACGAGGCCGCACTTACCGAGGCACGCGCCGCCATCTATGACCAGAAGGCCGTCGAGTCGGTGCCGGCAGAGCTGCTGGAAAAGTATTTCGAACAACACAACGGCAGCTTTATCTTTCACAAAGACCTTCGGCGCGCGGTGATTTTTGGCCGCAACGACTTGGTCAAGGATGCACCCATATCCCGGGTGGATCTGCTGGTCTGCCGCAACACACTGATGTACATGAACGCGGACACGCAACGGAATGTCCTGGGGCGCTTGCATTTCGCGCTAGCCGCTCAGGGCACGCTATTCCTCGGCCACGCCGAGATGTTGTTGAGCCACACTGATCGGTTCCTGCCGCTGAACCTCAAACAGCGAGTCTTCCGCAAAGCGCCGGGGTCACACGGTGGCTTGGAGCGCTACGATCCCGCCGCGACCATGTATGAGCGACACGGCGATCTGCCCGGCCTCATCACCGTGCGCGAATCGGCTTTCCGCGCCAACCCGGTCGCCCAGATCGTGGTCACCGGCGACGACACCGTCGCGATGATCAACCAGCAGGCCGAAACCATGTTCGGGCTGTCCGTCCGCGACATCGGCCGGCTGTTGCGCGACCTGGAGGTGTCCTATCGGCCGGTCGAGTTGCGCGCCTATCTCGAACAGGCCAAAGTCGAGCGCCGATCCGCCCGCATCCAAGATGTCAAATGGCAACGCCCCGGCGCAGAAACCGTCTGGTTCGAAATCCACGTCAACCCGCTGATCGACGCGGAGAACGGCCTGCTGGGCGTGTCGATCGTGTTCTTCGACGTCACCGCGACCAGAGCGCTGCTGGACAAGGTGGTCACCACCAACCGTCAGTTGGAGGCGGCCTATGAAGAACTGCAGTCCACCAACGAGGAACTCGAGACCACCAACGAAGAGCTGCAGTCCACGGTCGAGGAATTGGAAACCACCAACGAGGAACTGCAGTCCACCAACGAAGAGCTCGAGACGATGAACGAGGAGTTGCAGTCCACCAACGACGAACTGCATACCATCAACGACGTCCTGGGGGAGCGCAGCGTCGAGCTCGACGACGCGCGTACCTTCGTCGACTCGCTGGTCAACTCCGTGCACTTCGGCATGGTCGTGGTGGATCGCGAGATGCGGGTGGTGGTGTGGAACCGGCGCTGCGAAGAGTTGTGGGGTCTGCGCGCCGATGAAACCGCCGGCGAAGTCCTGACCGGTTTGGACATCGGGCTGCCGATGGACACCGTCCGTCCGTTGATCGGCAATGCCTTCGTCGATCCAGAAAATCCGGGCGAGACCCTCGTAGAGGCGGTCAACCGCCGGGGTCGGTCCACTCAGATCCGGGTGACCTGCACCGGCTTTCAAGCTACCGAAGGCGGCGTCAACGGGGCACTACTCATGATGGATGCTCAATCCTGACCGGAGAGCTGCTCCAGCTCCGCTTGCACGATCGCGGCGGCCTCATGCTGCGCCGCCGCGGCGCGGTGGACCTCCGCGGCGTCCTGGTGGGCTTCACTGGCGCCGTCACCGGCGAGCATGGCGGCCTGCTCGTGGGTGGCCGCAGCGCGCCGGTGCGCCTCGCCGGCACCGAGGTGTCTTGCCGCGGCGTCCCGATGCGCCCGTTTGGCTCGCTCCATGGACTCCAGGGCGTGCGTTCGTGCACGCTCCGCGGTCTCGGCGTCAGATGGCAAACCGGATGCCAGCTCCGCCCTGCGTTGCTGCAGCTGGCCAGCGCGTCGACGCGCCGCCTCGCCGCGCGCAGCCGCGGCGTCCCGACCCGCCGCGCCCCGCTCGGTCACAGTCATCAGCTGTCGTTTGCTGACTCGACGAGCTGGCGGGCCACAATCGCCAGTGCCGTATTCGAACTCTGGGACAGTCGCTTGAGCAGTTCGAATGCCTGCACTGCGTCGATCTTGAACCTTTCCATGATCATGCCTTTGGCCTGACCGATGATGTCTCGGGAGGCCAGCGCGCTGCGGAACTGCTCGTCGCGCCGGACCATATTCCACGCCAACGCGGTGTGAGTGGCCAGGATCAGCCCCATTTCCACCGCTTCCTCATCGAAGGCATGCGGCCGTTCGGCGTAGAACATCAACGCTCCCATGTTGTTGTGGTCGGCGAACAACTGAAACGAGAGGAGAGACCGGATGGGCGTCTGTCTGGCCTCTCGACAGTAAGCAGGCCAACGGTTTTCGAGCTCCATGTCATCGACCCGGATGACGTGGTGTTCCCAGGCCGCCGACAGACACGGCCCCTGCTCGTTGCGTTGCTGAATTTCGTCGAGCAGCACGGGGTAGCGGCCGGTCGCCGACACCGTTCGCACCTCCCCCCGGCGGGACGCGATGGTGATGCCGGCATATGCCGCGCCGGGCATGGCGCCGACGGCACTCTGGGTCAACTCCCGCAAGACCGTTTCGACGTCAGCGTCCTCCCGCTGTTGCAGGGTGTGCACCAACTCAGCGACTTCGCGGATGACTCCGCTCCGGCGAATGCTCGTAGTCATATCGGGCCTCCGATCGCTCGCTTCGATCGTGATGTCACATTCTTCCGCCATCGGGGACACCGGGCAACAGTCCAAGTCACGGCCAGCGCCGGTAACGCGTCCTAGTATTTGGTCGTCAATACGGTTACCCGCCTGAGGAGATGGCATGCGGTTCAGCTATGCGGAAGCGATGACGGACCCGACGTTCTACATTCCGCTGGCAAAGGCCGCCGAGGCGGCCGGATACGCGAGCATGACAATTCCGGACAGCGTCGCATATCCGTTCGAGTCGGACTCCAAGTACCCGTACACGCCGGACGGCAACCGTGAATTCCTGGACGGCAAGGCGTTTATCGAGACGTTTGTACTGACCGCCGCGCTGGGCGCGGTGACGTCGACGCTGAGGTTCAACTTCTTCGTCCTCAAGCTCCCGATCCGGCCGCCGGCCCTGGTGGCCAAGCAGGCCGGCTCACTGGCGGCGCTGATCGGCAACCGGGTGGGTCTTGGCGTCGGCACCAGCCCCTGGCCGGAGGACTACGAGCTGATGGGCGTGCCGTTCGCCAAGCGCGGCAAGCGAATTGACGAGTGCATCGAAATCATTCGCGGGCTGACGACCGGCGACTACTTCGAGTTCCACGGGGAGTTCTACGACATACCCAAAACGAAGATGACTCCCGCTCCGACACAGCCGATCCCGATTCTCATCGGTGGCCACGCCGACGCCGCATTGCGGCGCGCCGCACGCGCCGATGGCTGGATGCACGGCGGCGGCGATCCGGAAGAACTCGACCGGCTCATCGGGCGGGTCAAACAGCTTCGCGAGGAGGAAGGCAGGACCGGCCCGTTCGAAATCCACGTGATCTCGGTCGACGGCTTCACCCTCGACGGCGTCAAGCGCCTCGAGGACAAGGGCGTCACCGACGTCATCGTGGGCTTTCGGATCCCCTACATCATGGGAGCCGACACCGAGCCACTCGACACCAAAATCCGCAACCTGGAGACGTTCGCGGAGAAGGTGATCGCCAAAGCCTAGCGGCGATGCCGTGGACGCGGCACAGGTGCCCGAGCCGGCGCAGCGGGCCGCCGCGAACCTAACGGCTACAGCGGATCCCACACCGGAGACCGCTTCTCCTGATGCGCCTTGGCGGCCTCACGGGGGTTGTTGGTGAATCCGCTCAGGATCTGGGTGCGGTTCTCGATCTCTTTGGCATGCCGCAGGCTTGGCGCGTCCAGCGCGGTATTGAGGCCAATCTTGGTCTGCCATACCCCGTAGGCATTGTTCTCGACGATCGAGCGGGCCATCTTCAGCGCTGCTTCCATCAGCTCGTCCGGCGCCACCACCTCGTGCACCAGTTTGATCCGGTAGGCCTCATCTGCGTCGATGATCCGGCCGGTCAGCATCAGCTCCCGCGCCACGCCGGCTCCGACGATTTTTGGCAGCAGATAGCTGGTGCCCATGTCCATCGACGAAAACCCCGCCTTGATGAAGACCGAGCCGAACCGGGCTCGGTCGGAGGCAATCCGGATGTCGCAGTGCAACGCGAACGCCAGCCCGCCGCCGACCGCGACGCCGTTGACCGCGGCGATCACCGGTATCGGTAGCTCGTAGAGCCGGGTGTACAGATCGGCCAGCCGAACCTGGGCGTCGTAGTTGATCTTGAATGGCGGGGCCTGTGGTGCCGCTTTGGTCCAGGCCTCCCCGGTGCCGCTCAGGTCGGCGCCTGCGCAGAATCCGCGCCCGGCGCCGGTCAGGATCGCCGCCCGGAATTCGCCGGTGCCAAGCACATCCAGCGCATCGTCCATGGCGTCGATCAGCGAACCATCGATGGCGTTCAACCGGTTGGGTCGATTCAACGTGACACGCGCGATGTTGTCCTCGAGCGTCTCCAAGTCCACAGCTGTCATGCAGCAACCGTAAGCGAGTAGTCAGCATCGAGGCCTACTTTGGGTTCATGGCACGAAGTGACCGTGACAGTTGGGATTTGGCCAGCAGCGTCGGCGCCACTGCGACCATGGTGGCGGCCGCGCGGGCGGCGGCGAGCCGACGTCCCGATCCGGTGATCAACGACCCGTTCGCCGAGCCGCTGGTCCGCGCGGTAGGGCTGGATTTGTTCACGAAAGTAGCGTCAGGTGAGCTGGACTTCGCCGACGTCGACGACGGTGTTGGATTTCCCCGGATGATCGACACATTCGCTGCCCGGGCCCGCTTTTACGACGACTACTTCGCCCAGGCCGGTAGCGCGGGCCTGCGCCAGGTGGTGATCGTCGCGTCGGGACTGGACGCTCGCGCGTACCGGCTGTCCTGGCCGGCGGTGACCACGCTCTACGAAATCGATCAGCCCGAAGTCATCGAATTCAAGACCGCGACATTGTCTGAACTCGGCGCTGTGCCCGGCGCCGAGCACCGCGCGGTCGGCATCGACCTTCGCGAGGATTGGCCGGCGGCGCTGCAAAACGCGGGCTTCGACGCCACTCAACCGACGGCGTGGCTGGCCGAGGGGGTGCTCATCGGTTTTCTGCCGCCCGAGGCCGAAGTTCGTTTGCTCGACAACGTCACCGCGCTGAGCGCCGCAGGCAGCACGTTCGCCGCGGATTACGGATCGGTGCGCGGTCAGACCGAGGAGGCGCAGCGGCAGGCCCGGATCATGACCGACCGCTGGCGCGAACACGGCCTGGATCTGGACATTCCCGACTTGACTTATCCAGGCGAGCACACCGACGTCGCGGCCCATCTGCAAGCCCACGGGTGGGATACCGCCATGTTCGGCCTGGCTGATCTGTTCGCCGCGGCAGGTATGGCGCCGCTGGCGGTCGAAGCACAGACCAGCGCCCCCGCCTCGATCAGCTTCGTCCGGGCGACCCGACGGTAAGAACTCGAGCGAGGGTATCCAGCGAACTATGGGAGGGCTTCTGCCTTGAAGTCACCGCTAACCGAGACGGCGATTCCCCGTCCCGGCGCCGCGTGGTACGCGCCGCAACGCAGTGCTGATCGGGTTGGCTCGTCAGCCGTGTTTGGCGAACCACTCCGCCTGCATCGCCAGCAATCCCATTGCCGGCAATTGCGGTGTGTTCGAGTCGAGTTCGCGATAACGCTGGTAGACGTTGACGACGACGCGTTCGGCGTCCAGCCAGCTCGCGTACTCGCCCAAGTCGACGCTGTCGGCCGCCTCCACGAACGATAAGCCCTTGCGGTAGGCGGCTTCGGCCTGCTCGGCGACGTGGACGAGATACCCGCGTACCGCGCGGATGCCGTCCGCGTCGGTGACCGGACCGTGGCCCGGAACCACCGTCGGCGCATCTAGCGCGATCATCGCGTCGCATGCCGCAACCCAATTGGCGATCGGGCCGGCCCACACGATCGGTGTGCAGCCGACAAACAGCAGGTCCCCAGCGAACAACACCCCGGCGTCGGGCACATGAACCACCGAGTCCGCGGCGGTGTGCGCAGGGCCGAGGTTCAACAGGTGTACCTCCCGCCCGCCGACCTCGATGGTGAGCCGGTCGTCAAAGGTCTGATCGGCGTTGCGAAGCGTGATCCCGCCGAAGTCGAAGGGCCCGAACCGTTCTCGCAGATATGGCGTTGCGACCGGGCCCAGGTCCGCGGTCTGCGTCATCACCAGCATCTCGGGAGCCATGCCGTGCGCGATTTCCTCGGCGGTGCCCGTCGCGGCGATCACCCGGACTGAGGAGTCCAGCAGTTCGTTGCCGTGGGTGTGGTCACCGTTGGAGTGGGTGATCAGCGCGTCGGTGATCGGCGCGTGTTCGGTGACGGGCGCCATCGCGGTGAGCATTTCGCGGGTCAACGGCAGGTCGAACAGCGTGTCGACCAATAGCGAGGCGCCGTCGCCGGCAACCAAACCGGCGTTGCTCCAACCGTATCCGCCGTCCGGCAGCATCCACGCCCACACCCGGTCGGCGACCTCGTGCAACCCGCGGGTGTACGGCATTTTCGCCTTCGCCGGGTTGACCCGCTTGGCGGCGGGGACGGCATCGGGATTGAGCCGCGCCAATAGTGGTTGCGGCGCAGGGGTTTTCCGGACGGTTTGTCGGGTTTCGCCGAGCCCCTGCACTGTCAGCGTGACGACGTCGCCGTCGTGCAGCCAGCCGCGGAACGATTCCGGTGCGGTCGGGTCGAGGTGCTCGACTAGTGTGCAGGTCGGCACGGTGCCGGAACCGAACACGTCGCCGGGCGCCAACTCCACTCCGCGTGAGGCATAGGAGATCACCTCGGCGAACGTCCAGTCCATCGCTGCGGTCGAACCGGTGCCGATCACTTCGTCGTTGACCCGTGCCGTCACCTCTAAGCCCAATCGGCCGTCGCGGCGGTAGGGTTCCAGTTCGTCGGGCGTGACCAGATACGGGCCGAGGGTGACTCCGCTGTCCTTGCCCTTGGCCTGGCCGATCGCCAACTGGCCTTCCAGCTGTTGCAGGTCACGTGCCGACCAGTCGTTGAAGATCATGTAGCCGATGATTGCCTGTTCCGCTTCGGCCACCGACAGGTCTTTCCCCGCGGTGCCGACGACAGCGGCGATCTCCAATTCGAAATCCTGCCAGGCACTCCCGGGCGCCATCGGGGCATCGTCATACGGGCCGAGAACGGTTGACGGGCAGGCGAAGTAGAACGCCGGAATCCGGTACCAGGTGTCCTTGAGCACCCGGCCGCCGCCCATCGCCGCCTGGCAGTTGCGCATGTGGTCGAGAAAGCACAAGCTATCCCGGATCGACGGCGGCCGCGGGATCGGCGCCGAAAGCGTTACCTGGTCGAGCGGCACGGCGGCCGCCGAACGCAGTGCGTCCTCCCCCGCTTCTCGCAGTCCGTCCGCACCGTGCCCGATCAGTTCGAGCAGGGTCACGCCCTGCTGCAGTGCATGGATCGCGTCGCCGGCAAGCACCCCGGCCCGCTCCCCGTTCTTGTCTTTGAAGGTAACCCATTTCATTCCCGCACCACCTCATTTGGTTCCTTGTCGGGGCGCAGTCCGCGCCAGCTGGGCTGGCGCAGCCGGCCATCCGAGGTCCACTCGCTGTACCGGACTTCCCCGACCAGCGTCGGCTGCACGAACGTCACGCCCTTGGTGTCGCGGGCCGGAAGCGCTGCGTCGAAGGGGGATTCGTCGGTGTGCAGCGGCTCCAGCGTCTTCTTCAACGTGGCCAGGTCGCGTTCGGTGAACCCGGTGCCGACCCGTCCAGCGAAATGCAGCCCACCCGCATCCGGAATGCCCATCAGCAGCGAGCCGATGCCGCTGGTGCGCCCGCCTTCGCCCGCGCGCCAACCGGCGATGACGACTTCCTGGGTCTTCCAGTATTTGTCCTTGACCCACGACGCCGACCGGCGGCCCGGCTGGTAGGTGGAGTCGCGCTTCTTCCCGATCACGCCCTCCCATTCGTGCTGACGTGAGTAGTCCAGCGCCTCGGCACCGTCGCCCGGCAACAGGTCAGGAACGATCAGACTGCCTGTGCCGGCAAGAGTTTCCAGCAGCTGCCGCCGGTCACGGTAGCGGGCCCGCAACAACGAGCGCCCGTCCAGATACAGCAGGTCGAATGCCCAGAACTCGATGCGGGTGGCGCGCTTCCTGTTCTGCATCTCGGTGAACCTTGGTACCCCCGAACCATCGAGGGCGACAACCTCGCCGTCGAGAACGACGTGATGGTCGCCGAGACCGTCTGCCAGCGAATCTAGTTGGGGGTATTCCTTGGTGACATCGCGTCCGTTGCGCGATCGCAGCCGGACGTTACCGTGATCGGCGTCGACAAGCAGCCGGTAACCGTCCCACTTACCCTCGAACGCCCACTGCGACGCTTTCAGCTTCGCCACCGAACCCTCGGTGGCGAGCATCGGGTACAGCTCGTCGAACTGGAAAACCTTCTGGTCTTTCATCCGGTGCACGAGCCACTGGTCGCCGTTGGTTTGAATCAGCGCGTAGCGGCCGGAGATTCGCTGACCGTGCAAAGTGACGATCACTTCATCCTCACGGAACTTCTCCGTGTCATAAGTGCCGGAATCCCAGATGACGACCTTGCCGGCGCCGTACTCCCCCTTCGGGATGCTGCCTTCGAAGCTGCCGTACTCCAGCGGGTGATCTTCGGTGTGCACCGCCAGATGGTTGACCGCGGTCGTTTCGGGCAGGTTTTTCGGCACCGCCCACGACACCAGGACGCCGTCGCGTTCGAGGCGAAAATCGTAGTGCAGCCGACGGGCGTGGTGCTCCTGAATAACGAACGTATTGCCTTGGCCAGCAGGGGGTTTAGCGCTCGGCACCGGCTCCGGGGTTTTCGACGCGTCGCGCATGCTGCGGTATTTGGTCAACCGATCCGGGGTTCGCACGTCGGTGTCCAGCGGCGCCAGCAGGTCTCCGTCCCGCTCGACCCGTTTCAGCACTTCGTCGTAGCGTAGATGACGCAGCTTCTTGTCGTCGAGTTCTTCCCAGCTGCGCGGCGCGGCGACGGTCGGATATTCCCGGCCACGCAGTGAATACGGCGCGATGGTGGTCTTCGATCCGTTGTTCTGGCTCCAGTCCAGGAACACCTTGCCCGCACGCACGCTCTTGGTCATCGTCGCGGTGACCAGTTTGGGCATCGACTTTTCCAGTTGCTGTGCAACACGTTTGGCCAATACCACCGCACCCCGGCTGCTCACCGGCGTGTCCAGCGGGCTGTAGAGGTGCAGGCCTTTGCTGCCGCTGGTGAGCGGGAATGTGGTCAGGCCGATATCGGCGATCAGGTCGCGAACCGCGCGGGCCACCTCGGCGAGCTGAGCCATCGTCACGCCCTCGCCGGGGTCGAGGTCGAACACCAGCCGCGTTGCCGGTCCAGGCTTGAGCTCTTCGCCTTTGCGGGTCCACTCTGATTCGAACCGCCATTGCGGCACGTGTACCTCGAGTGCGGCCTGCTGGGCGATCCACGCCAGCCCGTCGACGCTGTCGATGATCGGATAGGTGGTCGTCCCGGATCGATGTGCGACGCTGGCCCGCGGCAGCCAGTCAGGTGCCGATGAGGCCAGCTGCTTTTCGAAGAACGACGGTTCGTCGACACCGTTGGGCCAGCGCTTGCGGGTAGCCGGGCGGCCGGCGATGTGGGGCAGCATCGCCTCGGCGATACGGGTGTAGTAGTCGAAGATCTGGGCTTTGGTGGTATCGGTGGCCGGGTAGAGCACCTTGTCGGCGTTAGTCAGCTTCACCTGCGACGCCATGCTGCCAACCTACGCGTTACAGGGGCGAAAACACCGTCTCACCACGAATTATGTCCTCGCCGTTAATAAATGTGAGCCTCAACACGAAAGGGTTTCGATCCGCGGCCGCATCGGGCACCGTTCCCCGATGCGCAATGTCATCCCTTGGCGTCCAGCATGTGGCGTCCCTCTCAGTAATGCGACCCTTCCACTACATTCCCGGCGAATCGAGGTGCCAACGTACGACCGGTCTACCCTGCGACGGGGTGTTGTACACATCGGCGCAGGAAACTTTCACCGTGCCCATCAAGCCGTCTACTTCGACGACCTCGCCTGCTCGGGCATTTCCACCGAGTGGGGCGTTACCGGGGTGAGTCTGCACTCCCCCGACGCCAAAGACCTGCTGTCGACGCAAGACGGGCTTTACACGGTCGTGGAGCGCGGTCATGACGAGCAGACGGCTCGCGTGGTCGGCTCCATCGGCTCGATCCACTACGCACCTAATGACGGCGGCGCGGTCCGGGCCGCTCTGGCCGATGCCGGCACCCGCATCGTGAGCCTGACGATCACCGGCAACGGGTATTTCCTGGATCCGGTTACCCGTGAGTTCGACGCCGACCACCCCGACGTGCGAGCCGATCTGGTCGAGCCCGCTGGCTCCAATAGGTGCGCGACCGCATGGGGGTATCTGGCCGAAGCCCTCGAACTGCGCCGCCGCGCCGGCATTGCTCCGTTCACGGTGCTGTGCTGCGACAACATTCCCGACAACACCCAGGCGGCGCGAACCGCACTCGTCTCATTCGCCGCGTTGAAGGATCCCGCGCTTGCCCGCTGGATCGATACCCACGTCGCGTTCCCGTCGACGATGGTCGACCGGATCACTCCCCGGACCTCCAAGTTCGAGCGCCAATTCGTCGAGAACACATTTGGTGTCGCCGATAAGTGGCCGGTGGTCACCGAGCCGCATTGCCAATGGATCATCGAGGACACTTTCAGCAACGGCCGCCCGCCGCTCGACCTAGTCGGCGCACAGTTCGTGGCCGACGTCAGCGACCACAAGACCGTCAAGACCCGGCTGCTGAACGGAACACACATCGCGATGGCGTGCTTGGGCGTGCTGGCCGGCTACCAACGCACCGACGAAGTGATGAAGGACCAGGTGCTCTACGACTACATCGAGCAGCTCATGCGCGACGAGATTCAGCCGCTGTTACCGGCGGTGGCTGGGATGAACAACGCCGGCTACCGCAACACGCTGCTCACCCGGCTGAGCAACCCGCGTATGAGCGACCAATTGTCGCGGTTGGCCCGCCGTGGGTCGACGAAGATTTCGTCGTTTGTGCTGCCGTCCCTACAAGAGGCGATCGCGCAGGGACGGCCGCACGAACTGTTGATGTTGGCAATCGCCGGGTGGGCCCGCTATGTGCGCGGCTATGACCTCGACGGTCACAAGTTCAGCATCGACGATCCGCAGGGCGAGTTGCTGACTAAATTGGCCAACATGGACGGCAGCAACCCCGGTGCGCTGCTGCGGCACGAGATCTTCGCTGAACTGCGAACGATTCCTGGCTTCACCGAGCGCTTGGGCGACATGATTGCCGACATCGATCAACACGGTGTGATTCCCACGCTGCGCGCGGCGTTGCGCGACAATGCACGGGAGATGGTGTCGTGATGAACGAGCACGGTTTGCTGGTGGTGCGCGAATTCGACCCTGCACCAATAACGACGTTGCTCCTGGACGCCGATGACAACCTGTTCCCGTCCGAAAGACCGGCATTCGAAGCCTCGGCCGAGGTGACCAACCGCCTGCTGGTCAGGTTCGGCGTGACTGCCCCATTTACCGCGGAAGAGTTGCGCAAGCAGGCGGTCGGAAAGAACTTCCGCAGCACCGCTATCGATCTCGCCGTGCGGTGCGGGGTGCCGATGGAGCAGACGCTGGCAGACGGGCGTCCCGCCGCCGTTGTCGCGTCACACGCCGATATGGCGGATGGTCGCGCATTGTCGGCCAACGAACTCGAGCGGTGGGTGCTCGAGGAACGCGAGGGGGTCACGGCCCATCTGGCCGCCACGTTGAAGCCGGATCCCGCGGTGCTTACTCCACTGCAAGCCCTCGCGTCGCGGTACGCGTTGGCCGCGGTCAGTTCCAGTGCCACCAAGCGCCTCGCTGGGTGCTTCACCGCCACCGGCCTCGATCCGCTCATTCCGGTGGATCTGCGCTTCAGCGCCGAAGATTCGCTTCCGGTGCCGACCAGCAAGCCGGACCCGGCGGTGTATCTGCATGCCGGCCAGGTCATGCAGATCGAAGGCCACCAGGGCCTGGCCGTCGAGGATTCGGTGCCCGGTGTGAAATCCGCGGTCGCGGCCGGATTCGTCACTGTGGGCAACGTGATGTTCCTGCAGGATGATGAACGCGCCTGCCGCACTTCAGAACTGATCGACGCCGGCGCAGCCGCGATAACTGATTCGTGGGCCGCTCTCGCGGATACCCTCATGATGTCGGCCGTGACCGCTGGAGGTTCCCAAGTCTAGGAGGTGTCCAATCGTGCCGAACGCGATCAAGCTGAACAACGCAGCGCTGCAAAGGTTGCCGATCGCAGCGCCGAACTATGACCGCGCCAGCATCGACGTCGGTATCGCGCATATCGGGGCCGGTCACTTTCACCGCGCGCATCAGGCCATGTACATCGACCGGTTGCTGCAAAAAGGCCTGGCGTGCGAGTGGGGTATCTGCGGGGTGGGAGTGCTGCCCGCAGACTGGCCGATGCGCGACGTCCTGCGTGACCAGGACGGGCTCTACACACTGACTTTGGAAAGCCCTGACGGCAGCCGGGACTCCCGGGTGATCGGGTCGATCGTCGACTATCGCTACGCCCCCGACGATCCGGGCGGAGCGCTCGACGTGCTGGCCGCGGAATCCACCCGGATCATTTCGTTGACCATCACCGAGGGCGGCTACCGTGATCCCGAGGGACCCGCGTTCTCGTTGATCACCGAGGCCATGGCCAGGCGCCGCGACCGTGGGATCGCCGCTCCGACGATTCTGTCCTGCGACAACATCGAGAGCAATGGTCTGGTCGCGCAGCGGGTCGTCCTGGCGAACGCCGAGCGCCGGGATCCCGGACTCGCCGAGTGGTTGGCGGAAAACGCCCGATTCCCGAGTTCGATGGTGGACAGGATCACGCCGGCCACCACACTCGAGATGGCCGCGGCGGTGCGTCGCGACTTCGGTGTCGACGACCGGTGGCCGGTGGTGGCCGAGTCGTTCGCCGCCTGGGTCATCGAAGACTGCTTCGCAGACGGCAGGCCCCCGCTGGAGCAGGCCGGCGCGTTGCTGGTCGACGACGTCGTCCCGTACGAGATGATGAAGCTGCGGCTGCTCAACGCGGGACATCAAAGCCTGTGCTACTTCGCCCGTCTCTGCGGCTACGAGTTCGTCCACGACGCGGCACGTGATCCGTTGATCGCCGAATTTCTGCTCGCCTACTTCGATTTCGAGGCCATCCCAACGCTGGGGCCGGTACCCGGGGTCGACCTGCACGACTACAGCCGCACCCTGATCGAGCGGTTCGCCAACCCGGGCGTGAGCGACACCGTCGCGCGACTGTGCGCCTACTCGTCGGATCGCATCCCGAAATGGCTGTTTCCCGTTATCTGCGACAACCTGGCCAGCGGCGGTTCGGTCCGGCTGGCGGCGGCAACGGTGGCGAGCTGGGCTCGCTACGCCGAAGGTGTCGACGAGTGGGGTAAGCCCATCGAGGTGGTGGACCAGTTGGCGGACTCGCTGGTGCCGATCGCCAGGTCGCAGCACGAGAATCCCACCGCGTTCATCGATATCACCGCGGTGTTCGGGAATCTGGCCCACGAGCCACGCTTCGTCGACGCATACCGCTGGGCGTTGGATTCGTTGCACTCCAAAGGAGCTCGGGCGACATTGGAGGCTTTGGTGCGATGAGCCGCGGGCTGGTGATCGGCGAGTCGCTGATCGACATCGTCGAGCCCGACGAGCACGTCGGTGGTAGCCCCCTCAACGTTGCGGTCGGACTCGCGCGGCTGGGTCGCGACATCGACTTCCTGACCCACATCGCCGACGATGCCCATGGCCGGCGCATCGCCGACTACGTTAAAACGTCCGGTGCGCAACTGCTTTCGGAGAGCCAGAGCGCTGCTCGGACCGCGACAGCGCGTCTGACCATCGGGGAAAGCGGATCGGCCGACTATGTCTTCGACCTGGACTGGCGGCTCTCCGGCATACCGCCGGTGGCACCCCCCTTGTTGGTACACACCGGATCGATTGCGGCGGTGCAGGATCCGGGCTGCCTGGCGGTCGCGGCACTCGTCGACACCTACCGGGTGTCGGCCACGGTCAGCTTCGATCCCAATGTACGGCCGTCGCTGATCGTCGACCGCGACCTGGCGCGCGAACGCATCGAGCATCTCGTCGAACGTAGCGACATCGTGAAAGTCAGCGAAGAAGATCTCCGCTGGATCGACCCCGACCGTCCACCCGCGCAGATCGCACAAAGCTGGCTGGCGCTGGGTCCCGCCATCGTGGCGGTGACGATGGCCGACCAGGGTGCCTCGGCCATCTGCGCGGCCGGCGAAGCACACGTCCCCGCCCGGCCGGTCCACGTCGTCGACACCGTCGGCGCCGGGGACTCGTTCATGGTCGGCCTGATCGACGCGCTCTGGGCGCAGGACTTGTTGGGCGCGCAGCGGCGCGGCGAGCTTGCCGGACTGGACCTCGATGCGCTGACCGAGGCACTCGAGGCGGCCAGCGCGACGGCGGCGCTGACCGTCACTCGCGCGGGTGCTGACCTGCCGGATCGGGCCGCGTTGGACGCCGCGGCGCACCGGCACAGCTGACGCATCGCCGTTAGGCGCGTATCCGCATGGCCATATGGGCATACTGACTCTATGCGTTCCATCTGGAAGGGTTCGATCTCCTTCGGACTGGTCAACGTCCCGGTCAAGGTGTACAGCGCGACTGAGGACCACGACATCAAGTTTCATCAGGTGCACGCCAAGGACAATGGCCGCATCCGGTACAAGCGCGTGTGCGAGGTATGCGGGGAAGTCGTCGAGTTCCGCGATATCGCGCGCGCATACGAATCCGACGACGGCCAGATGGTGGTGATCACCGACGACGACATCGCGACGCTGCCCGAAGAGCGCAGCCGCGAAATCGATGTGCTGGAATTCGTCCCGGCAAACGAACTCGATCCGATGATGTACGACCGCAGTTATTTCCTCGAGCCGGACGGCAAGTCCACCAAATCGTATGTGCTGCTGGCCAAGACGCTGGCCGAGACCGACCGGGTGGCGATCGTGCATTTCGCGTTGCGCAACAAAACTCGGCTTGCGGCGTTGCGGGTCAAGGACTTCAGCAAGCGCGAGGTGATGGTGATCCACACGTTGTTGTGGCCCGACGAGATCCGCGACCCCGACTTTCCGGTGCTGGACAAGAAGGTCGAGATCAAACCGGCGGAACTCAAAATGGCCGGGCAGGTGGTCGAGTCGATGGCCGACGACTTCAACCCGGACCGTTATCACGACGACTATCAAGAACAGTTGCACGAACTGGTACAGGCCAAACTCGAAGGCGGAGAGGCATTTACCACCGAGGAACAGCCGAAGGAGCTCGATGAGACCGAAGACGTCTCCGATCTGCTCGCGAAGCTGGAGGCCAGTGTGAAGGCGCGGTCAGACGGCGGCAAGGCGCCGGCGAAAAAGACCGCCGCGAAAGCTCCGGCCAAGAAGGCTCCGGCGAAGAAGGCTGCCGCCAAAAAAGCAGCCGCCAAAAAGGCACCGGCTAAAAAGGCACCGGCTAAAAAGACACCGGCCAAGGCGGGCGCCAAGTCCTAGACCGGCGAGTCACCGATCGGCGCCCGTCGCGTTGCCTTCAGCCACTTGCCGTAACCGCTCAGCCATCCGGCGGTCCTCGTCCGCGTACGCGCGGTGACGAGCCGCATGCTGCAGATATGTGGCCCGCTGATCGCTCCGTTCGGCAGCTAGCTCATACGAGGTTGCGGTCCGCTCGTGACTCTCTGCGGATCTCTGCACGCTGTCGGCGGCGGAGCGCTGGGCTGCCGTCGCCCGCTGCAAGGCCTGACCCGCGCGTACACCGGCATGAACAGCCTCTTCGGCCAGCCGCGCATGCGGGTCAGGCTCGGGCTCGAGCCAAGACATGTGTGCGCCCCCGTCATTGTCGATGACGTCGGGATTGACTACACAGGCGCGGTTCAAACCGATGCAAAAAAACTAGAACGTGTTTCAGAAATGGTGTTACGGTGGCGCCCGTGATCCTGGACAAATTCCGACTCGACTCTCAAGTCGCCGTCGTCACCGGTGGCGGGCGCGGCCTCGGTGCAGCCATCGCATTGGCTTTCGCGGACGTCGGTGCCGACGTCGTCATCGCCTCGCGCACCCAATCCGAGCTTGAGGCCGTTGCCGAGCAGGTCCGCGCCAAAGGGCGTCGGGCCCACATCGTCGCCGGAGACTTGGCGCATCCCGAAGTGACCGCCGAGTTGGCCGGCCATGCCGTCGAAGCGTTCGGGCGGCTGGACATCGTCGTCAACAACGTCGGCGGCACCATGCCCAACGCGCTGTTGAGCACGTCGACGCAGGATCTCAAGGCCGCGTTCACATTCAACGTCGCCACCGCCCACGCCTTGACCACCGCCGCGGCGCCGTTGATGCTCGAGCACTCCGGCGGCGGCAGCATCATCAACATCACCTCGACGATGGGACGGGTGGCCGGCCGCGGGTTCGCGGCCTACGGCACCGCCAAGGCCGCGCTGGCGCACTACACCCGGCTGGCCGCCCTGGACCTGTGCCCGCGGATTCGGGTCAACGCCATCGCACCGGGCTCGATCGCGACCTCAGCGCTGGACATCGTCGCGTCCAACGACGAGTTGCGCGAGCCGATGGAAAAGGTGACACCGATGCGCCGTCTCGGCGAGCCCGACGAGATCGCTGCTGCCGCAGTGTATTTGGCGTCGCCCGCGGGCGCCTACCTGACCGGCAAGGTAATCGAAGTCGACGGCGGGATCACCTTCCCCAACCTCGACCTACCGATCCCGGACCTGTGAGGGAACTATGAGCAAGGCCATTCGCGTCGCGCAGATCGGCACCGGCAACGTCGGCGTCCACGCCCTACACGCACTCATCAGCAATCCGGAGTACGAGCTCACCGGCGTGTGGGTGTCGTCGGAAGCCAAAGCCGGCAAAGATGCCGGAGAGCTTGCCGGACTGAAGGATTCGACTGGCATCACCGCTACCACCGATCTGGACGCGGTGCTCGCCACCAAACCGCAGTGCGCGGTCTACACCGCCATGGCCGACAACCGGTTGCCGGACGCTCTCGACGACTACCGCCGCATCCTGGCCGCGGGAGTCAACGTCGTGGGCAGTAGCGCCGTCTTCCTGCAGTACCCGTGGCAAGTGCTCCCGCAGGAGATGCTGACACCGATCGAAGATGCTGCCCGGGAAGGTAATTCGAGCCTGTTCGTCAACGGCATCGATCCCGGATTCGCCAACGACCTGCTACCGCTGGCGCTGGCCGGGACCTGCCAGAACATCGAGCAGATCCGCTGCATGGAGATCGTCGACTACGCCACCTACGACAGCGCGACGGTGATGTTCGACGTGATGGGGTTCGGCAAGCCGATCGACGAAATCCCGATGCTGCTGCAGCCGGGTGTGCTGAGCCTGGCGTGGGGATCGGTGGTGCGCCAGCTCGCGGCGGGGCTGGGGCTCGAACTCGACGCGGTGGAAGAGATGTACGTGCGCGAGCCGGCACCCGAGGACTTCGACATCGCGTCGGGACATATCCGCAAGGGCAGCGCCGCCGGGCTGCGGTTCGAGGTGCTCGGATTGGTTGCCGGCGACCCCGTCGTCGTCCTGGAGCACGTCACCCGGTTGCGCGAAGACCTCTGCCCGGACTGGCCGCAACCCGCACAGGCCGGTGGCTCGTACCGCATCGAGATCACCGGCGAACCGTCATACGGCGTCGACATCTGCTTGAGCAGCCGCAACGGCGACCACAATCATGCCGGCCTGGTGGCCACCGCGATGCGCGTCGTCAACGCCATCCCCGCCGTGGTGGCCGCGCCGCCCGGGATCCGAACCACCCTGGATCTGCCGCTGGTCACCGGGCGCGGTCTCTACGCCGCGGGCTGAAGGTTTCGGCTAACCTAACTTTCTTATTCGCCGCTTGAAAGTGGGTTAGGTGTCGCAGGACGTCCGCGGACGGCTCAAGACGGGCTGGTATCTGCTCGGCCCGGCATTTGTCGCCGCGATCGCCTACGTCGACCCGGGCAATGTCGCGGCCAATGTCAGCGCCGGCGCACAGTTCGGCTTCTTGCTGCTGTGGG